>DJEE01000143.1:0-2204 GCA_002431805.1 Eggerthellaceae bacterium UBA5906
CGCCAGATTTAGGTTCTGGTGGGGAAACCCGTGAAGGTTCAAGTCCTTTCGCCCGCACCATCTGAGGGGAGTATGCACATATGCATGCTCCCCTCAGCTGTTTTGTTCAAGCTTGCGGAGCCCGTTGTTGGGGTAGTAAGCGGAAAGGAACGTTGGAGATGGAAACTATAAAAGCGATCGGGCGGAAGTGGAACAGCATTAGCCTGATCAAGCGCATTCTGGTGGGCTTGGTCATCGGTGCTGTTTTGGGCGTGGTATGGCCCGCCAACGATGTGCTCGAGATGTTCGGCACGCTGTTTGTGGCGGCGTTGAAGGGCGTGGCGCCTATCCTGGTGTTCTTCCTGGTTATCAGCGCGTTGGCAAACGCAAAGGGCGCTGGCGCCATGAAGGTTGTTGTGGTGCTGTACCTTGCAGCAACCTTCATTGCTGCGTTTGTTGCCGTGCTTATGAGCTCGCTGTTCCCCGTTGATCTGACCTTGGCAGCGGCACAGGACACCTCGGCTGCACCTTCTGACATTGGATCGGTGTTCTCCAAGCTTTTGCTGTCCATCGCCTCTAACCCCGTTGACGCGCTCACGAACGCAAACTACCTGGGCATTTTGGCTTGGGCGGTGCTGCTGGGCATCGCGCTGCGTCACGCGAAAGACGGCGTGAAAGACGTGTTCTCTGCAATTTCCGATGCCGTGTCGCAGGTTGTGCGCTGGATTATCTCCCTGGCTCCGTTCGGCATTTTGGGCTTGGTATACACGTCCGTTTCCTCTAACGGCTTGGAAATCTTCACCGAATACGGGCAGCTGCTGGTGGTGCTTCTGGCGTCTATGGCTGTGGTCGCATTTGTCACCAACCCCATTCTGGCGTTTGCATGCTTCCGCAAAAACCCGTTCCCGTTGGTGTGGCGCTGCATTAAGGACTCCGGCGTTACGGCATTTTTCACCCGCAGCTCTGCCGCTAACATCCCGGTGAACATGGAACTATGCCAAAAGCTGGGCCTGAACAAGGACAACTACTCGGTGTCCATCCCGCTTGGCGCAACCATCAACATGGGCGGTGCTGCTGTAACCATTTCGCTTATGGCCATGATGGCTGCGCACACCATGGGTGTTGAGGTCGGCTTCGGCACGGCGGTTATCCTCGGTGCGCTGTCCGCGGTTTCCGCATGCGGCGCTTCCGGCGTTGCCGGGGGCAGCTTGTTGCTCATTCCGCTGGCATGCAGCCTATTCGGCATCGGCAACGACGTTGCCATGCAGGTTGTGGGCATCGGCTTTGTCATCGGCGTTATCCAGGACTCCGTGGAAACGGCCATCAACTCTTCTACCGACGTGCTGTTTGCCGCTTCTGCCGAGTACATGCAGTGGCGCAAAGAGGGTCGCGACTTCAAGCCCGGCGCAGACGCGTAACGCATTGCACTGTTTCGCAGAACGCATTTCGAAAAGGACGCTTCGGCGTCCTTTTCTTTTTGCCGCAGCACACGAGTCAAAGGATGCCAGGCTGTTTTGGCCCATGAGCTTTTGCGGCGCGATAATGCGCATCCCTGGTGATGCCCGTGACTGATAGACCGCGAACCAATAGGGGCATGAAAAAGGGGAGGCTTACCGCCTCCCCGTTAAGGATACCGTTGCATTTGCTTGTTAGCTTACGAACCTGCCGAGCAGAAAGCCGATGATCACGCAAGCTGCTGCGAAGCACGCCGACAAAGCTACCAGACGCGTGTCGTGCGTTTTGGCGCGGTTGCGCTCTTCTTGGGCCCTGCGTTTGGCGGGGAAGTACGAATAGCCGTCGGTGGTGATGGCAACCACGGTGCCGCGGCGCTCGTCGGGGCGTTTGGCTAGTGCGCCGCGCTCGATAAGCTCGCGCTGCAGGTCGTCGTCGGGACGTAAGGGGAAGGCGCAGCGGTACACGAGCTCGCCGTCGACGGTGCAAGTTGCGCGTTCGTAATCGAGCAGACGGCCAAGTTCACGTTCCTGAAGAATGTTTAATTCAATGGAAGCCATGTTGATACCCTCTAGTGCGTTTGATGTGCGTTTACGTGTGTTCCTATGATACCCTGAACAGGTTCGTTTTGGTAGGCAAATGTGGCGGGCGGCGCGAACATATGTCATGGTGCGTTCGTGAACCTGGTTTGTTTGCTTTATCGAATCCGCTTAATGTGCCATAATGTCAGGTCGGTGCGCTATCGCACCTTTGAGCAAGTAACGATGGAGGAT
>DJEE01000143.1:2264-5077 GCA_002431805.1 Eggerthellaceae bacterium UBA5906
ACGTGGAAACTAAAGTAGAGGCTCTTGAGGATAACCAGGTTAAGGTTACCGTCACCCTTGATGCCAAGGATATCGACGCACGTATCAAGAAGACGTACAAGGATTTCGCCAACAAGTACAACTTCCCCGGGTTCCGCAAGGGCAAAGCCCCGCGTCCCATTATCGATAACGCCCTGGGCAAGGACGCCGTCCGTGCCTCCGTCACCGATGAAGCGGTGAACGGTTCCACCCCGCTGGCTATCGACGAACTTAAGCTGTTCCCGATCACCAAGCCCGACTTCTCCGAGGCTCCTAGCCTGGTTGAGGGTGGCAAGGATTACACCTTCAGCTTTACTGTTGACGTGAAGCCTGAAGTGGAGCTTTCCAACTACGACAACGTCGAGATCGAGCTGCCGGCTGAAGAGGCCACCGATCAAGAGGTCGAGGATCAGATTCAGAACTACCGCGAGCATTACTACACCATGAAGGATGCTCCGGCCAACACGAAGGTCAAGGCCGACTCCGAGCTGACCATCGCCATGAAGGCTACCGACGCTGAGGGTAACGCCATCGAGTCCCTCACCACCGAGGAGCGCCCCTACGCCATGGGTGCCGGCCTTCTGCCTGCCGAGTTTGACGAGAAGCTGCTGGGTCTGAAGAAGGGCCAGAACGCCGAGTTCGAGCTGGAAATCCCCGAAAACCCGCCGGTGCTGCTGCGCGCCATCAAGGACACCTGCCCGAAGGTGAATTTCGATGTTGAGATCAAGGCTGTGCGCAAGCGCATCCTGCCCGAGGTTACCGATGAGTGGGCGAAGGAAACGCTGGGCTTCGAGGACGTTGCCGACCTGCGCAAGCGCGTAGCCGAGAGCATCACCGCCCAGAAGCAGTCCATGATGCCGGGCCTGAAGGAGCGTGCATGCCTGAACGCTTTGGCTGAGCGCGTTGACATCGAGGCTCCTGCTTCCATGTGCTCCGCCGCCGAAACCAACCTGCTGCAGGAGCTGTTCCAGCAGCTGCAGGCTTCCGGCATGTCGTTCGATGCATACCTGCAGGCCATGGGCATGAAGGCCGATTCCTTCAAGGAGGATATCAAGCTGCAGGCCGCCGATACCGTCAAGCAGGACCTGGCGCTTGACGCATGGGCTCGTCACTTCGGCATGACCGTCACTGACGAGGAAGTGTCCGAGGAGTTCGTGAAGGCCGGCGTTGAGGATCCCAAGGCACTTGAGGCCGAGTGGCGCCAGATGGGCCAGCTGCACATGGTGCGCGAGGGCGTGCTGCGCTCTAAGGCCGTGGCCGATGTTATGGAGAAGGCAACGATCACCGAGGCTAAGCCCGAGGCTGCAGAGGAGAAGAAGTCCGAGAAGAAGGCTTCCAAGAAATCTGCCAAGAAGGACGAGGCTGAGAAGGCTTCCGACGCCGAATAGCACAAGCTGTTTCGACATCCGGCCCGCCCAGGCAGCGCGCACGTATGCGCGCATGCCTGGGCGGGCTGTGGTTACTCCGTGAGTGAATGCGCCGGGTAGCTTGCACGCGCGGCCATTATGCCGCACCATAGCAATCAAAACCTTTGGCCGCGTTTGCGGCCATCTTAAGAGAAGCGAGGCATACATGAGTGTGAACCCTAATTCTGCTCTTATCCCGTACGTTGTGGAGCAGTCGCCGCGCGGCGAGCGTAGCTATGACATCTATTCTCGCCTGCTTAACGAGCGCATCATCTTTTTGGGTGAGCAAATTGACGACCAAGTGGCAAATTCCGTGGTGGCGCAGCTGCTGCACCTGGAGTCTGCCGACCCCGAAAAGGACATCAGCCTGTACATCAACTCTCCCGGAGGTAGCGTAACCGCCGGCCTGGGCATCCTTGACACCATGAACTTCATCAAATGCGACGTGTCCACCATCTGCTTAGGCGAGTGCGCTTCCATGGCCGCTGTGCTGCTGTCTAACGGCGCGAAGGGCAAGCGCTTGTGCCTGCCGAACTCCATGGTGCTTATCCACCAGCCTTCCGGTGGCGCGCAGGGCCAGCAAACCGAAATCGCCATCGTGGCTGATTTCATGCTGAAAACGCGTCAGCGCTTGAACAAGATTCTGGCCGACAACACCGGTCAGTCTTTGGAAACTATTCAGCGCGACACCGAACGCGATAACTACATGACTGCCGAGCAGGCGCTTGAGTACGGCCTGGTGGATCGTATTGTCACCTCGCGCGCGGCTATGGCGAAAGCGGAATAGGAACCGGACGTATCAATGAACGATAGACACGACGATCAATTCCCCGGCAAGGGCAACAAAGACATCGTGTGCGCATTTTGCGGCAAGCACCCGAATCAGGTTGCGGCTATGATTTCTGGCCCGAACGGCATCTACATTTGCGATGAGTGCATTTCGGTATGCGCCGACGCTATGATGCGCGATTTGGGCCTGCAGGCGCCGGGTGCGTCTGCTCAGCCGCAAGATCAGCCCGTGCAAGCGCGCGTCGAGGGCGGTGACCCCGCGCCCGACGTGGTGCTGTCGCAGCTTCCTACGCCGCACGAGCTGTACGCCGAGCTTTCCGAGCACGTGGTGGGTCAGGAAGCCGCTAAGCGCGCGCTGTCCGTTGCCGTGTACAACCACTACAAGCGCATCAGCTTAGGCGAGTCGGCCAAGGAAGGTGACGTAGAGCTTTCCAAGTCCAATATCATGCTGCTTGGCCCTACCGGCTCGGGTAAAACGCTGCTGGCTCAAACGCTGGCTCGCACGCTGCAGGTGCCGTTTGCCATTGCCGACGCAACCACGCTTACCGAGGCCGGTTACGTGGGCGAGGACGTGGAGAACATCCTGCTCAAGCTCATCAC
>DJEE01000025.1 GCA_002431805.1 Eggerthellaceae bacterium UBA5906
AGGTTGCGCGGGCATTGTAGCACGCCGGGCAACGCTCGAAAGGTCCCAAAATAAAAAACGACCTTGCAACAAGAATATTGTTGCAAGGTCGAAACATAACGTCCGCTATTCAGGGCAAATTGACCATGGCGCAGACGAAAGAGATGATAAAGCTTCTAGAACTTCGCTTGCAGCTCGCCGGTTTCTAGTTTGTGCAGGCGCTTGAGCTCCAGCAGCACGAACACTGCCGTGGTGAAGATTGCCAGGAAGTCGGCTACCGGCACGGCAAAGTACAGCGCATCGAGGCCCGTGTAGCCCGGGAACAGCGTGGGCATAATCATGGGCAGACCAATGTACAGCGGGATGAGGAACAGAATCTGACGCGTGAGCGACAGAAACACCGATTTCGCCGGCTGGCCCGTTGCCTGGAAGTAGTTGGAACCCACAATCTGGAAGCCCACAAACGGGATAAGGAACAGCTGCACCTGCAGGGCGAACACGGTAAACGACAACAGATCGGGGTCGGCAATGCCGAAGAAGCTGACAATCTGGCTCGAGAAGATATGCACCAGCGCCCACAGCACCACGGCCATAACCGTTGCACCCGCAATACCCCAGGCCAGCGTCTTTTTCACGCGCTTGAACAGATGCGCACCGTAGTTGAAGCCCAGCAGCGGCTGAATGGCAATAGCCATGCCGATAAGCGGCAGCACCACAAACGACGCCACGCGCTGCACCACGCCGATAGACGCCAGCGCGCCCTCTGCGCCGATGGGGCTTTGCGCACCGTACATGTTCAGCAGGTTGTTCAGCACAAAGTTCACAACGGCCATGCCCACCTGCACTGCGAAGCTTGCCAAACCCAGCGACAGAATCAGGCGCACGGTTTCAGCGTGTAGGGGCATTTTATGCAAATGCAGGCGCATGGGGACGCCTTTCGTCAGGCAGAAGTACCACAGCACCGTGGCGCACGAAATGGCCTGGCCGCACACGGTTGCCAGCGCGCTGCCCACAACGCCCATGCCCATGACCAGCACAAACAGTGCGTTGAACGCTGTGCAAGCCACCGCACCGATGATCATGGTGCCCAGCGCGCGGTTCGGGGCGCCGGCGGTACGGATGAAGTTGTTCACGCCCATGCCAATGCACTGGAAAATAAAGCCCAGGCTGACGATGCGGATGAACTGCGTGGCGTAATCCCAATCCTCGGGCGTAGCGCCGGAGATGCTAAGCAGGCCGTTGATGCATGCAGGGATGAACACGATGATGGCCACGATTACCGAGACGATGATGGACAGCGTAACCGTGTTGCCCAAGCTACGCTCGGCCTCTTCGGGCTTGCCCTCGCCCATGCGCAGGGCGGCCAAAGCGTTGCCGCCGTTGCCCACCAGCATGGCAATGGCCATGAACACCGTCATGATGGGCATAGCAA
Organism: Eggerthellaceae bacterium UBA5906; assembly: GCA_002431805.1. GTDB lineage: Bacteria > Actinomycetota > Coriobacteriia > Coriobacteriales > Eggerthellaceae > Senegalimassilia. Next base: position 1,412 of record DJEE01000025.1, read on the forward strand.
CCGTAGCCGTGGACAAGCCGATTTCGCCCATAGCCTGGCCTAGGAAGATGGAGTCGATGACGTTGTACGCGCCGTTGACCAACATGCCCAAAATGGACGGAATGGCAAACTCGGTGATCAGGCGCGGGATAGACTCCGTGCCCATGCGGGTTACTTTATCGTGTGAACCACCAGCTGCAGGGCCGACGGGTTTGCCGGGGGCTTCGGTCGGGTTGGCCGGCACGGCGGGCGCGGCGTTCGTTTCTTGCTCTTTCGTCATGCGGATGTGCTACCTTTCGAAAACCATATGCTCCGTTGATTTTTGTCAGTTCTTTATTGTACGACCGCAAGGCGCACAAGGACACACCCGGGCACGTTGCGTGCCCGCGACTCCATCATTCATGCATATAGCGTACAACGTACAGGGAGGCGATTGGGGCCGACCTGCATGGACAGGAAAGAATCATGCTCAAAGCCAGCGTCTGCGTGAACAGGGGACGGAGCGGGTGTTCACGAAAACGCTTTGGGAAACAAAAAGGTAACCGTGAACACCACCTCCGTCCCCTGTTCGCGGTTACCACTCATACGCCATTAGCGGATGTGAGCTTCGCCGGAATTCGCGTAGACCGTTTTGCCTTCGGGGGTTTGCAGCATCAGGCGGCCGTCCGGGGCAACTCCTTGCACCAGCCCGGACGCCAGCACGTTGCCCGAGAGGTCTTCCATGCACACGAAACGCCCGGTCAAAGCCGCATGCTGGTCAAATTCTTCACGGAACGGCGCAAAACCATCCGCGCACCATATCGGGTACAGCTGCGAAAGCTGCTCGCACAGCGCGTCGGCAACGGTCGCGATGCGCTGCTCAACAGAGCCGGCGCCAAGCCCCAACTCGGCAAGGTACACTGGAACGTTCTTGCCTGCGGGGGGTTGCGCAGCGCCCCCGGCGGCGGCTTCGGGCCGCGCCACGTTCACGCCCACGCCTACGCACAGCGCCTTCGCATGCATTTCCGTGGAAATACCGCCAAGCTTGCGAAACGGCCGCGGCTGCCCGGGGCGAGCACCTGCCTTCGCATCGCCACCATTAGCAAGCGGCAGTCCGCCGCCCGCCTCGTTGCTATTGTGAACGGGGGACGTAGCGGCGTTCACGAAAAGCTGCCGGGAAACGCTGGGTAAACCGTGAACGCTGCTGCGTCCCCCGTTCACGGCCGCCCCTACGTTCTCGTCGACTTCATCGTCCCACGCAACTACCAGATCGTTTGGCCATTTGACCTGCACACGGCCCTCTAGCTGCGGCAGCAAGCCCACCACTGCGCGGCGCACGGCAAGACCCACTAGCAAGCTAAGCGTGGGCAGCTGCGCCGGCGGCACATGTGGGCGCAGCAAAAACGACTGGTACATGCCGCCAACAGGGCTTTCCCATGCGCGGCCTTGACGTCCATACCCGGCAGTCTGTCGCAGCGCGCGCACCGCCATGCCTTCGGACTCCCCCGCTTCGATAGCGCGTTTGATCACGTCATTCGTGGACGTGATGGATTCATACGATTGAACACGGAACTGCATGAAGGCCCCTTTAGGTCTGAAAACGCTACGCACATAGACGCCCGCAGGCTTCCGGCAATCCAAAAGCAGCCTGCGGGCACACGCCAAAAGATGTTGCCAGATTCTTTACTTGCTAAGCTTTTCCGCTTTTCCGTAGCGCTCGGCCTCGGGCTTTGCGGCCGTTGCCACGCACACGTCGTTGGCCAGCACGTGAGAGGGGCGCAACTCTAACAGCGGCTTCACCACAAAGTCGCGTTCCAGGATGCGCGGATGCGGCAGCGTGAGCACGTCGTTGTCCGTAACGTAGAGCTGATAATCAAGAATGTCCAGGTCGCACGTGCGCGGGCCGTTCTCAATCTCGCGCACACGGCCCAGGCTGTTCTCGATGGCGTTCAGGTAACCCAACAGCTCCTTCGGCGCAATGCCCGTGCGCAGCAGCACCACGGCGTTGATGAACGTGTCCTGGTCCTCGTAGTAAGCCGGCTCGCTTTCGTAGAAGCTGGAGATGTCGATGATTTGCGAATCGGGCAGGCTGCACAGCTCGGTGATGGCCTGGTTCAGCATGGCGATTTTGCCCTCGCGTTCCTCACCGGGCTCGGCCACCAGCGGCACATTGCAGCCCATGCCCAAAAACACGTACGGGCGCAAATCGGCCAGCGCCTTTACCGTTTCGGCCACATTGTGCGTGCGCACCACGCTAGCGCCCAACTCGCACGCCATCAGCGCCTCGGTGGCGCTTACGTGGTCGCGCTCGGTGGGCTCGTCAATGTGATATGCCCAGCCCAGGTAGCTTTTGCGCGAAATGGCCACCATCACCGGGTAGCCCAAGCGGCAGAACTCCTGGAAGTTGCGCACCAGCTCAAGCGTTTGCTGAGCCGTTTTACCGAAGCCCGGACCCGGGTCGATGCAGATGCGCTCGGGCGCAACGCCAGCAGCTTCCAGCATGGCGGCCTGGTCGCGCAAGTAGTCGCGCACCTCTGCAACTACGTCGTCGTACTGCGGGTTTTCCTGCATGGTGCCCGGCTCGCCCTGCATGTGCATAACCACCACGCCGCAGTCGCTTGCGGTGGCAACCTGCACCATGGCGGGGTCGCGGAAGCCCGACACGTCGTTGATAACGGCCGCGCCCGCTTCCACGCACGCCTGGGCAACCGCCGCATGACGCGTGTCGACACTCACGCAAACGCCCTGCTCAGCAAGGGCGCGCACCACGGGAAGCACGCGGGCGATTTCCTCTTCAATGGTAACCTCGGCCGAACCGGGGCGCGTAGACTCGCCGCCCACGTCAATCATATGCGCGCCTTCGTCCAGCATCTTTTGAGCCCACGCCAGCGCAGCTTCGGGCGTGTTGTGCGTGCCGCCGTCGCTGAAGCTGTCGGGGGTAACGTTTAAGATGCCCATAATCACAGGCCTGCGCGTGTCGAACTCAAACGAGCCGCATTTCCACATCATGCTGATTGCCTTTCTTTCAAAAGAAGGCGAGCCATCCGGCCCGCCTTCATGACATACGTTGGCGCTATACGCCGTTTTGTTGCGCCGTGCGCACTGCGCGCTTCCCGCACGCCGGCCAAGCAGCGCTTACTGCGCCGCCGGCGGAACCGGGGGCTGCCCGCCGCCTGTGGGAGGCTGCGGCTGCTGCGGAGGCACCGGGGTTGCAGGAATCGGTTGCGCAGAGCCACTCTGTGCAACGCCGCCGTTCCAGTTCGGGTCGGCCAGCTGCTCGTCGCGGGCACGCGCCGCCGCTTCCTCGGCTTCCTTAGCGGCAATGATGTCGCCTTCGCGCTGCAGGTAGTCGTTCCACGTGTTGTTCAGCAATGCCTGGCAGGCCTCGCCTTCCACCGTTTCGCGTTCAAGCAGCACGCTTGCCATCAGGTCCATTTGCTCGCGGTGGTTGATAAGCACCTCGTAAGCGCGGTCGTGCGCTTCCTTCATGATGCGCGCAACCTCATCGTCGATGCGACGCGCCGTTTCCTCGGAGTAGTCCTGCGTGTTGCCCATATCGCGGCCCAGGAACACCTCGTGGTTAGGCTGGCCGAACACCTGTGTGCCCAGTTCGGCGGACATGCCGTACTGCGTGACCATGGCGCGGGCCATCTTCGTGGCGCGCTCCAGGTCGTTGCTGGCGCCGGTGGTCACGTCATCACAGAAGATTTCCTCGGCAACGCGTCCGCCCATGAACACGGCCAGCTCGTCGCGCATCTCGCCGATGGTGTTGAGCACCTTGTCTTCCTTGGGAATGGACAGGGTGTAGCCCAGCGCGCGGCCGCGGCTGATGATGCTGATCTTGTGCACGGGATCGGCCTTCGGCAGCAGGTGGCCCACCAAAGCATGGCCACTTTCGTGGTACGCGATGGTGTGCTTGGTTTGGTCGTCCATCACGCGACCCTTGCGCTCAGGACCCGCGATAACGCGCTCCATGGACTCGCTGACTTCCTGCTGCGTGATGATCTTCTTGTTGCGGCGCGCCGTCAAAAGCGCAGCCTCGTTCAACAGGTTGGCCAGGTCAGCACCGGAAAAGCCCGGCGTCAGCTTCGCCACGTTCGCCAGGTCAACGTCGCTGCCCAGCGGCTTGTTCTTCGCGTGCACCTGCAAAATGCGCTCGCGGCCCTTCACGTCGGGCGCGTCAACCACAATCTGGCGATCGAAACGACCGGGGCGCAGCAGTGCCGGGTCAAGTACGTCGGCGCGGTTGGTGGCGGCAATAAGTACCACGGAGTCGTTGGCCTCGAAGCCGTCCATCTCAACCAGCAGCTGGTTGAGCGTTTGCTCACGCTCGTCGTGACCGCCGCCCAAGCCGGTGCCGCGCTGGCGGCCCACGGCGTCAATCTCGTCGATGAAGATGATGGACGGGCTTGCTTCCTTGGCCTGCTTGAACAGGTCGCGCACGCGGCTTGCGCCTACGCCCACGAACATCTCAACGAAGTCGGAGCCGGAAATGCTGAAGAACGGCACGCCGGCCTCGCCGGCCACAGCGCGAGCCAGCAGCGTTTTACCGGTGCCCGGAGGGCCCACCAGCAAGCAACCGCGCGGGATTTTCGCGCCCATGGACTGGTACTTCGCGGGGTTAGCCAGGAAGTCTTTGATTTCCTGCATTTCCTCCACGGCCTCGTCAACGCCGGCCACGTCGGAAAAGTGCACGTCAGGACGCTCTTCGATGTTCTGCTTAGCCTTAGCCTTGCCGAAGTTCATCTGCGAGTTGTTCGCCTTCGACATTTGGTTGAACAGGAAGAACAGCATGGCGCCAATCAGCACAATGGGCAGCAGCGTGGTGATGATGTCGCCCCACGGGCTGGGCGTTTGCACCTCGTACTTGATTTCGGGGTGCTGCGCCATCAGGTCCGAAAGCGAGCTGCCCGCCCATGTGCACGTGAACTTGTGCTGCGTGCCTAAGGTTTGCTGGTCAACGTCGGTGGTGCCCAGGCCCGAAAGCGACTTGCCCGTTTGCGGGTCTTTGATGGTGGCCATGCCAGCGTTCATGGCGTCAATGGCGCTGTTGAACGCGTCAGCGGCGGAGCTGCCCGCGGTGATGGCGGGATAATAGGTGCCGGTGATGGTGTAATCGCCGGCCGAGTACGTAACTTCCGTCACGCGGTTTTGCTCAACAGCCTGCATGAACTCGGACGCAACCAGCTTGTCGGTGGTGCCTTGCGAGGCTTGCGACATGCTCATGAACTGCTGACCCACAAAGAACGCGACCAGCAGGAAAAGGACAACCGAGATGATAGTTGTCCGTGGATTGGGCTGTTGGATTTGCGGTTTGTTGTTTTGCGGCATAGGCCTTGCTTTCCTAATTGTTGTAGAGCTCGGGCTTCAAAACGCCGATGTACGGCAGGTTGCGGTAGCGCTCGGCGTAATCCAGGCCGTAGCCCACGATGAACTCATCGGGGCACTCGAAGCCCACGTACGAGCAATCAATGTGCGCCTGCGCGCGCGTTTTCTTGCGCAGCAGCGTGGCAACTTCAATGGACTTCGGGTTGCGCGCCTTCAGCGTTTTCAGCAGATACGTAAGCGTAAGGCCGGAGTCCAGCACGTCCTCGGCGATAACCACGTTTCGGCCTTCGATCTGCGAAGACAGGTCCTTCAGGATGCGAACGACGCCGGAGCTTTTCACGCCGTTGCCATACGAGGAAACGGCCATGTAGTCCATTTCGCACGGCAGCTTGATCTCGCGCGCAAGGTCGGCCATGAAGATGGCGGCGCCACGCAGAACGGAGATCAGGATGATGCCGTCGGGGTCGTCTTTGTAGTCCTCGGTGATGCCGGCGCCAATTTCGGCGACGCGCTTTTTGATGTCATCCTCGGTGAACAGGATGCGGTCGATGTCTTGGTGCACGATGATTACCTCTTCGATGCATTTTGCCTGCAAGGCGCACAAAGCGCCCTGTTTTATGAACGAGGGTAAGTTTACCATTGGCGCATTGCCAGCAAATAACAATACCGTAACGTCACATAATTACGTTGCGTCGGCCTGACGGCCGACGCACTGACTCGACGCTGCGGGGCGTTCTCGCTGACTTTAGTGAACCTGCGACGTTTTTAGCGGCAACGCTTGGACAACTCGTAGAGCCATGCCCATATAACGCTTTCGTGAACGGGGGACGGAGCAGGTGTTCACGGTAGCCCTTTTATTTTCCAAAAAGTTTCTCGTGAACACCTGCTCCGTCCCCCGTTCACGGTGGCCCTTTGGCAAAAGGCTTGGGCAACTCGCAGGTCTAGCAAAAGTCAGCGAGGGCTTCTGTGGTGCGTTGTATTGTCGCGAAGCGAGCGGGCATTGGCCTGAGGGCCATGCCCGTGAAGCTGAACGGCAAGACAACGTGCCACAGAAGCCCGCAGCGTCGAGTCATTCTGCTGTTCGGCAGAACAGCAGAACAATCTACTTCAGGTCGGGGAATTCTTGCAACAGGCGCGTTACGGGCAGACCAATCACGGTGTCTAGGTCGCCTTCGATGTGCTTGATGAGTTTGGCGCCCTCGCCTTGCGCTGCGTAAGCGCCCGCTTTGTCGAACGACTCGCCACACTTCAGGTATTCGGCCAGCTGCTCGTCGGTTTGCGGGTGGAACGTAACGGCGGCGCGGTCCACGAACGTGCGGAACCCCAGCGACACGTCTTCGGCATTCGGCGCGCTGACCAGCCACACCGACACAGCCGTGAGCACCTCGTGCGTGTTGTCCTGCAAACGGCGCAGCATGCGCTTGGCGTCGGACAAGCTGGCGGGCTTGCCGAAAATTTCGCCGTCGCACACCACCATGGTGTCGGCGCCGATGATTGCCGCCATGCCCACGTAGCCTTCGCCCAGCACTTCCTGCACCACAGCGCCCGCCTTGCGTTCCGCCAGTTTTTTCACGGCCTCGGGCGGGTTTGCCATCAGGTCGGGCTCCAGCGATTCGTCAACCTCCGACACGCGGATGGTAAACTCAACGCCCTCGCGCTCCAGCAACTGCTTGCGGCGCGGGCTTCCGCTTGCCAGGATAACGTCCACATGTTGTTGCTGGTCAGCAGCTTGTTCGGCCGTTTCGGGCTGATGGTTTTCGGGCTGCGATGCTTGCTGTTCGGTCATTTCTTCCTCCTTGCTCGAAACACGGCCATGGGCTCGATGCGCACGCCGTGCTTATTTGCGCTTATTGCTAAGTTGCCTTGGATGTTTGCCACGTAGCCACCGTTGGGTTTTGCTTGCGGCGTGCCGGGCTTGTTCCACGCGGCCAGCACCGCGTCCACCGACGCCGCCTCCACACGGGCGTCAGGACCCAGCATATGCTGCAGCACCTGCACCACCGCACGACGCTGCAGCGGAACAGGTTGCTGCCCAAATTCGGGTGCCAGCACGCCCCCTTCCTCGTACTCCGGCGGGCGGTCGGGCAATGCTTCTGCCCACTGCATGTTGCATTGCACCAGGCTGGCGGCCATTTCTTCCAGCATGTCGTCCTCGTCGGCTATCAGGTTCATGGTGCGCCCCAGCACATCAAGCAGCTGCGGCACGCGCCGTTTCACGTGCGGCACCACTTCATGGCGAACATAGGCGCGAAAGCGGTCGGTATGAGCGTTCGTTGCGTCCTCGCGCCACAGGTTTCCCTTAGCATCGCATGCGCACGGCAGGCCGGCACGCTCGCGTTCGCGCAGGTAATGGCGTAAATCCTCGCGACCAACGTCCAGCAGCGGGCGCACAACGGGGCCGTTGGCGTACTTCATGGAGCGAAAACCACCCGGACCCGTGCCCACCATAGAGCGCATGTAGAAGTTTTCCACACGGTCGTCGGCGGTGTGTGCCGTGAAAATGCGCCCATCGGCCAGCGGGGCGGACGCGTGGCGGCACAGGCTTGCAAGGGCCTCGTTCGCCGCCAGGTAGCGCTCGCGACGCGCCACCGCTTCCACGTTAGCGCCTTCGCGCTGCGCTTCTGCGGCAACGTCAATCTTGCAGCTGAACAGGGGAATCGCAAGCAGCTCCGCCAACTGGGCCACGAAGGCTTCGTCCTCGTCCGCTGCCCCGGGGCGCAGGCAGTGGTTCACGTGGAGCATGGCAACCGGGCCGATTGCGCTCTCGTCGGCAAGCTGGCGCGCAACATACGCCAGCGCCGTGGAGTCCGAACCGCCCGACACCATCAGCAGCACCGGCGTGCTCGCATTTGCAAGCCCGCGTTCGGCAATGGTGCCGCAGGCCACGGCCAGCACGTCTTTAGGATGCGCCGCCGCAACGCTGCCGGAAGCCGCAGCCGCGCCAGCCGCGACTTCCGGCGCACCCACGTTCTGCGTTCGCTCTTCTTTCGTCATGCTCTCCCCTACCTATATATATCTGTTGCCGATGGGCCGGCGTAGCTCCCCAGCTTTACGCGCGCTCGATGAGCGCGATGGTCTCAATGTGGTCGGTGTGCGGGAACATGTCCACCGGCTGCACCGTGCGCACGTTAAAACCGAACTTGCACAGAAATGCCAGGTCACGGACCTGCGTTTCAGGGTTGCACGAAATGTAGACGATGCGTGCGGGTGCCAGCTGCACGGCGGCACGCAGGAATTCCTCGCTTGAACCGGCGCGGGGCGGGTCCATAAGCAGTACGAACGGCCTGCCTTGCTCGTCTGCGCCAACACGCCCGGCCGTTTCTGCGTCTGCTGCCATGTCGCACATGAAGTTGCCCGCATCTCCCGTTACAAACCGCGCGTTGTCAACGCCGTTGTGACGCGCGTTTTGCCGGGCGTCACGGATGGACGACTCCACACAGTCCACGCCCGTGACCTGGGCCGCGCCCATGGAAGCTGCCACCAGGCCGATGGTGCCCGTGCCGCAATACGCGTCAATGGCGTGCTCGGTGCCCGTGAAGTTTGCCAATTGGATGGCCTGGCGATACAGCACCTCGGTTTGCACGCTGTTTACCTGGTAAAACGACTGCGAGGAAATGCGGAAACTCAGCCCGCACAGGTTGTCCAGGATAAAGCCGGGGCCGTACAGCACCCGCTCGCGCTGGCCGAGCACCACGTTGGTTTGGCGCTCGTTGATGTTTTGCACCACGGTGGTGATAAACGGGCAGCGGCGCACCAGTTCGCGGCAGAAGCTTTTCGCGCCGGGGAATTGCTGGCCGTTGGTAACCAATGTGACCAGCACCTCGCCCGACGTATGGCCCACGCGCACCACGGCGTGGCGCATAAAGCCGGTGCCGCGGTCCTCGTCGTACGGCGGAATGCCGAACTTCAACATCAGGCTGCGCACCGCGCGGATAACCTGCTTGGCCTGCTCGTTTTCGAGCAAGCATTCCTGCGTGTCGATGATGCGATGCGTGCCGGCGGCGTACATACCGCACAGGATGTCGCGTTGCGCAGGTGCCGGACGGCTGGGGCGCTTGCCGCCGCGTTGGTTGCGCGCTTTAGGCTGCGCGCCCTTTTGCGGGCGGCCGGGCGCAAAAGGCGACATCACCTTGTTGCGATAGTGATAGGGGTTTTCCATGCCCAAAATCGGACGCAACGCTTCAGGGGTTGCCACCTGGGAAAACAGCTGGGCAACGCGCTCGTTTTTCGCGGTAAGCTGCGCCTCGTAAGGCTGGTTGACGTGCTGGCACGCGCCACACTGCCGCGCCACCGAGCACTTCGACAGCGTGCCGTCCTTAGCGAATGCCGCATTCTCGCCGTTGCCATAGGCTGTGCGCCGTTGCGCCCGCTTGCCGCCGTTGCTTTTCATGACCACCCCTTGAGCCTTTACTAATCGTAACTAAGTAGTATACGCACGCGGGCACATGCGCAAGCGTTGTCACCTGCAACCTCAAGCCAGAATCCACGACCAGGCAGCGCCGCAGCACGCCGCAACGTAACGCGCCGGCAACGGGGGCGGCACGGGTTGGCATCCGTTCGGACTCGCCCGCGAAAACGTAGCCCCGCGCGCGTATGATGGCGCACAAGGCGGCCATTGCAGCCGATGCGCCGGGCCCGAACGCGCGACCAGGCCCGATGCCTCCTGCGCCGCCGAAGTTCTCTGCACTCCCGCGCGAATTTTCCGCGCACTCGCGAAACGAGGTCTCATGAAACGTCGATCCCTCGCCGCTGCTATCGGCATCGTCATTGTGGCGCTGGTATGCGTCTGTTCCTTGTACGCCCACTTCATCCAAGAAAAGGTTTACGAAGAAAGCGCCGACCACTTGAAAGAGATATACACCCAGGTCAACAACACATTTTCCATGATGGTATCCGACAACTGGAACCACTTAACCACCTGGAACATGTTCTTCGAAGACGCCGCGTCGCACTCGCCCGACGGCACCGTTGCCGGCCAGGCCGCCGACGAGACGCGCGCGTTCATTGACAGCGAGCAGGACAAGTGGGGCTTTACCAGCTTCTACTTCTTAAACGCCCAGGGCGAGTACGCCACACCCGACGGCGAGCGGGGTAAGCTGAGCTTGGGCCAGCAACTTGACCAGCTGAACAGCGGAAACAGCATTGTTGCCGACACTATTCCCACCAGCGGCACGGGGCTTACCGTATTTGCCGCGCCCGTAACGCCCTCCGCGTTTAACGGCTTTGCGTACACGGCCATTGCCATCAGCTACAACAACCACGACATGGAGGCCGCGCTAGACGTGAACGCGTTCGACGGGCAATCCAGCTGCTTTGTGATCACGCCGGCGGGCAACCTGCTGTTCTCGGCAACCGACCAGTATTCGCAGTCGGCAAACTTGCTGGACTGGTTCGGGCAGATTGCCGCCTTCGACGACGGCACCACCATCGATTCGCTGCGCGCCAGTATCGATGCAGGTCAAAGCGGCATCACGCAATTCTCAACCGCCACGAACCACTATTACCTCACCTACATGCCCGTGGGGTTTGAGGACTGGATTATGGTGGGCGTGGTGCCCAGCAACGTGGTGAACGCCAGCATGTCCGAGGTGCAGCTGCTTACCATTGTTACCGTGTCGGTGGTGCTGTTCGCGCTGGCGGCGCTGGCAATTGTGGTGCTGGTGCAACATGGGCGGCGCGTGCTTGACCAGCAGGTCAGCGAGGTGAAATACCGCGAGCAGCTGTTCAGCGCGCTGTCGGGCAGCACCGACAACATCTTCGTGATGTTCAGCCCCGACGGCAGCTCGGTTGACTACGTCAGCCCGAACACGCAGCGTATCTTAGGCATCCCCGCGGCCGACATCAAGGCGAACGTGCACAACATCGACCGCTCGCTGGAACCGGGTTCGCAAAGCTTGCTAACGAAAAGCATGAGCGACATGGCCAGCAACGACCACCGTGAGGGCAGCAGCACGCGCCGGCACCAGGAAACCGGCGAGCTGCGGTGGTACCACGAAACGCTGTTCCGCGCGAAAGTAGGCGACTCCGAAAAGCTGGTCTTTGTGCTGTTCGACCGCACAAAAGAGACGGAAAGCCGCGAGCGGTTGCAGCAGGCGCTGGTGATTGCGAAGCAGTCGAACCAGGCGAAAAGCACGTTTTTGGCGAAGATGTCGCACGATATCCGCACGCCCATCAACGCCATCATGGGTATGACGCAGATTGCGCGCGACAACGCCGGGAACTGGGAGAAAACCGACGAGTGCCTGGCAACCATTCAAGCATCGTCGCAGCATTTGCTTAGCCTTATCAACGACGTGCTGGACATGAGCAAAATCGAGAGCGGCGCCATTGAACTGCAGGAAGAATGCTGCAACCTCGACGAGCTTTTGCGCGACGTTGACGCCATCATGCGCCCGCAAACCGCCGCGAAAGAACAACTGCTCACGCTTGATGCGGTGAACGTGCAGCATCGCCTATTCGCCGCCGACCCGCTGCGCGTGCGGCAAATCCTGCTGAACCTGCTGTCGAACGCGGTGAAGTACACGCCCGACGGCGGCATGATTGCCCTGCATGTTGAGGAGCGCGAGCAAACCAGCCCGCACTTCGTACGACTGAGCTTCATTGTGCGCGATAACGGCATGGGCATGTCCGAGGAGTTTGTGAAGCACATTTTCACGCCGTTTGAACGCGCCGACGGGCAGGAAATGCAAGGCATCCAGGGCACCGGGCTGGGCATGACCATCACGAAGGCGCTGGTGGACGCCATGGGCGGCACCATCGACGTGAACAGCGTTGAGGGTAAGGGTACAACGTTTACGGTACAACTTAAGTTCAAGCTGAGCGAGAAGCGGAAACCATGCGAGCGGCCTGCGACGGCGAAGACGGCGGACACGCAACCTGACGAGCGTAAAACGCCTGATGGAAAGGTTGTTGCACCCGACGCAGCCACCGAAACCCGCAGCTCAAAAGATACGGATGCAAAGCAGCTTTCGTTCACCGAAACGTTCAAGGGGCGTTGTTATCTTGTTGCGGAAGACAACCAAATCAACCGCATCATCCTGGCAGAACTGCTTTCCGAACGCGGTGCGCTACTCGAGGAAGCAACGAACGGCCAAGAAGCCGTCGAGCTGTTCGCCAACAGCGAACCGGGGCACTTCGATGCCGTGCTTATGGACGCCATGATGCCCGTGATGGACGGTTACGAGGCCACGCGCGCCATCCGCGCGCTTGACCGGCCCGATGCGAAAACAACGCCCATCGTTGCGCTCACAGCCAACGCGTACGCCGACGACGTGAAAAAGGCCCTCGACGCCGGCATGAACGCCCATGTGGGCAAGCCCTTCAAAATCGGGGACTTAGCCGAAGCGCTCGAAAAGCTGCAGTGAGCTGCGACTACGGCGGCAACGCCACGAACTGATAGCGTTTCCGCCGCTCGGAACGCGCTCGACCTCCTCCGAGAACGATATAATCAGGGCATCGTTTTCGTCCCCCGAAAAGCAACGGGCCACACGTGCGAAACGTGTGGCCCGTTTTGAAAGGATACGCCATGAGCTTCATCGTCCGCTGGCTGGTTACCGCCGTTGCCGTAGGCGCCGCCGTGTGGCTGGTGCCGGGCATCGAGGTGATCGGCTCCACCGAAAGCTGGGTAGCCATCGCCATCACCGGCCTGGCGCTTGCGCTTATCGACATGAGCGTCAAACCGCTGCTGCAGATGCTCAGCCTGCCCATCACCTGCCTTACGTTCGGCATATTCTACCTGGTGGTGAACACGATCCTGCTGTACTTGGCGGCATGGCTAAGCAACGAGATATTCAGCGTGGGTTTCGTTATCGCCAGCTTCGGCAGCGCGTTTGTGGCGTCCATCGTTATCAGCGTCGTGTCTGCCATTATGAACGCCATCGTGGGCGAAGATTAAGCCGCGCGCCCTTAGCGTTTCCGAGTTTTAAACGCCAGGGCCGCCGCTACCGCCAGCAGCAAAACAACCGTTGCTACCAGGCCAAACGTTGGCGCCTTGTAGCCTATGGCCATTACGCCCACGCCAAACGCCGCCATGCCCGCGCACAGCACCGCCAACCATTTCGCATACAGCCGGGCTTCCATTTACGCCACGTCCTTCTGGCTCAAGCGCCCGCGGAAAATGCGGTACGACACCACGTGGTACACCAGCACCAACGGCACGCCCACGCACGCGATGCCCGTCATCCACGCCAGCGAGGTGTCCGACGACGCCGCACTCATCAGCGTGATGGACGCACCCACGCTGCCGGGCGCCGCAACCACCAGGTTGGGGAACAACGTAACCGCACTCAGCGCCACCAGGCACACCGCCGCAGCGGACTGCAGCACGAACACCGACAGGTCCGCGCCGCTGCGGCCCCGCGCAATCGAAGCCGCCACGCACGCCGCGAAAGCCAGGGCAAACACCACGCCTGCCATCAGCATGCCGTCGGCAAACTGCGGTTTCACCACCGCAAACACCAGTACCGTTGCCACGGCGAACACCACCAGCGCCACCGCCTGCAAAGGCGTGCGCAGCTGCGCCGCGCGCTGCTGCACCGCCGAGCCCGCCGGAGCCTTCAGTGCCACCCAAGCCGCACCGGCAGCCAGGCACATGACCAGGCCCAACACGCCGCACACCAGCGTAAACGGTGAAAGCAGGCCCAGCAGCGGCACGCCGGCGTAGTCGCCGTTGGCGGCCATGGGGATGCCAGCAATCACGTTGCCCAGCGCCACGCCCAAAAGCAGCGCCGGCAGCAGCGAGCCCACCGTGAAGCACGCATCCCATGCGCGGCTCCACTGCGGGTCGTGCGCGCGGAACTCAAGCGATACCGCGCGTACGATCAGGCCGAACAGCACCAGCATAACCGCCAGGTAGAACCCCGAAAACGTAGTGGCATACGCCGCGGGAAACGCCGCGAACAGCGCGCCGCCTGCCGTAAGCAGCCACACCTCGTTGCCGTCCCACACCGGCCCGATGCTGCGCCGCACCAGTGCACGTTCGCCCTCGTCCTTCGCCAGCGCGCGGTACAGCACGCCAACGCCCAGGTCAAAGCCGTCAAGCACGAAGTACCCGGCAATCAGCACGAAAATCAGGAAGAACCACAGAACTGCAAGAGCGCTCATTATTACTCCCCTTCCTTAGCGGCAACTGCGGGTGCGGCGGCTTTGTCGTCTTCACCAACAGGCCCGCGCTTGATGAAGTGCGAGATCACGCGCGCCCACCCGATGAACAGGAACACGTACACCACCAGGAACAACGCCAGCGTGGTAAGCAGCTCCGGTGCCGAAACCGACTGCGAAATGGCACTGTTCGTAAGCAAGCTCACGCCGTCGGGGCCGGACGTAGAGGGGTACACCACCCAAGGCTGACGACCAACTTCAGCGGTGATCCAGCCAACCTGAATAGCCACAAACGGGAACAGCGGGCTTATCACCAGCAGCTTTTGCAGCCAACGCATAGTGCGGATGCGCTCGCCGCGGAACGTAAACACAAGGGCCAGCACAATCGTCACCATAATGAGCCCGTACATGGCAACCATCAGGTGGTACGACTGGAATACCACGTTCACCGGCATGTCGGCAACGTCCATGTCGCCGTATTGCTCGGTTTGCGCCAGCGAGTTCAGGCCCTGGAATTCAGTGTCCCACGTGCCGGTTGCCAAGAAGCTGGTGCCGCCCGGAATGGCAAACGGGGTTATGACCTGCTGGTTCTCTTCGTCAACCCAGCCGAACGCGTACAGCGGCGGCACCTCGTCGCCATACATGCCCTCCATCATGGCAAGCTTCGTGGGCTGTTCCTTCGACACTTCTACCGCCGAGGAATGCGCGGTCACGATCATGGCGCACGAGGCTACAATGCCCACAACGGCGCCGACGCGGATGGTCTTCATGGCAAAGTCGGAGTGCTTGCCGCGCAGCAAGTACCACGCGCCCACGGCCAGCGCGGCGAACGCGCCCATGATAAGCAGCGCCACCACCACATGGGTGTAACGCGGCAGGATGGACGGGTTTGTTGCCGCCGCCAAAAAGTCGGTGATAACGGCTTTCGAACCATCGGCCGCCAGCTCGGCGCCCGCCGGGGTTTGCATCCACGAGTTCGCGATAAGAATCCACAGCGCGCTCAGGCACGAACCGGCCCATACCAGCCACGCCGACACGGTGTAGAACAGGCGCGATACCTTGTTGCGCCCGAACAGCAGCACGCCCAAGAACACCGACTCCAGGAAGAACGCGAACAGCGCCTCGGCGGCCAGCGGCGCGCCGAAGATGTCGCCCACGAAGCGCGAGTAGTCCGCCCAGTTCGTGCCGAACGAGAATTCCATGGTAATGCCCGTAGCTACGCCAATGGCAAACGTGGCGGTGAAGATGCGCACCCAAAAGCGCATCGCATTGCCGTCCTGTTCGCTGCGGCTACGGTAGTACTTTGTGGCGAATATGGCCATGATCAGGCCTAAGCCAATTGAAAGCGGAACGAAAATGAAGTGATATGCCACTGTCAGCGCGAATTGGATTCGCGAGAGCAGCGCAACATCGGTAAGCACATCCATAAGAGCCCCTCTCCGTATTCGATATGCTACTAATTAAGTAGCATAATACGCCGCAATTGCGGAAATGCAAGGCTTAATGCGAATTATTATCAATAAATTTTGCCTCTCGGTGGTAGCGCACGGCTGCCACCGCCGCCCACGCACGGCTGCCACCGCCGCCCACGCACGGCTGCCACTGCCGCTCACGCACGGCTGCCGCCATCGCCTACACGCCAGCATGCCGCCGCCCACTCCCAGGCTGGTCGTTGCCGCCCGCGCCCCAGCTGGTCGTTGCCACCTACGCCCCAACTGGTCGCCGCCGTCCACACCCCAACTGGTCGCCGCCACCTGCACTCAAACCGGCCAAGGGGCACCAGCCTTAAGTTGGCACTGTCGCAAACTCGCTTGTGTTTGCGTTTTAATCGGCAAGTTGCAACTAGCACCCTCTTCGACAATCAAGTTTCCCCAGTTCAAACGGCTGCATAAAATCGAGCTACTCCGCTGTTTCGCAACAAAACACAAACACGAGCGAGTTTGCGACATTCGCCCAATCGCGCACGCAAGAACGGATCAAACCCGCACCTTCAAGCCCATTGCGCGTCAATGCACACGTCACCGCCTTTGCTCCCCATTCGCAGCAATGCAATGTGACGGCAAACGAGAGACAGCCAAGCAGATAGCGCTCCTACAACACGCAGACCGTCTCCACCACTTCGACCCATACGCTTCCCCGCCGCGGCCAATCCACATTCCGCAATTGCTACCACAGGCCTCTCATCTGGGATTTTGCTTGTGTTACGTTTTGGCAACGTTTATGGCATTTCGTTGCAGACGTTGTACCGGTCGCGTGAATTCGCCGCCGATTCGCCTACATCGCCCAGCGGCAGACTAGTATGAATGCTCGAAACATATCGGTATCTGTTCATCACATCAGCAAGGGGTTGTTCCACACATCATGAAATCGAATAACGACGCCGCAAGCGTCAAGGGTTGTGCGCGCAAAATTTGGGCGCACACAAAAGTTTTCGTCGCTTCTGTCAAGTCCGACCTTAAAGAAACGCGCGACGAGATGTTCGAGGGAGCCAACACCCCCAAAGAGCGCCTGCAGCGCTCCGTCAAGCACGGCCTGCTGCTACTTGCGCAGTTATGCCTGATCATGGGCGTGTACGCCGCCGGTTGCGCACTGGCTTCCGTGCTGCCTATCGCACTGCCTGGCAACATTATGGGCATGGTGCTTTTGCTGGTGCTACTTGGCACGCACATCCTGAAAACGAAATACATCAGCGAGGCATGCGACTATCTTATTGACAACATGTCTGTGTTCTTCATCCCGGCCGGCGTGGCCATCATGGGCTGCTTTTCCATGCTGGAAAACTCGGCGGCAAAGTTCGCGTTCGTGTGCATCGCCACTACGGTAATCGTGTTTTTGGCCACGTCGTACACGGTGCTGTTCGTGTCGTGGGTTATGGCGAAGCTGGGCAAGGACACCGCGCTTGCGCCCGCCGTTGAAAACAGTCAGGCAGCAGACGCCAATCAAAACGCGAAGAAATCCCAGGTCAGCAGCATGCATGATGCGAACGCACACGCTGAAGCGCACACCAAGCACCACCCGCACACCCACAACCACGCAACCGGTGCTGGCATTGTCTCGCCCGTAGCCGGCAAGGAGGCATAAAGCCATGCTCAACCTTATCGCAACGCTTGCCATCGGCACCGTTATCTCGTTCGTTGTGTTCAAACTTGCCGTGGCGCTGTACAAAAAAGTGCGCTCGCCGCTGCTGAACCCGCTTATGGTGACGGTGGTGTTCATCATCGCGTTTTTGTGCATCTTCCACATTCCGCTGGACTCCTACGAATCCAGCGCTCAGCTGATTTCCTTCCTGCTGGGGCCAGCCACGGTGGCACTTGCGTACTCCGTGTATCGTCAGCGTCAGATCCTCAAGCAGCACTTCATCCCCATTTTCTGCGGCTGCTTGGTGGGCTCGTGCGTTTCGATGATCAGCGCATATACGCTGTGCGAGCTGCTGGGCCTGGGCGACGAGATGGCTGTGTCGTTCATTCCGAAATCCGTGACCACGCCTATCGCCATTGCCGTGTCGCAGGAGCTAGGCGGCATCACATCCATCACCGTCGCCGCCGTGATTATCACCGGCATTCTGGGTGCCATTTTCGCGCCGCTGATGTCAAAGATTTTCCGCGTGAACAACCGCATCGCGAAAGGCGTGGCCATTGGCACGTGCAGCCATGCGGTCGGCACCACGAAAGCGCTTGAGATGGGCGAGCTGGAAGGTGCCATGTCCGGCGTAAGCATTGCAGTATCAGGCCTGCTCACCACCGCAATCGTTATTATTACCAGCTGCTTTATGTAAGCAACACGCAGCCCGCGCCGCAACGTTAACCCTACAAGCCAAGGAGCCCGGTCGCATGCGACCGGGCTCCTTGTGTATTCGGCACCATATGCAAGTGATTTCACAATCTTGCTGCCAAAATTTGCGATTATGTGTGCTCTGGCGGCGCGTAGCTGCATCTTCGTAGCCTTCCGCGCTCAATATCGCTTGTTTTTAGCGCGTTCGCGCAACAATATATCGCGCTTATTACATCTAGAGTCGCGGGGATACCCAACAAGCGCACACCACCGCAAATTTTGACAGCAGCAGTGTAAACTCCCTCAAAAACAAGCCCCATGCAACGGCGCGTGCCGTTGCATGGGGGCAGCAAAACCTTACAGCGCCAGGCGGTAGATTTCTGCGGCGTCTTCCATCGTCAGCTTCTTGAAGCTGCCAAACGGCTCGCCTTTGTTCTCGCGCAACGTGGGGATCATCTCGGCGATGGCATCCTCAATGCCGTCCTCGTCAAGCCCCAGCTCGCTTAAGCTAGTTGGCATACCCAAGCTGGCGAAGAACATGCGCGTCTCGTCGATAGCCGACAGCGCATCCGATTCCACGTCGCCCGTAGGCGCCAAACCGAATACTTCGCTGCCGTACTGCGCGAAGCGCGCGGGATTCGCATCGTACACGTACTCCATCCACGCGGGGAACAAGCAGGCCAGCCCCGCGCCGTGCGTGACGGTGGTATCGAAGGCAGAAAGCTCGTGCTCAAGCCCGTGCGTCGCCCAATCCTCGTGACGGCCCATACCCATAAGGCCCTGGTGGCACAGCATGCCGGCCCACATGATATTCGCGCGCGCGTCGTAGTTTTCAGGCTCGGCTAGAACGCGCGGCGCCTCGGCGCGGATGGTGCGCATAAGCGACAGATTCATGCCGTCGGTCACAGGTACCGGACCAACATCGTCGAAGAAGCGCTCCAGCAGGTGACAATACATATCAGTGATGCCTGCAGCCGTTTGGAACGGTGGCAACGTAAACGTAAGTTCCGGGTTCATAAACGCCAGCTTGGGGCGCTGATAGTTGTTAGCGTAACCGGTTTTCATGCCCAGCTCATCGTTGCTGATAACCGTGTTTTTCGACGCCTCGCTGCCGGCTGCCGGAATGGTGAGCACCACGGCAATGGGCAGCACATTGGTGTTCGGGTGCTTCTTCGTGATGAGCTCCCACACGTCGTAATCGATGCACGCACCGTTGGCAATGGCCTTCGCCGAGTCCACCACCGAGCCGCCGCCCACAGCCAGTACCCAGTCCACGCCGTGCTCCTTGCACAGCGCAACACCCTCGCGCACCAGGCCAATCTCGGGGTTCGGCCGCACGCCGCCAAGCTGCACGTACGCAATGCCGGCATCGTCCAGCGACGCGCACACGCGATCTATCAAACCCGACTTCACAGCGCTTTGCCCGCCGAAATGCAGCAGCACCTTGCGCGCGCCACGCTCGGCAAGCATGGGGCCGACCTTCGCCTCGGCGTTGTGGCCGAACACGAAATGCGTAGGGGAAACGAACTCGAAGTCTTCCATGGAAACCGCCTTCCTCGGTTGCGGGAAAAACAGCCGCCCGCCTCACCCGCGAGCAACATTGCGGCCAGTATACCGCGCAACCACCTCCCTGCCGAGGGTGAAACCCTCCACCGGCACGTACGGCAAGCATTCCAATTTGCAGCAGTATTGACGGTTTTACGGCAGAACAGAAAGATATTGGAACGCTTTGCGGGCAAGCAGCATACGTATACGGGACATTGCAATGTCCCGTATTTCGCGGTCATGGCGCTGACCTGCGCAAACGCATTTGCGATTTCCTCTTCTATTGGAATACCCCACTCAAGCGGAGGGGGCGCGTTCCAACATCTTGCCGTTTTGACGAAAAGCATTCCAACTTCTGAACAAGTTGCCGAAAAACCGTCATTTTAGCTGCGTATTGGAAAACGAAGACCGTGCACCGCAAACGGCTGCAGCGTCGAGCAGCCATATCGTCGAGCAGCTGCGGCTTGCCTGCAACAAACCGAAAGCAAAAAAGAAAGCCGGAGAGGAAGGCTCCGGCTTTGAAAGGAATCCCGACAGGTTTGCAGGTTCTTGGCAACCCGCGTTCCGCTTGGCGCGGAACTTTGCAAACACGAGACAGTCATTTGGCGAAGATAGTCATATCAGTAATTGCAAAATATCCACTGTCGGATACTTATGCATTTTACACACCGCTCAGCATCTTGCAATGCCTTCACAAAGCGTCCACGCAGGTTAAACGCTGTTTTCATAGCGTTTGAACTCGAATTATAGGGCGGGTTTTCAACAAATCATTTTTTGATAGTTTTGCATAATACGTGACATAGTATGCAAAATGTCAATTTAGCAACAAAAACGCCGTGCCGCAGCCACCGCCGCAGCACGGCTTTTGGCCAATACAGCCACCAACCGAACGCCACACATGCGCTCATGTCCGCACGGCGCATAACGAGCAAGAGCTGCCAGCAAAATGCATACCAAGCTAATCCAGCGCCGAAAAGTACGAAAGACGCTGCACGCTCGATGCGGGGGTGCAAAACCGTATGCTAAGCAAGCCCACTCTACGCAGGCGCATCTTACGCACCCGCAAACGTACGGCATGCTAAAGCACGCGCCAACACAGCGTATGCTAGCAGCCCGCCGCCCTACGCAGTTGCCAGCGGGCTGGGCACCGCGTATACGCGCGCGGCGTTTTCCTGGTCAAGATCGTAGAGCGCCTTGGCATCGCTGCCGAACAGCTTCATGCGCGCTACCTGCTTTTCGGCGTTGTCCTCTTCCTCCTGCTGCTCGGTGATGAACCAGTCCAGGAACTTCATGGTGCGGTAATCCTTCGCCTCAAGCGCGGCGGTATAGATGTCGTTGATGGTGCCCGTGATGTACTTCTCGTGCTCCAGTGCAGCCTCAAGCGGCTCCAGATGATTGCTGAACGTTTTGTCGGGCTGGTCGATGGCCTGCAGCTTTACCTTGCAGCCGTTGTCGTGGAGGTAGTTGCGGAAAATCAGCGCGTGGTCGCGCTCTTCTTGCGTTTGAATCTCATACCAGTGCGCAAAGCCTTCAAGCCCTTCTTCCTGGTAGTAGTCGGCAAACGACAAGTACAAGTACGCCGAATACAGCTCCTTGCGAATTTGGTCGTTTAACAGCTCATACACCTTTGCATCCATAACGTTCTCCTTAAAACGCGCCCGACCACGCCGAGCCCGACTCCAGTAAGCAAGCCCATAGTACTCCCACCCGAATCGCACTGCGCCCTTCCGTGCATGGTTTTGCAGAAATCTAAGATTAAAAATCGCACACCCCGCCCTTCCGTGCACGGTTTTTACGGCATTTTCTTCCAGAATGCACTAGCAGCAGCAACGAAGCCCCAGGTCGACCACTTCAGCATAAGGAAAATCACCTGCAAAACCGCGCACGGAAGGGAAACCATGTCAACCGAGGAAGCAGAATAGGACAACTGATAGCCCGCAAGATACAGAACAGTACCTGAACTGCCTCCCATTTCTGGTCGCGAGGAGCGTGGGACAGGGGTCGGGTACCGTCTCACAATGCCTCATAAAGCTCATAGCGTCCAAAGTGGACCTGGACGCCCACGTGGCCCGTTGGAACACGAGGAGGCAGCAGGTCAAGCTAGGGGGACTAACCTGAAAGGAGTTCCGGAACCAGTCCCTTGTGGCGTAGCCTTTATAAAGCCGTCGTGGGGAAAGGGGCGTAGGACAGGGGTCGAGTACCGTCTCGCCTTGGAAGGGGATGCGACGAGGGGCGGGTGCGTCGCACCTGTTAGCCGTGCGGGTCGGACCTTGGCGGCAGGAGCGTGGCGGAAGTCGGGCGCAGAATGCAAAAAGCCATCGCCCGGAGGGAATTGGGCGATGGCTTATGGGGAAGGCGGCCGATAGTTGGAGGGGTTTACGCGCTCGTCTCGGCCAAAGCGGGCGCGGGCAGCGGGACCGGCGAAAGCCCCGCCAGAAAATCTTGCACACTGTGGCAGCACGCCAGTGCGACCCCGCCCCGTGGGACGGGGTCGAGCACCGTCCCAATCGTGGGACAGGGGTCGGGCGCCGTTCCAACTCGAGACGGCACACCAGGCGCGCCGCCCCGGCAGGCTGCTTGCCGGCCAGCGCCCTTACGCGCCAGCCGGCAAGCGCGACAGCGGCCCTACAGCACCCAGGGCACCGTCATGGTCACCGGCACCGCGGCCAGCAGCACCAGCAGACGAAGGACGAAGCCGCCGACCAGAACGCCGATGTCGGAACCGGCGCTGATCATGTGGGCCGTCTTGGACTCCTCGAACTCCTTGGGGCTGAAGAACAGCATCTTCGTCTCCAGGATCGTCGGGATCACCAGGCCAACGGCCACGAACAGCACCCAGAACACCACCGCGTACTTGCCGCACACGAGCGCCTGCACGGAGGCCAGGCCGGCCGTGGAGTTCGTCGCCGTGATGAACAGCAGCGCCGCCACCAGCAGCATCTCGATGCACGGGAAGCAGAAGTGGAACTTCTTGAACACGCCAACGCGGTTGAACTCCTCGGGGCACTTGAACACGCCGGCAAGAAGCACGATTGCCATGCCGGTGGACATAGCCGACACCAGGAACAGGATGGGCAGCAGCGCGTTGTTCCACAGCGGGAACGTCTTGCAAACGCCCAGCAGGCAGCCGGTGTAGATGGCCACGCAGATGCCGAGCACGGCACCCACGATCTCAAGCCACATAGGCACGCGATGCTTCGTCAGGTCCAGGATCAGCGCAATCAGCGCGATGATCACGAACAGCGCCAGGATGACGACGCCCCAGGTCATCACGGACCCGAAGTTCGTCAGCAGCAGGGCGAAGCGCAGCGGGTTGCTGAAGCCCGCCTTCGCGTCGAACATCAGCAGCACCAGGCCGACGATGACCACGATCGGGGCGATCAGGTGCCCCAGCTTGCGCATGGTCACGGCCTCGGGGTGGCGCCAGGCAAGGAAGGCCGAGGTGGCGAACGCGCCGCCGCCCAAGCCGCCTAAGAACAGGTAGCAGGCGATGATGCCGCTCCAAATAGGTGTGTACTCCATCTCAGCATCACCTCACGTAATAGACTTTGGACTTGGTCAGGTCGCCGGCGATGGGTGCGGCATGCGTAGCCGCAATCTCCTTCACCAACTCGCAGTCCGGGTCGTCCAGGTCGCCAAAGATACGAGCACCCGTGGGGCAAGCCGTCACGCAGCTGCACATCTCGGTGCCGCTCGTGTAGTTGGACACGGTGCAGAAACGGCACTTGTCCACAGCGCCCGTCTTCTCGTTGCGGTTACGCACCTGGTAGGGGCACGCAGCCATGCAATACAGGCAGCCGATGCAACGGCCCTGGTCGACCTCGACGATGCCGTCGGTGCCGATGTGCGCGGCGCCCGTAGGGCACACGCTTGCGCACGGAGCGTCCTCGCAGTGCATGCACTGCAGCGGCACGTGCTCCACCGTCACGGACGGATACTCGCCAACCTCACGCTCCTCAAAGCGGATGAACGAATCGGTGGGATCCAGGCCGTTCTGACGCTGGCAGGCGGTGCGGCAAGCGTAGCAGCCGATGCACTTCTTCGTGTTAATCAACATTCCATAGCGTGCCATATGCTACGCACCTACTTTCTTAACGGTGACGACAGCCTCTTGCGAGCAAATGCCGCCGTAACCAGGCTCGATGCGGAAGGGCACGAAGTCCATCTGGCGCAGGCCCACACCGTAGGCGGTCTTCTCCTCCTTGGAGGAGCAGCCGTAGTGGCTGGGGATGAACAGCGCGTCGGGGTTGATGCGCTGCGTAACCTTGACCTGCACCTGACCGGTGTGCTGTTCATTGGACACCTCAACGGTATCGCCGTCGGAAATGCCCAGCTCAGCGGCGCGCGAAGCGTTCATCCACACGCGGTCCAAACCGTACTGCTTCGTGATGGCCATAAGCGGCTCGACGTTGGCGGTTTGCGTGTGCGTGTGGATAGCCTGCTTGCCGCCGATCAGGCGGAAGGACTTGCCGTCGTCGGGCACGGACACCGCGGGCTCCATCCACTGCGGGGTGCGCGGCAGGCCGGCCTTCTCGCAAGCTTCGGAAGCGAACTGGAACTTGCCGGTAGGCGTCTTCCAGCTGGGGTACTTGCCGTACGTGAACTTCTTGTCGTCGAAGCTGGTCACGCCGCACTTGCGCAGGCCGTCAAGCGAAAGGCCCACGGTTTTCAGCTGCGCGTCGGCAAGCTCTTCAACGGTGAAGTCGAAGTACTGGCCCACACCGCACGCCTCAGCCAGCTCGGTGAAGATCTGGTCGACGGGCTTGGTGTTGGGGTGAACCTTGTCGATAACCTGGTCGCGGATAGCCACAGCCGGCACCTTGCCGCTGTAGAACTCGGGCAGCTCCAGGCGCTCCAGATAGCTGGTGTCAGGCAGCACGTAGTCGCATGCGTGGCACGTCTCGGTCATCTGCACGTCGACGCACACCGAAAGCTCCAGGTTGGACAGGCACTCCTCCAGGTAAGCCGGGTTGGAATAGCCCGCCACCATGTTGGAGTTGTAGAAGAACATGCCCTTCATCTTGCCTTCCTTGGCAAGCTGGGCAGCGTAAACGTTCACGCCCATGCCGGACAGGGACAGCGGGTACTCGGACTGGCCGGCGATCTTGGTCTCAATCTTCGGCGTGGAGGGGAACTTCTCCTTGTCCAGGTCGCCCGCCTTCACGGAAGCGCCGAACAGGGCGCCGCCCTTCTGGTTCCAGCAGCCCAAAAGGCCGTTGAAGCATGCAACGGCACGCGCCGTCTCGCCGGAGTTTGCGTAGCTGCAGCCGTAGGCGCCGCGCCAGCTCGGCTCGATGCACGCGGCAGGCGCGCTCTCGGCCAGCTTCACGGCAACGCGCTCGATGTCGTTGGCGCGCAGGCCGGTGATTTCAGCAGCCCAATCGGGCGTGTACTGGTCAAGCGTCTTGGCCCACTCTTCGAAGCCGGTGGTCTGCTCGGCCACGAACTTCGAATCGTACTTGCCGCTGCGCACCAGCACGTTGCTCATGGCCAGCACCAGCGCCAGGTCGGTGCCCGGGTTAATGGGCAACCACTCGTCGGCAAACGTGATGGAGTTGTTCAGACGCGGGTCAACCAGCACGATGTACGCGCCGTTCTCGTGCGCCTTCTCCAGCGCGTGCAGCTGGCTGGGGCGGATAGCGTCAGCATAGCTACGACCGATAAACATGCAGGCCTTGGAGTTCTCAACGTCGGCGATGTAGTCGCCTGCGCCGATAACCTGCGTAAAGCCGGCGTTCTTAGACATATTGCAAGCTGCGCCGTGCGTGTACACGTTGGCGCTGCCCAGCGCATTCATGAAGCGCTTGGTGTAATAGCTGCCGGACGGGCGCGGGTCCTGAACCATGGCCAGGGCCTCGGGGCCGTTAGACGAGATGATGGACTTGACCTTCTCCGCAATCTCGGAGTAGGCCTGATCCCAGCTGATCTTCTCGAACTCGCCCTTGGCGTTTTTCTTCAGCGGGTCGGTCAAGCGGTCCTCGGAGTAAGCGATGGACGCGTAACCGTAAGCGCGGCCGCACAGCGTGCCCTCACAGTGGGGGTGACCCAGCTCGCCGATCATCTTGGTAAGCTTGCCGTCGACCACGTAGCCTTTGAACCCGCACTTGGAAGAGCAGGAGTTGCACAGCGAGTAAGCGGTGTGGGATTCCACATCCTTCGTCCCGCTCGCGTCAGCCTGCTCCCAGGCGCCGAAGCTCATGAAGCCTGCGCCGGCCGCTACTGCTGCGACCCCGGCGCTGCCGGCCAGAAAGCTTCGCCTGGTAATAGCGTTTTCTGACATTGCTGATTCCTCTCTATATGCATCCTGCGTCATCGTTTCGTTCATGATGTTCACCGCATTCGGCCTCAAGCCGGCTGGCCGTATTCGGCTTCCGCATGCTGTTCGGCGCAGATGCCCAAAATAACGTCCACCAGGCTGATGTAGAACCGCGCGTCATCGTCAAGCTTCAGCAGCTTCAACCGGTAATCGGTCAGCCAATCGAAGCGCTCGGCCATAAACTGACGGGCTTCGGCGTCCATGCCGCTTCGCAGCAGAACTGCCACCAAATCGAGCTCCAACGCCAGGTGGTCAGGGCAGTCGGCGTACTCCGGCGGCACCTCTAAACCCAGCTGCTCGATCAACGCCCGCATGTAGCGCGCCGAAGCGCCCAGGTACAGGCCCTTCTGCTTGCCGATAAGCGGATTTACCTTGCCGGGAACCTCCCAATCCGTGTACAGCGATTCCACGGGAACCGCCGACTGCGGAAGGCCGCCGGTGAAGTGACGCGCCGCAAACGCCTGCTTCTCTTCGAAAAGCGGCGGGCAGAACAGCTCGTCAACCTCGTTTTCGGAGAGGAACTCCTGCATGGGAGCACGACCGCGAGAACGCTTAATCAGGCTCACCTGTTTGCCGAAAGAGCTGTCGTCCTGTAGCAGGCGACGTACACCATCGGTAAAGTCAGCCCAGGCCGCGCTGCGCGTCATCTGCTTCCAATCATCGGCCTCAACAGTACCGAAGCATTTCGAAAGCACGGAAAACACCGCTGCGTCGTCCATCATCTTGCGTTCACTCCCCTCTCCTTCGTTGCGGCTTGGGAACACCCGGTTCCTTTGCGGCGTTACCTATATAGGTAAGCGTTTGACATCATGTGGGGCTTTAACCCCTGAAAACGATTACGCGGAAACCGCGGTCGTCGTGCGAACGATGCCCTCGTCGATGATCTTCTGCGCGATATCCTGCCAATCGATGAACTGGATGGCGCCGTTGGGGCACTGCTCAGCGCAGCGGCCACAGGAGATGCACTTCGTGGACACACCGGTCTCGGTGTCGACGCGGGGCATGTTCCAGGGGCAAGCCTGGCTGCACATGCCGCAGCCGATGCACCTCTTCGGGTCAACCACGCGGGCGCCCGTCTTTTCGTCAGCGGAGATTGCATGCACCGGGCAGTACTTCGCGCACTGCGGGTCGGCGCACTGTTTGCAGTGCTCGACGGTGAACTCGCACGCGCCCTTGGCACCTTGACCGAAGGAACCCTCGCCGGTGTCGGCGGAAGTGCCCCAGTAATAGTTATCCCACACACGCACACGGGCGATGTGCTGGCACACACGACCGTCGTTCTTCAGCGTGCACATCATCTCGCAGCGCTGGCAACCAGAGCAGCGAGCGCGATCGGTCACAATCATCTTCGTAGGCGTGGTGCGCAGCTCGATGCGGCCGGATGCGATGGACTCCTGGGTTACACCCCAGCTAGCCAGCACGCCGCCAACGACCAAGCCCGCTACGCCGCAGCCGGCCATAGCCAACACATCACGACGGGTGATGTTCTTCTTGACAGGGGCGCTGCCGCTTGTATTCGTATCTGACATTCTCAGTACTCCCCCTCACATATATTGGTGAGTCGCTACCTTGCGCCGGTTCCTCCCTCAGCCGAAGCCTCGTCCGCTTCGTCCCTTCTGATTTCCGACGCACACTCTTCGCCCATTCGGGTCACGCAACACTGTGAAGTATGCAATGCGGTAACGGTTCGGTATCCCCTCTTTGGGGGTCAATGCATGCGAATTTTTACCCTCGTTTGCCGAAAATTCGCCACCGTTCGCCGTTTATCAGGCCGTTTCCTGAAATTACCCTGAAAGAGGGGATGGCAAAACCCCCGGTCGGGCGATACTGCTCCGTGACGAATTGTCGTCTGCACCCGAATCGCCCGACATGTCACGCAACGCATGTATCGAGAAGAGATTTGGAGATGCAACATGGCTGACGAGAAGTCATACGGCTGGGCCGGCAAGATGCTGCGCGTCAATCTGACGACGGGCGCTATCACTACCGAGTCCACCGATCCTTATAAGGAATACATCGGCGGCATGGGCTTGGCCAACAAGATCATGTACGACGAGGTGCCCGCTGGCACCGATCCTCTTTCCGAAGAAGCCAAGATTGTGTATGCCGTCGGCCCGCTGACCGCTTCTGGCGTGCCGCTGGCAGGACGTACCACCATCAGCTTCCTTTCCACGTTCAGCAAAGACCACCTGGTTGTCGACGCTCACTGCGGCGGCATGATCGGTGCTCGCATCAAGCTGGCCGGCTACGACGCCATCATCGTTGAGGGCAAGTCCGACAAGCCGGTGTACCTGCACATCAAGGACGACACGGTTGAAATCAAGGACGCTTCCTTCGTTTGGGGCCTGGGCACCCGTGCCACCACCGAGGCGCTGAACCGCGTCGAGGGCAACCGCGCTTGCGTGGCAACCATCGGTCCTGCCGGCGAGAACCTGCTGCCCTACGCAGTTATGATGAACTCCCGTAACCACTCCGCTGGCGCTGGCCTGGGCTGCGTCATGGGCTCCAAGAAGCTCAAGGCCCTGGTTGTCGAAGGCAACGGCAGCGTGAACGTGAAGGACCCGCAGGCTGTGGCCGACCTGAGCGACTACATGCTGCGCGAGGTTGTGGGCTCCAACAACAACCACGTGGTGCCTTCCACCCAGCAGGAATGGGCAGAGTACTACGACAAGGGCACCCGTTGGACCGCCCGCAAGGGCCTGTACTGGGCAGACGCCGAGGGCGAGCCTATCGAGACTGGCGAGCCGAAGCCCGGCGAGATCAACACCGTTGGTTACCGCTGCATGAAGACCACCAAGGACGAAGGCCCGGACGCCGAGAAGTACACCATTAAGATGAACGGCTGCCACAGCTGCCCGATTCACTGCTACTCCGACATGCGCGTGCCGAACGCCAAGAAAAACGGCGGCTTCGAGATCACCGGCAACACCTGCGTGCCGAACTTCCCGTTCTCCGTCTACATGGTGAAGATCCTAGGCGAGCACACCTCCGTCAAGGCTTCTACCGAAGACGGCCTGATCTGGGACCAGGTTGTTGGCGGCACCATGGACGACTTGGGCATGTGGTGCAACTACGCTCAGCTGTACCGTGACATCGCGCACTGCGTGGCTAAGGGCATCTTCAAGAAGGTGCTGCCCGAGGACGAGTACAACCTGTTCGACTGGAACAAGTTCGAGAACAACGACCCCACCATCATGGTGGAGCTGCTCAAGCACATCGCCAAAAACGACAACGAGATGTCCTACCTTGGCCATGGCCCCTTGGTTTGGTGCCCGCGCTGGGACGACATGGAGTGGTTCGACACCACCGCTAGCTGTCTGATCAACTATCGCGGTTGGCCTGTGCACCATGCAATCGAGTCTTACGGCCAGGTCGGTGGCCTGCTGAACATGATTTTCAATCGCGACCCCATGATTCACTCGCATCAGAACATGCTGCAGTGCGGCCTTCCGCACGAGCTGAAGCAGCAGATCGCTGCCGAGCTGTGGGGCGGCGAGGACGCGCTCGACGACGCCAAAGACTACACGCCGATGAACGAGCACAAGGCCAACTTCTGCTGGTGGTCCATCGTCACCGACGTGCTGCATGATTCGCTGACGCTGTGCAACTGGGTGTGGCCGATGGCCCAGTCCCCGTCGAAGGACCGCAACTATCGCGGCGACCTCGACTTGGAGGCCAAGTTCTACAAGGCCGTCACCGGCGAGGACATCACCACCGACGAGCTGTACAAGCGCGCCGCTAAGATCATGACGCTGCAGCGCGCCAACACCGTGCGCGGCATGACGGACAAGGACGGCAAGATCGGTTGCAACGACTGCCGCAACATCCACGACGTCATGACCGAGTGGCCGTTCACGAAGGACCCGGACAAGCAGCCGTTCACCAAGGGCACCGACAAGATGGAGAAGGAAGACTTCCAGAAGGGCCTGACCATGCTGTACGAGAAGTTCGGCTGGGACTCCGAGAAGGGCTGCCCGACGGCCGACTGCCTGGACTACTACGACATGCCCGACGTGAAGGCCGAGCTGAAGAGCCTGAACCTGCTGCCGTAAGGTAAAACTGGCAAGCTTTAGTCGCCAAGCAAGCGAAACCTGAATCGCAAGCTAAAAAACGCCCCCGCTGCGCAGACAGCGGGGGCGTTTTGCGTTAGATGGCGAGGGTGACGCCACAAGCTTGAAGCCGCTTGCGTGAACGCGGGGACGAAGACGATGCTCGACCAGAGGGCAAACGTGAGCGCGGGGACGGAGGGGCGTGTTCACGATGACCCTCTCACTTCCCAAAGCGCTTGCGTGAACACCCGCTCCGTCCCCGCGCTCACGATGGCACCCCGCACCCGAAGCTCGCAAGGCAACGCCGCAGCAAGAAAATGCGATGCGTTTGGATTTTAATCCGGCTTCCCTTAGTAACCCGCTTTCGAACGCTGGTGTTTTCCCAGGTCACAGCGCAGCGTGCCTTTCTGCTACTCGCTGCAAGCAAATTAAAATCCAAACGTATCGCATTTTGGTTTCGCAGCGCCATACAAAAGCGCCCCGGACGAGGGTTCGTTCGAGGCGCTTTAGCTTTTCGGGGCTATGTCGGCTGATACTTTACACGTCGGCGGGGCGCTCTACGGCATCGTATTCTGCTAGCGATGCGGCGTAATCGGACTCCAGATACTGTGTGGAGTAATAGTACACGTCGCCGTTAGATGCCACGGTGCGCTCGATGTCGGGATAATTGCCGGAATCCCGCACGGTCTGCCACGTCTGCTCAATCTGCTCGTCAGTCATGCGGAACGGCGGGTTCTTCAGGCACACGGCCGCGTAGGGGCGCGGGTACACGCGCGAATCCTCGCGCACGCACTCCACGAACGTGACCACAGGGTTATCCTCGGCGGCAAGGAACGCCCAGTGCGCGTAGCTGTGCGTCATAAGCGTCTCGTCGTACAGGTAGTAGCTGTGCATTCCCATGAGCACCTTGATGCGGTTGCATTTGATTTCCTTGCGCACGGGTGCGGCGTCCTCATCCTCAACAAGAACCCATTCACCCTCGATTTGCTCCAGTTTGTAGCCATCGGGGATGTGCAAGCCGGCAAACGGGCTGGAGTCGTCCTCGGGGGCCGCCTCGGCGGCATCGCCAGGTTCGGCATCGGATGAAGCATCGGAAACAGCCTGGACAGCGATGCTCTCGTTATCAGAAGAGCCGTTGTCGGAAGAATCCTCGGGCTGGTCGGCAGGCTCGGATGATGCGGGCGCCGCAACGGCAGCAGCCTGAGCGGCGTCGTCAGACGCGGTACCGACAGCTTCCTCTGCCGCCTTTTTCGCGGCAACTTCCTCATCGGCCTCGATTTCCGCCAAGCGACGGTTGGGAATCTTCGGCGGCACGCCCACGGCATGCGTTGCCGAGCGAACGCTGGCGGCTTTTGCCTTTTCGGCAGCTATTTCCGCCTCAATCTCGTCCTTGTGCTCGGCCTGGTAATCCTCAAGCCACTCGTACACGAACATCTCGAACTCTTCGGCCGTCATATGCTCGGGCACCAAGCCAATTTCAGGCCAGCGGTCCGGCGTTACCAAGTGGCTGTCAGCCGACTGTTTGCGCACGTCGTCGAACACATCCGCCAGCGCGTTATGCTCGGCAAGCTCGCGCGCGGCGGCAAGTTCTTCCTCCGAAGGCTCGTCGGCATCAACAGCGGGCTCAGACGCCGCGGCCGAACCATCAGACAACGAAGAAGCGCCTCCGTTGTCGCTTTCCGCCTCAGTCACAGCGCTCGTTTCGGCTTGCGAAGGCAACGCCTCGAGCGCCTCTTCGCTACCTTCCAGGGCCTCTTCGGCCGCTTTCGTTTCTTCGCTCATGGTTATTCGCCCGCCTTTTGCTTGGCGATTGCCTCGCTGATGCGCATGTCAACGCGCGTGTCGCGCAGGCTGCAGTGCTCGCACAGCAGGCAGTTCACGGACATCTCGTCGCACGGCAGCTTTTCGTCCATTTCAGCCAAGGACATGCCGCAGCGGTACATCCAATCGCCCACCAAACCGCGCACGCCCTCAACGGCGAACAGCGTGGTGTGCTTCTTGTCTTTCGGCACGCCGTCAACCGCGCGCTCAACGTCTTGCTGCGTGATGGCCAGCGCCTGCGAGAACGTTTTGCCCTCGATCATCGAGCAGATGGCGCTTGCGCAGCCGGTCATGGCAAGGCAACCGCGGCTCTTAAAGCCAACCTTCACGAACACCGGGTCGGCCACGGAATCGTCCACCACGGCGAACAAGCGCAACGCCACCTCGCCGCGCTTCGACTTACCCACCATGCTTTGCACGTTGAAACCCTCAGGCTTGCCTGCGTTCTTGAAGTTCGCCACAATGGCTAGCAGCGTTTCGGAATAGCCGTCCACGCCATTGTCCAGCTCGGTTTGGTACACGTCCTTCGTACGGATAAGCGCGCGATCGTCCGGTTCGTGATAGATATCGCGGCCCTCATCCGGCTCGTCGAACTCGATTTCTTGCTCGTTCACCATAATAATCCCCTCTAGAGTTAACTTCACCGTTATGATATATATTTTTCCATATGGTATGATGACGAAAACGGCGCGTTCAGCATCCCCTCTTTGAGGGAATTTGCGACCACGTGAGCACATGCTCTTCGGGGGAAGGGGCATCCACCTGGCCAAATGCGCTATCAGATAACAGGAGGGATAGTGGACCAAGCCAATACGAGCGTGCCGTTTGCAAACCCTGCAAACGAGCGGAAAGCCGAAACCGGCAAGTATGCAAACGCGCACGAAGCAAGTCACCGCGCACGCACGTCCCATCCTGTGCCTGATGATGCCGCGCACCCCATGCCGCGCGGCATGAAGCTTGTTGGCCTTTACACGCCGCTTATCCCCTCCATCTTGGGGCTTTGCTTTGCACGCGCCGGCCTTATTGTTGCCGGTTACGGCAGCTACACGCACACCGACGACGGCATCTACACCGACGGTGCCATGCTTGCGGCACTTGCCATTATGGCCGTTATCCTGCTAGTCGTCTCCGTGCGCAAGATTCGCTTGCGCAAGCCAATCACCAACCGAATCATGCGCACGTGCATTTTACTGGAAACGCTGTGCATCCTGACTTTGCCAGCGCTGCATCTATCAGGTGTTTTGTCGCCGGACATGCACTATTGGTTGTGCGTTGCCGTCACGTTTTTCGGGTCGTTCGCCATTTTCTACTGGCTGCGCCGCGCGCGCGGTTGCGGCAGCACCACGGCCGTTTTGTACGTTTTCAGCGCGCTTGCCATCAGCGAAGTTGAGATTTACGCGTGCTCGCTCATCGGCGACTACGGCTTTTTCCTAGCCGCTGCCTTGTCTTTGCTGCAGTTCCCCTGCATGCTGTCCGCGCGTAAGAACAAGCTGGCGAACGACATCGACTCGTTCACGCCCAACGATGACTTTTTCGGTTTTGCCACCACCATGCTTTCCAGCAAGCGGTTCTTGTCGGCAACGGCCATCGGCATTGGCGTGCTTTCCGTGGTCATCGGTTTTCTGCGCGGCTACCCCGACGGGCAGCCCATCGCGTTCCAGCCGGGTACGCGCATTGCGTACGGCCTGCTCACCATTGCTATTTGCGGTATGGTTATCTTCTTCATGTTCCGCAAACGCCAGCGCGTGATGACCGTGGGCATGTTCATTGTTATGGAATGCCTGGCGTGCCTTGCGCTGATGCTGTACGCGGCGTTCCCCGATATGCTCGACATCGGCGCCGTGTTCACCACCACGCTCAACGCGCTGATGGTGGCTTTCACCTGGTACATCATCATCGCGTTCATGAGCTTTGGCTGGCGCGACCCGTATTACTACGCGCTGGCGGGCTGGATCGTGTGGCTGGGCTGCCGTGCCATCGCGCGCGTAACGCTGATGAACGTGCAAGTGTTTTCGATGAACGACGTGCTTATCAACGCAATTATGAGCGCTTGCGTAGTCATCTCCACGCAAGTTGCGCTCGGACAGTTCCTGAGCGTGTCGCAGATCGAGGCCGACGAACGCCACGAGCAGCATGTGAAACGCATGGAGCACCTTGAAAAGCAGCTTGCATACGCCCAGGCAAACGTGGAAACCCTTACGCGCATGAACGAGAAGATGGCCGACTACAGCGGCTGCGCGGTGTGCGCAAGCACAAACGCGAGCGGCACAGGGGGCGGCGTGGCAGTTGCTAACCCCATGCAGTGTTCGGGCGTGGTAACTGCGCCCGTTGAAATTGCCGACGAAGGTGCGGAAGGCAGCGTGGACGACAGCTCGTCGGCGCCGGTGCACGGTGTGCGCCTGGCACGTCTTATGGGCCTTGACGAGGGCGAATCCATTGCCGATATCCGCAAGGCAACCATGCGCAGCAACGCCGAGCAGATGGGCAAGCAGTTCCTGCTTTCCGACCGCGAGGTAGAAGTGCTTACGCTGTATGCGCTTGGCTGGACGCAAAAGCGCGTGGCCGAGGAACTGTATATCAGCCCCAGCACCGCGCACGCCCACATCAAGCGCATTTACGCGAAAACCGGCCTGCACTCCCGCCAGGAAATCCTGGACTTCATGGACCAGTACACGAACTAGAACGCAGCGTCCACGGGGTCACTTACCTGCACGTCTTCTTGGCCGCGCTCGAGCGCGGTGAGCGCATCAAGCAGCGGCTGTTGGGTGCCGTCGAGCATGCGTAAGTTTAACGTTACAGCATCGGCGAAATCGGTTGACAGCACTTTCGCGCCATGGTCTTGAGCCAGGCGCATCAGCTGCTCGTAGCGTGGGTACGCAATGCGAATGCGCAGGTCAACGCAACGCGACACCACCACCAGCTGCGCCGCGTCAATGCCTGCCTGCGTTGCCTGCGTGTATGCGCGCACCAGACCGCCCGTGCCCAGCAGCACGCCGCCGAAATAGCGCGTCACCACGCAGGCAACATCGGTAAGCCCCGCGTGTTGCAACACTTCAAGCGTGGGAAGCCCGGCCGTTTTCTGCGGTTCGCCATCGTCGGAGTAGCGCACGCGCCCTGCCGCGCCCGCGCCACCTTCGCGCAGGATGTACGCGTACGCGTTGTGGCGCGCCATGCGGTTTGCCGCGCGAATCTCCTCCAGGAAGGCCAGTGCCTCGTCCTCGGTTTCCACGTGCGCCAAGCTGGCAATGAAGCGGCTCTTCTTCTCCTCTATCTCACCAACCGCACGGCCTTCTATGGTTGTGTACGAGCTCATATCCTTCCCTTTCTTGCAACCAACTGGCCAAACAAACGCAAAGAGATTCAACCGGCCGCCGTTCGCGTGAACGGCTTGGGAAATGCGACGTGAACAGGGGGACGGAGGGAGTGTTCACAATAACCCCCCATTTCCCGAAGAGCCATCGTGAACACTCCCTCCGTCCCCCTGTTCACGACAGCGCTTTACCCTCTTCCTATTCCCCTGTTGCCATTTGCAGCAGGTATACCTCTTCGCGCAGTTCACGCGCCATATCACGCGTGATGCGACCGTCGTCGCGCATGGCCTGAATTTCCTCAAGCTCAATGCGCAGCGCCTCAGCTTCCACGTCAGACACACGCGCCTTGATTACTTGGATCTTCTGCGTGTCCATGCTTTGCAGTGCGCCCTGCAAGCCGCCGGCGTCCACGCCAACCACGCTGCCCGCCACGTTCGCACGCGCTAGCGCCGCCGGTTCGTTTGCCGCACGCAAGAACGACAACGTGGAGCGGCATTCGGCAGCCAGCACGCCCGCGCCGTCCGCGATTTCCAAATCGGCGTCGTCCATGCGCCCCAGGTAGTAGTTCAGCGCGCATTCTTCCAGCTCGATACGCAGCTGACGGTTGCGCTCAAGCTGCGCCTCGTCTTCCACCACATGGCGAACGGCTCGGTCCACGTTGCGGCGCGCATGCAGCACGCCTACCTTCATGCGGCCCCACACCTCGCCGAGCGCCTCGCGGCGCGTATGGGCGCTCAGCAGCAAACGGCGTGCGCTGGCCAGGCGCTCAAGCTCACGTTCGCCCTCTTCGCGCGTGAGGTCGCCCGACTGCAAACGCGCCTCGACCATGCGCGTTTGCGCTGACAACGCGCCCGCACGCAGCTCCACCAAACGCGGCGCCGAGGTGTTCTGGCGGCGCAGGCGCTTGATGCGTTCGCTATATTGGCGAATGACAATTTGCGTGGACGACTCGTTTTGCGGCGTTTTCTGCTCACGCAGCTGACGGATAACACGCTTGAGAATCTCGATGTTGATGGCGTTCACGTCGGGCGCGTCGTCATCGTCCTCATCGGCGCCCTCCTTCGGCGCCAGCACCGGCACCACGAAGTTCGCCAGCAACAACGTGCACAAAATAACGCCCGAGGCCAGGAAAATCAGCGTGTCACGCTGCGGGAACGGCTCGCCCGACGACAACGTGTACGGGATGGTCATGATAATGGATAGCGTCACGGCGCCCTTTGGGCCGGACAGCGTGGTAACCAGCGCGTCGCGCACCAGCTGCTGGCCCGTGCGGCGTTTTGCGCTTTTGTCGCAGCGCTCCATCACGTACACCCAGATGAAGCGCACGCCCACCACCAGCGCCGTTACCAGCACCACCAGGCCGCACAAAAGCAGCGAGCTCATTTCGTCACTGCGCCACGACGGCATAATAGCCTTCGGCAGCTGCATGCCCAGCATCACGAACACCACGCCGTTAATCACGAACACCAGCGTTTCCCACACGCTGCTTGATGCGATTTTCAGGCGCGCGGCCACGGGCGTGGGCTTTTGCGGCAGCAGCGTGATAAGCAGGCCGGCGGCCACCACGGCCAGGATGCCGCTGGTGCCGAAATGCTCGGCGCACAAAAATGTGATGAACGGGGTGAACACCTCGAACACCACGTGCACGGTAACGCTTTCATAGCCATAGCTGCGGATGGCGCGCATGGCAAGCAGCGCCAACGCGCCCACTACCAAGCCGATGGCAATGCCGCCAAAGAAGCTGATGGCAAAGCTTTGCGCGGCGCTGGCCAGCGAAAACGCGCCCGTGACCGCGGCGGCAATGGCGAACTGGAACGACACGACGCCCGATGCGTCGTTGATAAGCGCCTCGCCCGACAACAGCGACTTTTGACGGCCTGACAGGTGGATGTCCTTGCCCAGCGCCGTTACGGCAACAGCATCGGTGGGACCCAGTGCCGCGCCCAGCGCAAACGCCGCAGCCAGCGGGATGGACGGCTCGATCCAGTTCAGCACGAAGCCCACCACTAGTACGGTTACCAGCACCAAGCCAACGGCCAGCGACACGATGGAGGCCTTGTTGTCCCACAGCCCGCGTTTGCTTGCATGCCGCGATTCGTCGAACAGCAAAGGCGCGATGAACAGCACCAGGAACAGCTCAGGGTCGATTGCCACGTCCACCGGCGCACCCACCAGCAAAATGACCACCGCGCCCAGCGCAATCTGCACCAGCGGCAGACTTACGCGCGGCGTCATCTGGTCAAGCACGGCGGAAACCAGCACCGCAGCCAGCAACAGCAATACGAACTCGAGCATTTCCATGGGCATCCACCTTTACCGTCGCAGGTTCATCATCGTTGGGAATCCAACCTATAGTAACAAGGACAAGGCCCCACCTGAAAGCAACGCCTTCGTAAACAATGAAGGCAACATAAGGAAAGCGGGAGGGCGGCAGCACACCAAACGCGGCGCCCCAAGCGACCCGTCATTGCCCTGGGACAGTGCACCGGGTGCAGTGTCCCACACCCAAGTCCAGCATCGAGCATGTACTCCTTAGATGCAGAAAGCCCCGGTCAATGACCGGGGCTTTGATTGCGAATGGTGCGGGCGAGAGGACTTGAACCTCCATGGGGTTGCCCCCATACGGACCTGAACCGTACGCGTCTGCCAATTCCGCCACGCCCGCGAATTGGCGCCTGTCTCTCAAGGCGAGAATGTATATTACGCTTATATTCCGCCCCACGCAACCCCTAATCGAAAAATAGTTGCAACTTTTTTCGCGCACAGGGGGCAGCAATCGTTCGCGAGGTCGAAGTTTTGCGAGTGGCTTACGAGGCTTGGGCGACCTTCTTTGCCAGCACAATAGCGGTTACCGCCAGCAGAGCGATCGTTACTGTCAATAGCACGGTGTCGCCCGTTGCCCCCGATGCGTATGTTGCAGGTAACGCGCCCATAAGGAACACGCGTGGGCCCAGGTAGAGCGCGTCGAACCCGGCATGTAGCAACGCACACGGCCACAGACGGCGCGTTTGTGCATACAGCGTGCCCAGGATTGCGCCGAACAGCAGCGCTTGTAAGAACTTCAAAGCCGATTGCATGAGCACCAGTTGGCTGACCGGCGCATCGGGCACGCCAACATGTAACAGCGCGAACAGCAGAGCGGACGTGACGACCGCGCGTTTCGTGCCCAATGCGCTTTCGAAGGCCTCTATGCCCAGCACGCGCATGAAGGCTTCCTCGTATATGCCCGTGAGTGCGCAGATTCCTAACAAGAGCAGCAGGTTTTTTGCGACTTCGCCAACTGAAGGTAGCGGCGAGGTTGCAGCACCGGAGACATTAACAGCATCGCTAATACACCAGGTCACAAGCGAAATTACGCCACCGATGAAGCCAACCACCAGCAACGAGATAGCTACAAATCGCACCAAGCTTCGATGTTGCACATCAACCGTACAACGTCTAAGCGAGCCCGGCAGCGCAAACGCGACAACCGCAAGCGCCATCAGCGCCAGCACCGCTTCCTGGGCGCACGCCTGCAGCAAGCCATCCGCCGGCAACGCATTCATCACCGCAAACGATACCAGCAGCACAACAAAGAAGGCCAGCACTATGCTGGCCTTCGAATTCCTTGGATTCACCTTGCAAGCACCCTACAGGCCCAGAGCCTTTTTCAGGGCGGAGACACGACGACGGCTGACGGGGATTTTCTCGTCCACGCCGTTGAGCGTGAGCAGCAGCGTGCCGCCGGCAACAGGTTCGATCTCCTCCACCATGGACAGGTTCACCAAATAGCCGCGGTGCACGCGGAAGAACCCGTGGCCGTCCAGGCGCTTTTCCAGCTGCGCCAGGCTGACGGTGCTGAAGTAGCGGTCAGTGTCGGTTTGCAGGTACGCGTAATCGTCGCGCGCCATGACAAAGCGGATTTTGTCGATGCTGATGAGGATTTTCTTGCCGGCCTTTTCAACCGGGATACGCTCGGACTTCTGGGCTTGCGCGTGCAGCTGCACGTGTTCGCGCACGCGGGCGATGGCCTGCGCCAGGCGGTCGGACTCAACCGGTTTCACCAGGTAGTCGATGGCGTTTACCTTGAAGGCGTCGAGCGCGAACTCACTGTACGCGGTAACGAACACCACCGCGGGCGGGAACTTCAGGTGCTGCAAAGCCTCGGCCAGTTGCAAGCCCGTGGCCTCGGGCATGTTCACGTCAAGGAACATGACGTCGCAGGGGTATTCCTTCAGCTTTTCGATGGCCTCGCGCACGCTTGCCGCCTCGGCCACTACCTCGGTTTGACCCAGTTCGTCGAGCAGGAACTTTAGTTCGGAGCGCGCAGGGGCCTCGTCGTCGACGATCATCGCTTTCAGCATGGTTGGGGGCCTCCTTGCTTCCTGTTGTAAAGATAATTGCACTGTAACGAGTCACATTATAGAGCATGGGGCGGCGTGATTTCCACTGCGGCGGCGGTGTGTTTTTATGGGGCGCGAACGGCGCGAACGGTAGCATTCGGGCTTTGGAAGGCGGCTTTTGGCGGTGGGCGGTTATTTTGGAATAGGCAATTAACGCGCAAAACAACCCTTTTCGGGGCATGGCGAAACTGGAGTGCAAGGGCAAAACTGGGGCACCGCACCGGGTGCGGTGCCCCAGTTTTGCGTGCTGGCTTGTTAGAACTTCAGCTGCATGAGCTTGCCGATGGTTAGGACGTAGATGCGGAAGGCTTCTTTTAGCAGCGTTTCGCTTACCGCCTCGTCGGGGCCGTGCATGCTGCCCGCCCATTCGGGCGTGCTCACCCACGGCTTTTCAGGCCCAAAGCTTGCCGCCGGGCACGCGAATTCGCGCGCATACGTGCCACCGCCCATGGTGAACGGCTTGGCGTTTTCGCCCGTGGCTTGGTTGTACGAGGAAAGCAACGCCTGGATAGCCGGGTTTTCAGGGTCAACCAGGAAGGGAACGTCATCGCGTGTTTTCGCGCACGAGCCGCCCGCAACCTGCGCCAACTCATCAAGCTTCGCGTTTAGCGCATCGCCCGAGGTGGCCGTGGGGTAA
Organism: Eggerthellaceae bacterium UBA5906; assembly: GCA_002431805.1. Taxonomy (GTDB): domain Bacteria; phylum Actinomycetota; class Coriobacteriia; order Coriobacteriales; family Eggerthellaceae; genus Senegalimassilia. Next base: position 41,629 of record DJEE01000025.1, read on the forward strand.
CGCGCATCGACGGTTTGGGTGAACCGGTTGCCGCGCGTTGCCGCCAAGCCCGCAACAACGGTAAGCGGGCCGAAGTGCTCGTCCGCGCAGTCAAGGCCGATGGCGCTGCCGTCCGTTGTTTCGGCGATGCGCGCAACGGTTTCGAAGTACGCGCGCTCCTGACCTGCGACTATGCCCGCATCAAGCAGATAGTTCGCCAGCATGCCAATGGCACTGATGCCCGATTCGGGCAAACTGGCGTGCGCACTGCGGCCCGTGGCCGTCACGCGAACGAAGGGGCCCGCCACCGCAGAGGCCGCCGGCTCCGCAACTTCACCGGTCACTTGCGTAAGCAGTTGCTCAACCTCGGACGCATCCACGGGTTCAACCGCAATACCTTGCGTGGCAGGCAAGGCCGCTACATCGGCGCGCACTATCGCCTGCGCATGGCCCGGCACCGCATTCACCGCTGTTCCGCCTTCGAACAGTGCAACCGTGCGCTCCCCCACCGGCAAATCGGCGCTGGTCAAAAGACCGTTGTAGATGCCTTTTTCGCCGTAGCACACGGGGAACTCCGCATCGGGCGTAAACAAAAACGCCGGGTCAGCATGGTGCGTGCGGTAATAGCGCACGTCGCCCATGCCCGTTTCCTCGTTCGCGCCGAAAATGAAGCGCAGCGTGTAGGGCAGCTGCGGCGCCTCGCCGGTAAGCTGCAGCTGGCGCCACAGGTTCATGGCGTGCAGCGCCACCACGCACGGACCCTTGTCGTCGATAACACCGCGACCCACCAAATAGCCGTCCTTGCGCGTAACCTGGTAGGGCTCGAAATGCCAGCCGGGACCCGCCGGCACCACGTCCATGTGGCCGATAATGCCCAGCTGCGTGGCACTTTTACCCGCAAAGTCGGCGTAGCCCACGTAGCCTTCATCGTCATGCGCTGTAAAGCCCATGCGTTTTGCCAGGTCAAGCGCCCCATCAAGTGCCTTGCGCGGCCCCGGGCCAAAGGGTGCGCCCTCACCCGCCGCGCCCTTGTCTTCGAAGCTGGGAATACGAACCAACGTGTTAATGTCGGCAACAACGTCTTCCCAATGTTTATCCAGGTACTCCTGAACGCGCTGCTCCAACAATGCATCGGAGGGCATGGCTGTTTGCGCCGCTTCCGTATTCATGAACACATCTCCATTTCTAGTTGTGCGTTGCTCAAACTTCCGATATAATAACCAAGCTACATGCCCGAGTGGCGGAATGGCAGACGCGGCGGTCTCAAAAACCGTTGTCTCACGACGTGCGAGTTCGACTCTCGCCTCGGGCACCATTCAAAACCAACGGCCCCGCTTCTGCGGGGCCGTTTCATTGTACGCTCATTCGCCTTTCGACCCGAATGCGAAAAAACGATACGTTTGGATTTAAATTCGTTTGCCGCCAGATACCGCTGCCTGAAGCATCACGTTTCCCCAAGTCGCAGCCTTGCAGCTAAATGGACAGCTGCGACTGCCTAGATTAAAATCCAAACGTATCCTATTTTGGCTCCAAGCCTCGCCCGCTACTCCTGATATTGGCGAAGCGCACCGTCTACCAGCACTAGGCGCACCGTGGTGCCTTTCCCCAGCTCGCTTTCCACTTCCAAGCGCGTCCCCGGGCCGAAGTAACCGCAAATGCGGTCGTGCACGTTGCCCACGGCAATGCCGCAGCCTGTGGTTGAGCCCGGGTGCAAAATGTTCTGGCACGCTTCCTGCGTCATGCCGTTACCGTCGTCTGCCACCGACACGATCACGTCGTTGCCCTGGCGGATAGCGCTCACGCGGATGGTCAGCTTGCCCTCGGAGGGCAACGCGTGGCGCACCGCATTTTCAACCAGCGGCTGGATCAAAAACGGCGGCACCATCATGTCGTTGACCTCGGGCTGAACGTCGCACGCCAGCTCCAGGCGGTCTTCGCCGAAACGCGCCAGCTCGAACATGAAGTAGCGCTGGGTTTGCTCAAGTTCACGCCTAAACTCAATCAAGTCGCCGGAATCCTCCAGCGTGCTGCGATAAAACTTCGCGAACTCACGCAGCAGCGTGCGGGCGCGATTGGGGTCGGTGCGCGTAAACGATGCGATGGTGTTGATGGTGTTGAACAGGAAATGCGGGTTGATCTGGCTTTGAAGCATTTTCAGCTCCATTTTGGTTGCCAACGCCGTTTGTTCCTCAAGCGCCGATGCCGCCATTTGCGTAGACAACAGCTGCCCAAAGCCGATGGCGATGGACTTCTGCGTTTCGCTGATGTGGTTGGCGCTGCGATAGTAGAACTTCAGCGTGCCCTTAACGTCTTTGCCCACGGTAAGCGGCACGATAATAGCCGCATTGATGCCGTGCACGCCGTTAGGGAAGCCGATTTCCTCGGGCGTGAACAACACGCGCGTTTTGCCGTCCTGCAGCGTGGCGTACGTGGCGTGCGTGCGGATGGTGCTGCCCGTGGGGTTGTCGGACTCTTCGTAGCCCGCATACCCCAAAATGCTGTGGTCGTCGGTAATGGCAACCGCAATAGCTGCCGTTGAAGGGAGCAGCAAGCTGCAGATGCGCTGCGCCGATTTCGCGTCAAGGCCCTCGCCCATGGCTTTAAGCGTTTGGCTTGCCAGCTGCAAAACCGCGTTCGACTGGCGCGCGCGCACCGAGTCGGGGTCCATGAGCAGGCGGATAAGCACGGCCATGGCCAGCGTGAACACGATGCCGGCGAAAAACAGCGCCAGGATGCTGGCATCGGGCGAAACCAGGTTCCAAATAAGCACCAGCCCCGACAGCGCCACCAGCACCGACATGAGCATCTCAAGCGTGAAAAAACGCGGCAGCTTCCCGCGACCGTCCTCGATGTCCGCGTTCATTGCGCCAACTCCTTCCCTCAACGTTTCATGAGCCCAGTATACCGAACTCGTTAAGCATGAGCATCACAGCCGCCACCAGCAAAAAACCGCCGAACGCAAAGCGCAGCTGACGTTCGGGAACCACCCGCACCAGCCGCGCGCCCAGCCATGCGCCGGGAATGGTGCCGACAACAATGGAAATGCCCGCAAAGTAGTTGATGTTGCCCAGAATGGCCTGCTCGACAACACCCGGGATGGCCAGAATCATGATGGCGATGAGCGACGTGCCCGACGCTAAGCTCATAGGGATGCTTAAGATGGCAAGCATCATGGGCACCATGATGAATCCGCCGCCCACGCCCACGTAGCCCGACGCCAATCCCGCAACAAGACCGATACCCGCGCCCTGCAAAAGCTGCTTGCGCGAAAGTTCGGGCTGTGCGGGAACGGGCTGCTTTGCTTTCGCGCCGCCCTTGTTCTGCGCGCGCTTCGGCGCAGCCATCGCTTTCTTGAACATTTTGTAGGCGCTGAAACCGATGACCAGCGCAGCCACCAGAATAACCATCCAGCCCGGTGACACACTTGCCAGCCATACGCCCACTGGCGACATGACCGCGCCGCCCAGGCCAAGCGCTACGCCCAGCTTTGGCACACACGTTTTCGCACGCGTATGCGACGCCACGCCCGAGATGGACGTGGGGATGATGGCAAACAGGCTGGTGGCGGTGCTGGCCATAGGGCTCATGCCGAACGCCAAGCGGAAGATGGGCACCATGATGGTGCCGCCGCCCACGCCAAGCAGGCCCGACATAACGCCAACGAATACGCCCGCCACCGCGGGTCCGGCAAACTGTAGGAAAAGGTCCACGAGATTCGTCCTGCTTTCGATATTCCGCCGCTTTGGCTATTCAGCAATGTTCAGGCGAATTTCGCTGGTAACGCCCGGGTCGACGCCTGCGGCAGGGCCCGCTACGGGGATTGCTGTGGCCTGCGGATTCACGCTAGCCTGCCGACGCGCCACCGATTGCACGATGGCCGTGTGCAGGATTTGGTCGCTCTCCATGCGCGCCATCAGCTCGGGCCACACGAACTGGAACTCGAAGTACTTCGAGCAGTTGCGCTGCGCGTACATAACAGCGTCTGTGCGTGCGGCCTTTGCCGCCTGGCGGTATGCCTTCTTGTCCTTGCGCGCGAGACTGCGCAAAATGGCCGTGATGCGAATGCGCCTGGTGATGCCCGGCTCCAAAAACGGCCCCGGATACGGCTCAAGCGATTGCGGCTTGACCTGCATCAAGTCGATTTGCGTGCGGCTGTATTCCATCTTGCGATACTCGTACAACCAGCGGTAAATGTCCTGGCGGAATCGCGTGCCCTCGCTGGCGGTTGCCGGCGGCAGGTGGCGCAAGCTCCATTGGTTGTCGAACCAGATGTCGCTTCCGTACATGCGCAGGTTCAGCATGTAATCTAAATCTTCGCCGCGCGCAATCCACGGGTCGAACGACAGACGTTTGAACGCTTCCTTGTGAAGCGCCAAGCAGCCGCCGCACACATGGTTGCTGCGCGAAAGGCGCGGGCCGCGCATGGCTTTCGAAATCCACTTGTTGAACGCTTTGCCCTGCTGCCAAAAACGGTTGTACCACTTGTCTTGGCTTTTTGAGAGGAACGACCCCTCGGAGTTGAAGTAGAAGCCGGATTTTGCAAGGATGGGCACGCCTTTGCGCGTGAGTTTCCCCAGGCCATACACGCCTTTTTGCAGGAAGTCGGCATCGTCGATAACCTCGTCGTCGTCCAGGAACACCACGGAGTCGAAGCCCATGACGTTGGCGACCACCAGGCCCAAATTGCGGATGGCGCCGTAACCGGTAAGGCCGATTTCGCGCGAGAGCTTGCCCAAGCCCAGCTGCTCCATGCGCTGCTGCACCAGGTTGTACTCCGCCGCGCCGATAACCGCCACGTTGAGCGCGGGGAAGCGCGAGACGATGTCCTGCACCTTGTCGGATGCTTGCGGCTCGGCCGATTTGTCGGCGGCCACCAGCACGATAATCTGCCCGATGCCACGTACCTTTTGCAGCGATGTGAGCAAACGAGGCAGCTCACCAGGGTTTTTGAGCGGAGTAGCGTGATCGTACGTTGCCGTCACGCTAGCAGGTTCCTTGCGACGCCGCGAGGAAACAAACGTTGGGATAACGATGACCGGATTCATGCACGTCCTTTGCTTCGAGTTCGTTTACGCAAGTGCAAGGCGGCAGCTACGGGTTTCCCCGTTGCGCGGCGCAAGGCCAAGCGGCCCCGCTCGCAACCACCACGCACAGGCGCGTGCGTTGCTAGTACGGTTAACCGTATTATTGTAGCGTTTTTAGGCAACGCATGCGAAACCGCCCCTCAACCGGACAGCAACAAGGAAAGCGGCGCAAACCCGGTTTGCCCGGCCCTTGCGGGGCCTTCGTTGTCACGAAATCGCTCGTGTTTGCGTTTTGCCGAGAAAGACCCGGATAGCGAAAATTTCAGCAAGGTGATGACCAGGCAAAACGTTTTGCGAATGCGGCGACATACTTGGCACATGCGAGTTAAAACACAAACACGAGCGAGTTTGCGACATTACGGCTTCGGGGGTTCGCGAGAACGACGTTGCCGCAAAATCGCGTTAGTTTGTGACTTGCTGCGAGGGTGCTGGGTATGTGATTTAGCAGCAAGTCTGTGACCTGGGCAAATGCCATCAGCACATGCAGTGCTGGTTGCCACGTTGGAATTAAGTCACAAACTAACGCGTTTTT
>DJEE01000066.1:0-4201 GCA_002431805.1 Eggerthellaceae bacterium UBA5906
TCGACGGAAATGCCCGACAGCGAGCCGATGTTCGCCGCGGCCGCCATGATGTTGGAAGGGTTGCCCAAGTGCGCCACGGAAGCGCAGCCGCCAACAACCACCACAATCGCCGCAGCCAAGGCCACCGCAAAACGGCGACGGCCGCCGAAGCCCTTCAACTCAGCAAGCGCCGCGAACGCGAACATGCCGCCGCCGCAACCTGCCAACAGGCTGAACAGCGCCAAAGGCCACTGAATGTCCATTTAGCTCAGCTCCTTCCAATGTGCGATGTCGTTGTGCAGGATGTACACCGTCGACGGGTTCGAGTCGCCCGGGTCAGGCAGGTGATGCACCGCATCCGCACCCGCCGCAGCAACCGCTTTCGAAACGTCGCTGGTGGGGTCGTCCAAATCGCCGTACAGACGCGCCCCGCCGCAGCAGTTCACCACGCATGCAGGTTTCTCACCGGCCTGCGTGCGCTGGTTGCACAGCGTGCACTTCTCCACCACGTGCGCGTCCTCGCGGTACACGCGCACATCATACGGGCAGGCCATCATGCAGTAACGGCAGCCGATGCACTTCGACTTGTCCACCAGCACCACGCCCGTTTTCTCATCGCGGTAGCTCGCGCCAGTCGGGCACACCTTCACGCACTGCGGGTTGGCGCACTGCTGGCACTGCACGGGCAGGTAGTACTGTTCAATGTCGGGGAAATCGCCCGTCGGGCCCACAACACCTACGCGATTCCAGCAAGTTCCCAGGTCAAGTCCATTTTCATACTTGCAGGCCACAACACAGGTATCGCAACCCGTGCAGCGGTCCAAGTCAACAACCAAGCAATTTCTCATCAGAACACATCCTTTGTCACAGGCTCGCTTTGCAAGGTAGGCATAAACGGCCTGAACTCCTCAGGCTCTACCCACACGTTTGCGGGGCGCTCGGACTTTTCCACTTGCACAGTGAAGCCACGGTTGGTGTACGAACCGTTCACCTCGTTGTACGGGGCATGGTTGTTCGTGATGACGTTGACGTTCTCCTCGCGCCAACCGGCCGTGGGGTTTTTCTGCGTCGCGTCGTAGCACTCGGGATTGTAGAAGCGCTCCATCCACGTTTGCCCAGGTTGCACGCCCTTCGTGATGTACACGCGAGCACGAATCTCGCCGCGGCGGCTGGAAACCTTCACCCAGTCGAGGTGCTGTAAACCGCGCGCCTGCGCATCTTTGGGGTTCATGCGGATCTCGGCCGAGGGGAACAGCTCGCGCGCGAAGGCGGAGTGACGCATGGTGGTGTGGTGGAAGTACGGCACGCGGCCGCTCGTCAGCACCAGCGGATACTCGTCGTCGGGCTCTTCTGCCGGGTGCACTTCCTTGCAGATGGGCGAGTAGTCGTCGCACGCCTCAAGCTCGAAGGGGTACACAAACGGCCAACCAGTGCGCGAGAGCTTGATGAGCAGCGTGGCGTACGGCTCGGCCTTGCGCGATTCGGTGGCAAAGCCGCACGGCAGACCGTCGTCAACCACGGTTTTGAACTGCTCGTAGGCGTAGTAATCATCCACGGGGCACACTTCGCTGGGCACGTATTTGTCCTGGTTATCCAGCAAGTCGTCCCAGTCCTTCGCGCCGAACGTCTTCACGAGCACCTCTCGCTGCGCCTCCATCGGCGTAGCCGCGCACGTCTTCGTGTATGCCGAGAAGTCCTCGCCAAGCTTCTTGCCCGCCATCTCCAAGATGGTTGCAGGAGTGTAGTTCGGGTCAACCGTCTCGCCGATGTGGGTGACCGGCGTGCGCATGAACGTCTTGTTCAGCTGCATGCCCGTGCCCGCCATCTCCAGCCACTCCATGGTCGGGAACACCAAGTCGGCGGCCTCGATGTGGAACGACGTGAGCATGGGGTACTGGCACATGATGAAGTCAACGTGCGAGATGGCGTCGTACCAGTCGGTGGCGTTGGCCGTGCAGCCCAGCTTATTGCCGGAGAATTCGTACCAGATGCGCGGCTGATAGGGCTCGCCGGACTTGATGGTGGCGCACAAGGTGGGGTTATGGGCTTGGTTCCAGAAGTTCTCGCCCTTGAACTGCACCACGCCAAGACGGTCTTTCACGATTTGGAACGACGCCTTGAGCTTTTCCTGGTCGCAAACCTCGATGCGCGCCTTGTTGGCCGCCTCGCCCGCGCCCACGACGTAGCCAAGGTCATGGTCGGTGAACAGGCCGTTGAAGCTGCTGGTCAGACGCTTGGTCGGGATGGACGAACCGGCGCCCATGGGGCCGAAGGTGTGGCTCGGCTGCGTTTGCGTGGTGCCCGGCAGCTCGTAGTAGCCCATCACGAAGTCAAGGCCCAAGCATCCCAGCGCCATCTCGGACGAGTCGGGCTGCTGGTCGGTTGCCACGCCCAGCACGATACCCGAAGTCTCCGAGTCGGTGTACACGTGGATTGCCTCTTCAATCTTGTCAGCCTCAAGCCAGCACGTTTCGGCAACCTTGTCCAGCGTGAACGGCTCGGCTGCTTCCTTGTAAATCTGGCCGGCGGACTGGCACGTTTTGCCGTTGATGTCAACCGTGGCGAAGATCTCGGGGTCAACCGGGCTGTCGGCGGGTGCCGAATACGGGAAGGGCTGCACCGAGTTCGTCTTGCGGTCGTAGCACACGTAATCCGGCGTGTCGTCGGGCGTGGTGGTCTGGTAGTCCGGCCAAATGTCGGTCGCCAGGTACGGCAGCTTCGTGTCGGGGTTGATGATGAACGGCAGGTTCGTCCAGTACTTGCAGAACTCCTCGTTGTACAGCTTGTTCTCGAAGATGTAGCGGAACCAGCCCATTACCAGCGTGGTGTCGGTGCCGGCGCGAACGGGCAGCCACACCGTGGCCTTTTGCGCATCGGGGCTGAAGTTCGGGTCGATAACCACCGTTTTGCACCCTGCGGCGCGCAGCTCGGCCATGCCACGACCCGATTGCGCCGTTTGGCTTACCGATGGCTGAGCACCCCAAATGACCAGGGATTTCGTGTTCACGTTCGCCAGGTTGAACGGCTCGGTGACGTAGTTGTCGGCCATGGACTGGCAGTGCCCGCCCACATACGACGCCATGGACTCGCGCGGCATCAGGCACTGCGCGGCGCCGGGCTCAAACCCGTTCGGTGCGCCTACGGCCGCCGGCATGCACATGACGTTGACGTTGGTGTAGCTGCCACCGCCGCCGCCCGTGGCGAAGAACGAGTACGGCCCATACTTCTCGCGCGCTTCGCAGAACTTGTCAACGGCCAGGTCAAGCGCCTCGTCCCAGCTGATCTGCTCCCACTGGTTCTCGCCGCGCTCGCCGGCACGCTTGAGCGGGTGCAAGATGCGGCGCGGACTGTACATGGTTTGAATCTGGTTCAAGCCCTTCATGCACAGGCTGCCGCGGCTTTCCGGCGCATCCGGGTCGCCTTCGATCTTCGTTGCCACGCCGTCGGTCACGTACACCTTGCACGGGCACGACGCGATGCAGCCGTGGCACACCGACTTGTACACCTTGGTCTCGCTTTCGGACTGAGCGTAGGCGGCGTCCGCCTGCACCAACGATCCGCCCGCCGAAACGCCAAGGGCGCCGGCCGCGCCGGTGAGCGCCGCCGCCTTCAGAAACCCCCTGCGCGTAACGCTATGCGTTTCCGCCATTTTTCCTCCTTGGACTCAACTTGTTTTCCGCCCCGCCCGCGCGCCGTCGCGCAGCTGGGGCATTTCGCCTGTTTGATTACCCCTCCTGCAAATACCGCCTCCCCGCGTCTGTGATGGTCCAACCGTTTTGCCAGGCCAGCATCCCGGCGGCTTCCAGCTTGTCCATGAGCACGCTCGGACGAAGCTCGGAGCCCTTGGGGAGCACAGCTTGAATGGTTTCGAGAAGATGTTCGCGTTCGATGAACGCCGCAAGGTCGTTGCGCGAGCGCGGTTGCTCGCAGAAGCACATGACCTGGGAATATGCAGCGGCAGCCGTGGGGTGGACGTCCAGCAGGCGTGCCATGCGACGCGCAGGCGCGAAATACGCCGCTACCTGCTTGCCAGCGTTTGTGGTTTCGTAGCGCCAGCCCTGCACCAGGTCGTCAAGCTCGTCTTCGCTCAGGCCCTCTTTCGCCGCGGGCAAAACCTCGTTGCCCTGCGCGTCAAGCTCGGTGCACGTCAGCCCGCCAGCCGCAACCAGCTGCTGCATGAGCCGATACGGGCTTTGCATCGCGCCGGCGGCTTCTGGAAGCG
>DJEE01000066.1:4310-6512 GCA_002431805.1 Eggerthellaceae bacterium UBA5906
AGCAACACCTCGCGATGCAGCGGCTGTTTGGTGACGCTGTCGTATACGCGGTTGAATTCGTCTTCGTTTTCCATAGATTCCCCCTGCCTTGAGCATCTGCCGGCGGGTTGCGGAACGCTCGTCCGCCCGCCATGCCGACCGCAGGGAAAAACATAGGCGGCACCGGATGGGGCCGCCTAGCTGCGAAACGCGTGAAATGTCGTTCGATTCTGCGTATTTTGTTACCTCGTACGAAACGAGTGAGGTGCTGAGCTGGGGAAACAGTGAAATATGGCCAAATAAAACATTTACCTCGAAGGTAATTTTCCCATTCGGGGATGGCGAAAACTACTTGGCGAACTTATTCACCACGTCGATAAGCTGCTGGCGCCCGTGCACGTCGCACTTCGCGTAGACGTTGCGCACATGGGTGCGAGCGGTGTTGTACGACACGCCCATTGCCTCGGCAATCTGGCTGTCGCCACGGCCGGCGGCTAAGTAGCGCAGCGCCTCGGTTTCGCGCGCGGTCAGCTGGTGCAGCTTGGCATATTCGTCAAGTTTCGCGGAAAAGCCGCCTTTGACGCGCGCGGGTTTCGGAGCGATGATGCCACCGAGCGCCTTGTCGAGGCTGTCGGGGGCGCTGCCGTCGGAATCGAACGCAATCAGCTCGTCAAGGTCACGCTCGCCCACCATCACGAACGTCGGCAACAGCGCGATGGCGAACAGCAGGTTGATGGACACGAACGTCACAACGCCGCCCAGCCACATGCCCGCCGCCGATCCCACAGCGTTACCGAGCGCAAAAAGCCCCAGGCCCAGCGCCACGATGATGGCCGACGAAGGCCGGTGCGTTCCGCCAACGGCGAAGACAAACGACCAGATGAGCAGCTGAAACACGAAGCCAACCAGCTGCACCGTGTCAAACCACACCTGGTTGTTCGGGTCAAGCACCGTTGCCACCACCACGCACGCCTCAAGCGCCACGATGGCGCCAAGGATCAACTTCGGGAAGTTGATGCGCTCGGCGTCGATGCTGATAACGGCCACAGCAACCACCAGCAAAAGCGGCAAGCGCAGCAGCATGAGCAGGTTGTATTGGCTTTGCAGCAATGCGGGCTGCGCGTTGCCGATGATGTTGATGGTGATGCCGGCGCACACCAGGGCAAACAGCGTCAGCACCACAAGCAGCTTGCCGTACATACGCAGGAACTGCTTCGAAGGAACTTGCGATTCCAAGGCGACGAAGCGCGCAGAGCCCTTCACGCTTGAGAGGTGAGCCTCGTCAGCGCATGCCGCCCATAGGGCGGGATTAAACCGTGGCGTCAAAATCGCGCTTGCGCACAACGGCAACCCCGCAAACGATGCAATGGACATAAGCGTCGGCCCGCCCTGTACAGGCGTCCAATCCGGTGATGCCATCACAGCAAGATAGATAACCACGCCGAGCACGCCGGAATAGCACAGATACAAAATGGCATAGCGAAACGGCAACATGCAGTAGCGAATGCCCGTTTGCAGATACAGCATACCCATAGACGCACCGCATAGCACACCTGACGCGGTGAGCAGCCATTTCGGGTTGCCGAGCACGCTAAACACTATGGGACCGTAATACGGCCCAGTCAAGACGATGAGCAACGACCCAGTGGCGCCGAAAACACCGGCAACAAGGGCGAAGCGCCGCGGCGGCAGTGCGCGGCCGATACGCCGACGAAGCACCAACGTAAGCAGCAGCACGGCTGCAGTGGCAAAGTCGGCCGTGAGCGATAGCGACGTGATGGCGTCGCCGTTGACCTCAACCGACGACATCCACACGCCGCTGCGCATAAGCGCCGTCCAAGCAAAACACGGCCCGAACGCCAGAAACGGCAACGCAGGCCACAAAGCGGAAAGGCGGCCCCACAAGCCGCTTACCGGTGCAGTATTCATCCTGAAATCCCCCCACTCGTCTTATACAGGGGATTATAGGTGCACACGAGCACGCCATCATCGCAACACGAGTGAATAGCAAGCACATGACCAGGCAAAACAATGAATTAGTCAACTTTTGACTACACGAGCCCCGCCCACTCAAGCAAAAAGCCCAACGCCAGTACCAGCGCAACGCGAGCCCGTCCCTAAGCAACGCTAGCCCATCCCGCAAAGCAACGTGGACCCACCCCGCAGAGCGAAAACGCAATACGTTTGGATTTTAATCGGTAGCAGCAAAGTAGCCACCGCAAA
>DJEE01000066.1:6629-28487 GCA_002431805.1 Eggerthellaceae bacterium UBA5906
AAGCCATTAAAATCCAAACGTATCGCGTTTCCACCCCTTTGCGGGAGCTAGCGTGCCCGTTTCGCCCCTTTACGGGGCGCCGCCACGCTCGTTTTCGCCCTTTTGCGGCTGCCGCCACGCTCGTTTACACCTGTGGGACGATGACTGTGGGGATGGTTAGGTTCAAAAGCACGCTGTGGGTTACGCTGCCGAACAGGGTGCGACCGAGGGCGTTGCGAGAGTTGGTACCCATGACCAGCAGGTTGCTGTTGCGACTTGTTTCCACCAGCACGCGAGAAGGCGACGCGCCCTCAAGAGAACGGCCTTCCACTTGCAAGTTAGGATGCTCGGACTGCAGGCGCGCCACCTGGGCATCAAGCTCGCGCTGACGTTGTTCGCCAACCGGTCCCAAGCCGCCGCCCATGGCCTGCGCGGAACGCTCCAACCACGCGGGAATGCCCCACGCGCTTACCAGTTCAAGCTTCTGATTGCGAATGAGCGCCTCTTTCGCGCCGAACTCGATGGCGCCGGCGCTCACCCGTTCATCGGGCCCGACGCCCACGACGATGCCCTTGCCGTGGTTGGCTGCATCCCAGTCGGCCGGCACGATAACGGTGGGCACCTTCGTGGAAACCGAAACGCGCAAACCCTTTGCACCGCCGATGGTCTCGCCAATGGTGTGGCCATGATGGCTGCCCAGCACAATCATGTCGTGCTCGTCGGCGGCATCCACCAGCGCGTCAACAATGTCGCCCACAAGCACCTGCGCGGTAATCGAGATGCCCGGGTATTCGCTTGCCGCCGCGGCGCGCTTCGCCGCCAACGCACGGCGCACGGTTGCGCACACGGTTTCAACGTCAACGCCTGCTTTGTTGGCTATGGCCTGGTCAACAACGGCAAGCATCGTGATAGAAGCGTTATCGCGGCGCGCACGGCGAACAGCCCAGTCAAGCGCGCGGCGCCCGCGTTCGCTGCCATCGATGCCAACAAGAATGGAAGTCATAGGTTCAGCTCCTATTAAAAGAGAACGGGTGAGGAAGGAACGAGCCGACGCAGACGCACGCCGGCCCGAACAGCTTGGTCAGCAACTTCGAAGGCGGTTATCTAGCAAAGCATCGAAGCACTTGGGTGATTTTGGGATACCGTATTCTGCATCCCCGGTTGTAAGACTTAGTGGAATAACGGAATCATCAGCCACAACGCAAACAGAACGATAGCAACGCATGCGGTAAAGCACAGCACCGACACCACACGATGCAGCAGATGCGCGTTGCCTTGCGCGTCCACGCGGCCGTCTGCCCACAGGCGCAATCCCGATGCATACAGCACGCTAATGGTGCTTGCAACGCACACGGCAACTACCAGCACGGTAACGAACGAGGTGATTTCAGTTGCAATCATGTTGAGCTCTCCTTACGCAGCCTGAGCGGTCGCAGTGGCGGACACGGCAGCGTTAACCTTAACTTCCTTGCCGTCGTTGACGTTGTTGCTGTTCACAGGGTTACGCTTCGACAGGCGGAAGATGATAAGCGCCACGCAGGCGGCGATGGCCACAGTAGCCGCAGTACCCCACACACCCGTCTTCGCCAGCGCACAGGCAAGCGCGCCCACAACACCGGCCGCCGGGAAGGTAACAAGCCACGCAACCAGCATGCGCGCAGCAACGCCCCAGTTCACGGGGTTGCCCTTCTTGCCCAGGCCCGTGCCGATAATGGAGCCGGAGCACACCTGCGTGGTGGAAAGCGCAAAGCCCAGGTGCGAAGAAACCAAGATGGTGGTGGCGCTGGCAGCCTCGGCGGCAAAACCCTGCGGCGTGCTGATTTCAGTGAGGCCCTTGCCCAGCGTGCGGATAACGCGCCAACCGCCCATGTACGTGCCGGCTGCAATGGCCAGGCCGCAAATGGCAACAACCCACAGCTCGGGGCCGGTGCCGGAAGGCTGCAGGCCCACAGCCACCAGCGTCAGCGTGATGATGCCCATGGTCTTCTGCGCGTCGTTAGTGCCGTGCGAAAGCGCAACCAGGCATGCCGTGATGGTTTGGCCGTGACGGAAGCCGTTTTCAACCTCGGATTCGTTCATGCGGCGCACAACGGCAAATATGAGTTTTACCGCGCAGAACGCCGCCAAGCCGGCAACCACCGGCGACACAAGCGCCGGGATAAGAATCTTCGTGAGCACGGCGGCGAAGTTCACGCCCTCAACGCCCGCACCGATGATAACGGCGCCCACCAAGCCGCCGAACAGCGCATGGGAACTCGACGACGGAAGGCCCACCAGCCAGGTAATAAGGTTCCAGGTAATGGCGCCAATCAAGCCCGCCAAAATGAACTCAGGGGCAATAGTAACAACCTGCTCGTTAATAAGGCCACCGGAAATGGTCTTTGCCACCTCGGTGGATAGGAAAGCGCCCACAAGATTAAGCGTGCCTGCAGCAATGACGGCGGTTTTAGGCTTCAGCGCGCCTGTTGCAATGGACGTGGCCATGGCGTTGGCCGTGTCGTGGAAACCGTTCGTGAAATCGAACGTCAAGGCGGTGACAATCACCAGGCCAACGATTACCAGCGTTGCCGGATCCATGTGCTTTTGTTCTCCTCTCGAGAGTTCGGTGCGCTGGCAACATGACTCCGTATGCGCAAGCCATCTGCAAAGGCTTGCAAGCGCAATCGACGAATCATAGCGGTATACGAGCGCAGCACGCCCCACAGCGTGCATGGCAAAAGTGTACGGAGCGTTTGTAAAGCGAATGTAAGACCGCATTCAGGGGCGAGTAATGCTTTTGCGAATATAGCTACACAGAATTAAGGAGATAAAAGAGCGAGCATTGAAGGGCAACCGTGAACATACCCCGTTCAAATTACGATGCCGCGAAACATAACCGACAGCGCAACGACCCTCTTTTCTAGTAAGCGCCAACGAAAGCACCATTAACCGAACACTGTTGAAATTGAACGTGTTGATTCTTGAATTGAACTTGTTTTGAACCTGACAGATGATACACTGCAGTTAAATTGAACGTATGAACCTGTTGTTCAGTTCAATTCTGCTAGTTCATTTCGGTATTTTGAACCAATTGAACTAGTGAACCAACAATGAACTTTGAACTTTTGGAGCCGCTATGGATCAAAACACGTTTGCAGACCGCTTAAAACAAGCCATGGATGCTGCCGGCATGAAGCAGGCCGACTTGATTCATGCCGCGGCGCAAGATGGTCATAAACTTTGGAAAAGCCAGGTCAGCCAATATGTTAGCGGGAAAACCATCCCCCGTCAGGATGTCTTTGAACTCCTTGCAAAGCTTTTGAACGTTTCACCTGCCTGGCTTGAAGGCAAAGATGGGCGTCAAGCTATTGAACATCAGCTTGATTCCCGTGAACTCCATTCTTCACCAGTGTCCTCCGTTAGCGCGGCGGCCGAATCAAAAAATGAACCAGAAGTTCAACGACATTCTGAACAAGTTCAATTTTCCGAATCAGATGAACAAGGGGGCACTCCCATGCGTCAGTTCAAAAAGTCTTCGAAACTCGACAACGTTTTGTACGATGTGCGCGGCCCGGTTGTAGACGAAGCTGCACGCATGGAAGCGCACGGCACGCGCATCCTGAAACTGAACATCGGCAACCCTGCTCCTTTCGGATTCCGCACACCTGACGAAGTGGTGCAAGATATGCGCCTGCAGCTGCCCGATTGCGAAGGCTATAGCGACTCGAAAGGTCTGTTCAGCGCGCGCAAAGCCATCATGCAGTACTCGCAAATCAAGGGCCTGCCCAACGTTGACATGGACAGCATCTACACCGGCAACGGCGTAAGCGAGCTTATCAACCTGTGCATGCAAGCGCTGCTTGATAACGGCGATGAGATTCTTATCCCCAGCCCCGACTACCCGCTGTGGACAGCCTGCGCCACACTTGCCGGCGGCACGCCGGTGCACTACGTGTGCGACGAGCAAGCCGAATGGTACCCCGACATTGACGACATCGAGCGCAAAATCACGCCGCGCACGAAAGCCATCGTCATCATCAACCCGAACAATCCCACCGGTGCCCTGTACCCGCGCGAGGTGCTGCAGCAAATCGTCGATGTGGCGCGCAAGCATCAGCTGATGATCTTCTCCGACGAAATTTACGATCGCCTGGTTATGGACGACCTCGAGCACGTTTCCATTGCCAGCATGGCCCCTGACTTGTTCTGCATCACGTTCTCCGGTTTGTCGAAGTCGCATATGATTGCCGGATATCGTATTGGCTGGATGGTGCTGTCGGGCAACAAGAACTGCGCCGAGGATTTTATTTTGGGCCTGAACATGCTGTCGAACATGCGCCTGTGCTCGAACGTCCCCGCGCAGTCCATTGTGCAAACGGCACTGTGGGGCCATCAAAGCGTGCGCAACTATGTGGTGCCGGGCGGGCGCGTATACGAGCAGCGCGAATACGTTTACAACGCGCTGAACAGCATCCCCGGCATCACGGCAGTGAAGCCGAAGGCGGCGTTTTACATCTTCCCGAAAATCGATACGAAGAAGTTCAACATCACCAACGACGAGCAGTTTGCGCTTGATTTGCTGCACGAAAAGAAGATTTTGCTGGTACCCGGCAAAGGCTTCAACTGGGGCGAGCCCGACCACTTCCGCGTGGTATACCTGCCACGCATAGAGGTGCTGTCCGAAGCAATGACGAACCTGGAAGACTTCCTCTCGCATTACCGCCAAGCGTAATTAGCAAGATTTCGGTGCGTACTCGTTGTATTGCAATTACGCGCTTGACGGCGTGAACAGGGGACGTAGCAAGTGTTCACGATTAACCTTGCGAAAAGAAAGGGATTCCGTGAACTTTGCTACGTCCCCTGTTCACGGAATCCCTTTTCGCGCAACTTCCACAAGCAACCACCCGTTTTGCACGATAGCGCAAAAACACAGCTTTCAATCTATCGCCTGTGCTGCAGGCTCCCTGCCGTCATTTCTGCCCATGAATATTGGGACATGTATTCACCTCGGTACAGGTTCACGGCAGCAGGGTCACCTTCCAGGAATCGGTAATAGTCGCACTGCACGCTGTCGGGCGCAATGGCAATCTCATCGCGTCCGCGCACAATAACGTTTTCCGCGCCGGCATCCGAAAGCGCGGAGCGCAAATCACTGATAAGGTTGCGTACCTGCGTGCGACGAGATGGCGTGCGCACGCCATCCTCCCACAGCACCGCCATAAGCTCGCCGATGGTACAGCGCGAACCGCGCCTATCAACAAGATATGCCAGCAATTCCTTCGTTTTGCTGCGCTTGAACTTCACCGGATTGCCGTCAACGAACACATCGAAGTTGCCGAAGCAACGAACCTCAAGCTGCCCCTCAGCTGCGCGAGGCAGCTTAACCGGATGTCGCAAGTTATCAAGCGCCCGGCGAACGTCCTCTTCTTTCACTGGCTTGAGCAAATAACCGCTTGCATACAGCTTATGAGCATCCAGCGCATACTCTTCATAGGCGGTTACGAACACAATGTTGATGGTGGGGTTTGCATCTTTCATACGCCGAGCAAGTTCAATACCCGACATATCCGGCATCTCAATATCCAAAAATGCCACGTCAACCGCATGTTCGCGCACGTACTCAAGCGCCGCGCCAGCGTTGCGCACACCTTCGCACGCACCCTGCGGGTCGATGGTGCGCACAATGCGCACAACCGCGCTTACCGCTAATTGCTTATCATCTACTACCAGCGTGTTCATGCTTAAGCTCCTGCTTCGTAACGCTTTTTCGGTATAGTGATGGTGACGATGGTGCCATCCTGCGAACTTGTTACATCCAACGTTCCGTTGCACAGCAACGCCAAACGTGAGCGCACATTGTCAAGCGCAATGCCCACATGCCCCGTCCCGCCAACGGAATTGCCAAATCCTCGTCCATTATCGCGCACGGCAACATGCCATGCCAACGAATCTTCCCATGAGCTTACTTTGATCACGCCCTCGTCGATGCCCGCCACGCCATGTCGCACGGCATTCTCAACTAACGGCTGAACGGTAAGCGCCGGTAGCTTGAAATTCGTGGTAAGCAAGTCCCATTTCACCGAAAACTCGCTTGAAGGGTCAATCCGCTCCACCGCCAAATACGCCCTTACGTGCTCTATCTCTTGATCAAGCGACACCATCCCGCCAGCGTTGGCAACCTGCAAATTCCCGCGCAGGTAATCCGAGAAATCGTCGATGGCCTGCTGCGCACGCGCAGGATCGCTGATACACAGCTCGCGCACCGACTGCAACGCATTAAATACAAAGTGTGAGGTGATTTGCCCCGAAAGCGCTTTAGCCTGGCTTTCCCTCAGTTCAAGGTTGCGCCGCATCAACCGCTGCTCCTGGAAATGCTGAAATTCCAAGTATGCCAGCAACAGCGAAAGCGCCACCGTTGGGTACAACAGCATAAGTGTATTAAACGTGTTCTCCTGAATAACGGCAACGCAGGGAATGCCCAAATACAACACCCATGCGCACAGCGAACGACGGACGTGGCCTTTCCCGCCAATTAGCACTGCGGGCAAAGCAAGCGCAAACTGGGCAAGGGCCAAATTATCCGGCAATGTGCTCCATGAGCCCCATGTAAAGGTATTGTTCGCATCGATGGTATACAACATGCCTGTTGGGATGTTCGCGAACGTAAGCGCAGCGCTTGCGATGCCAATAAGCAGAATAGCAACTACAAAGGCACAGGACGTGGTTTTCGAGAACAACTTGCGTCCAAGCGCCCACCAGCAAACCAAAAGCGCAAGCCCCGTGTACGCAATCGGCCCGAAGAAGTACGTGACCACGTTGCCCGCGTTTGCCAACACAACAGAAAGCTGGTTGCTATACGACGTGAACACCCACGCGAACAAGTCACCCGTTGTGTTAACGGCGTGCACGATAACTGTTGCGAACAGCAGCTTGTCCATTCCCGTCGAACGGCCGCGCAGCACCATGACAACCGCAAGCGCCACAAGCAGTGCAAGCGTGATAACTTCTATGGTTATGTTAATGGCCTGGCAAGGCAACACGCTGCACCCCCTGCGCCCTACGATGCTGAAATAGCGTGTTCTCTACCCCAAGCGCGAATCTGCGCAATACCCTCGTTCGCCTCGGATATGGACACCACCGAATCAAAATGCGTAGCAAGCGTACTGGCATCGGGCGCAGGAGCGTGCCCAAAGGCAACGCGTTCAGCGTAGTCTTTAATGGACTGTTCGATGTCTGAATACGAGAAACCCTTCGTAGACGTAACAAGCACTTCAATATCTTGTGGTGAGAACTCCAGGTGCAACGACGTTTTGCAGTAATGACGCAGCGCCTCGGCGCGTTCGGCGCGGTTGGGCAGGTCAACGAAGAACACCTCGGAAAAGCGCCCTTTGCGGAACAGCTCCGGAGGCAGCTTCGTCACATCGTTTGCCGTGGCAACCAAAAACACCTTAGCGGGCGACTCTTGCAGCCAGAACAGGAACTGGCCAAGCACGCGCTTGCCCACGTCGCTTTCGTCCGAGCTTGACGCTAAGGCCTTTTCAATCTCGTCCACCCACAACACGCACGGGGCAACGTTGCCGATATAGTCAAGCGCCTCCTGCATCCGGCGCTCCGTTTCGCCCACATACTTCGCGTACACCGAGCCCATGTCGAAACGCAGCAGCGGCAACTCCCAGCGGGATGCCACCATTTTTGCGGAAAACGATTTGCCACAGCCGGGCACGCCTACCAGCAACACGCCCTTCGGCGTGCGCAACTCATACTGCTCCAGCACATCAGACGGCGCAAAGAAAACCTCACGCTTGCGGTCAAGCCATTCTTTGAACGTGTTCAAACCTGCAACCTCAAGCCCAGGCTTGCAGGCAACAGGATCCACATTGGGAACCGCTGCAAACAGCAGCTCTTTTTGAGAAGCAACGGAAAACACGTCGCTTGACCCGAGCTTGCCCTGCGCCACCAGCGACGCCTCAAGCAGGTTCACCACCTGCGCCTCCGCCAAACCGCGCACGAGCGTTGCCATGCGCTCGCAATCGTGGTCACTCCAAGCAACCGTGCCCGGGTGACGCTGGCAGAAATCGTCGATAAGCGCACGGCGCTCGCGATGGTCGGGCAGGTCAAGGTGCAAGCACAAGCCGAAACGTGACAGGCGCTGCCATACCGGCTCGGCAGCTACGGTAACAATGGTGTTGCCCGTTTCTTTGGCAAGGTACACCGCAGAAAGCAGCTCGCGCGTATACGCGCCGTCAACATCGATTTTGTGCGTGTCGGCAAGCACGAAAATGCAGTTCTGCGACTTTTGAAACAAGTCGTTCAAATACGGCAGCGGATCGGAATGCACGTCAACAGGCATGCGCGCTTCGGGGCCTAAGTGAACAACCTGGCGCGCATCGGTGTACAAAAACATGTCGAAGCTGTTTTCCTGCGCAATTTCACGCACCATGCGCTCAGGGCGATGGCGATCAACCGATTGCACGGTAACAAACGGAATGCCCGCAACGATATAATCACGCAGCGCTTTTTTCGTTTCTTGGTAGTTCATTTCTTCCTGCAACGCCTTTCCTGCAAACAGCGGAGATAGTACGCAGCATCATCAGATGCCGCAGCGGGAACGGTAGCCCGCACATGCCCGAGCGCTCCCGACATATTGCGAAGGATGTCGTCTTCAAGCGCGTTTTTCCAATCAACGGGGATGCCGTCCACCTTTCGGAAGAACAGCAGGTTTTCGCATGCGTCGCAAAACCGCGAGCACACCAAAAACACCCCATATGCATCGTGCACGTCAACCGATTTCAAACGAGCGAACAGCGCATCGTCCATCGCGTCCAAACAGCTGACACAATACTCGCAGATAAGCTGATACACGCGGCCCATTGCCGGAAGCTCGAACGTACCGGCCGCCAGCGTTTGCGCAATATCCTTCGAGCACGTTCCCCCCACTGCATGAAGGTATTCGGCCCAGTCTTGATATGTTGATAATTGTTCGCTCATATAACGTGCAGTCTACCCTATCTGCACAACTTCGCCGTGCATAATGCCATTTGACCAGCCCTTTTCCATAATGCACTGAACAATTTACCCAAAAGTTCCTATTGGATTTCGCGCCTATACGCCGCAATCTCATCAAGAAACGCACGCCCATACGTTTCCAACTTTTTGACGCCCACGCCGTTTACGTCCAAGAACTCGTCTTCGTTTTCAGGCATGCGGGCGCACATATCGCGCAGCGCCGCGTCCCCGAACACCATGTACGGGGCAATGCCGCCCTCAAGCGCCAAGCGTTTGCGCAGCGCCCGCAAACGTTCGAACAAATCCTGATCGTACGCTGCATCGGGCCCGCTTGCCGTGCCCGAGCCGCCAAACGAATGGCCGCCCGTCGCACGAGCAGTCCCGCTCTTTCGCTGAGCTGCACGCTCAACCTGCTTCATCTGCAACCGAAAATCCGGCGTTGCAGCCTCGCGAAACCGCGGGCCGAAGCCAACAACGGGGAACTTCCCCTCAGTGATTTGCAAATATTCGCCAGCTGCCAAAAGCTCGATGACCTCTTTAAGCTGCGTTTGTGACATGGCAACAGTATTGAACGTTTTCGCATCCGCTAAGCCGAAGCGTTCAACGTTCTCGGAAGTTTTGCCGCGAAGCACGTCTACCACAACGCCCTTTCCGAAGCGCCCTCGCAGCTCTTGCACGCAACGCATAACAGCGCGCGCCTCAGCCGTTACGTCAACCGCTTTAAACCCGCCCTCGCAGTTCGAGCAGTTACCGCACTTCCGCTCAACCTCGCCCTGCACGCCGTTGGCACCCTCGGCCGCGGCAGAAGGTTCAACGCCTTGCTGGCCAGCCGCACCCTCCTGCCCCGAAGGCAACCCGGCACCTGACGCTTGCGCACCCTCGTCGCCGAAATAGTGCAGCATGTACTGGCGCAAGCACCCGCACGTCAAGCAATAGCCTTCCATTGCCGCCAGCATGCGACGCCTGGCCGCACGCGCCGTTTCAGCCTCTTCGGGCGTCATACCTTCGTTGTCGCTGCCCTGCTCCAGGAAAAAACGGCACGTAGACACATCGCCGTCGCTCCAATACAGCATGCATTCGCTGGGCAGCCCGTCACGCCCAGCGCGGCCAGCCTCTTGGTAATACGCCTCAATGCTGCTAGGCATGTTGCAATGAATAACGTAGCGAACGTTCGACTTGTCAATACCCATACCAAACGCGTTCGTTGCCACAATCACCGCGGCGTCATCGTTAATCCACGCGCGCTGGTTTTCCGTGCGCTCCTCCTTGCTCAAGCCTGCATGGTACCGCGTTGCCCGCACGCCCGCCTCAACCAGTGCCGCGTGCACTTTCTCAACGTTTTTGCGTGTGTTGCAATACACCACACCAGAATCCTGCGGATGCGCCTTTGCATACACCATAATGCGTGCAAGCTTTTTGTTCGAATCCAGGCGCTCAACGCTAAAGTGCAAGTTCGGTCGATCGAACCCCGTAACCACCGTATACGGGTCAGCAAGCCCCAACAGGTGAACGATGTCAGCGCGCACGCGCTGCGTAGCCGTGGCAGTAAACGCCGCAACAGCGGGGCGCATTGGCAAACGCTCGATAAATTCCCCAATACGCAAGTACGACGGCCTGAAATCTTGCCCCCACTGCGACACGCAATGCGCCTCGTCGACGGCGATGAGCGAGATGCGCGCCTGCTGCGCGAAACGGGCGAAGCGTGCGTCGGCAAGCCGTTCNNCGGCAATAAGCGGAATGTCCGCCTGCGAAGCGAACTCCAAAAAGCGAGCATCCTCCAAACGCTCGGGTGCCACGTACAGCAAGTCGTATTCGCCAGCCAGCGCACAATTCATAACCGTAGCCTGTTGAGAAGCAGACAGCGTTGAGTTCAGAAACGCCGCCTGCACGCCCGCTTCTTGCAAGCTGCGCACCTGATCTCCCATAAGCGACACCAACGGGCTGATAACCAGCGTTACGCCCGTCATCACCACGCCAGGAATTTGGTAGCACACCGATTTGCCCGCGCCCGTAGGCATAACAGCCAAGGCATCGCGCCCGGCAAGCAGCGCTTTGACAACGCCAAGCTGCCCAGGCCTGAAATCCTGATAGCCGAAATGCATTTCCAGCGCTAAACGCGCCTGCTCTATGGGAACCGACATAGGCAAACCTTCCCCAAACCTTCAACCAAGCAAAACTATTACAGCAAACCAACCTGCACTAACCGAGGCACACGCAGAACATAGCGCACAAAGCCGCAGCGAACACCTAGATAATCACACCGTTGCAATGGTCTATTTCGTGTTGGATAATTTGCGCCACAAAACCCGAAAAGCTTTTCTCGTGCCACGCAAGCGATTCATCCTGATAGCGCACGCGAATTTTGCGGAAACGCTCGCAGCCGCGGCGCCCATCAAGCGACAAGCACCCCTCTTCCGTGCGGTATTTCCCAGATGAGCGCACAATTTCAGGGTTGAACATAAGCGTAGGCACGCCCGCGTTGTCGAACACAATAATGCGTTTGCGCACCCCTATCATGTTCGCCGCCATGCCCACGCACACATCGGCATGCGCGGCTAACGTGTCCAGTAAGTCCTGGCCAACCGCCGCATCGGCCTCAACGGCAGCGTCAGATGGCTTGGACAGCAAAAGCTCGCTTCGCACAATAGGGCGTATCATGGCAACCTCACTTCAAAAGCAACGCGGGAATGTTCCGTAGCACCACTGTACCAGAGAACATTCCCGCGTTCAATAAAAAACGAACAACTGTTCAGTTTTGCATGATTGTCGACTTTTATACTAGGAAAAGCCCCTCGCGAAAAATCTTACCGCGGCAGGAATTTATCCAGTTCAGCGTCAAGTTCCGTCAGGTGCTTCACATGCAGGTTGTCGGCGAACTTGCCGCGCACCATCACACGGCGCACGTTGCGCAACGCTTCCAAATCATCAAGCGGGTTGGCATCCAGCACAATCATATCCGCCGATTTGCCCACCTCAATAGAGCCCGTTTCCTCACCCAACCCAATGATGCGCGCGTTGCCCAGCGTTGCCGTGTGCAGCGCCAGCTGACGGCTTGCGCCCACAATACGCTCGAAATACACCAGCTCGCGCCACATATCGTACTGCGTCACATACGGGCACGACGAGTCGGTGCCCAGACCAACGGGAATGCCTGCAGCAAGCGCCTGCTTGGCCGCGGACACGATGCCCTCGTACACAATGCGACCGTTCACCACCTGGATATCGGTGGAGTGCGTCATCTCGGGCGGCAGCTTGATAAACGGCAGCGCAGGGGAAATAGTGCACGTAAGCGTACTCGCACGGCCTACGCCGTTTTCGCGAAACGCCGCCAGCAGCTCATCGTCAAGCACGCCGCCGTGCTCGATGGTGTCCACGCCTGCCGCAAGGCCCACGCGCACGCCTTCGCTGCTTTCAATGTGCGCCGCCGTGTGCATCCCCAGCTTGTGAGCCTCGTCCACCGCCGCTGTCGCAATCTCCGGCGACATGCGCAGCACGCCCGGCTCGCCTTCCTTTTCGGCATCGAACACGCCACCGGTGATGAACAGCTTCACCAAATCGCATTTGTGCGCATAGCACTCGCGCACAATTTCACGCGCTTCATCAGGTGTTTTGGCAATGTGAGCAAACAGCCCGGCCCCGTGCCCGCCCGGCACGGTAACGCCCACGCCCGATGTAACCAAGCGCGGCCCCACGTACGTGCCGGCGTTGATGGCATCACGCACCCACACGTCGGCAAACCCCGGATCGCCCACGCTGCGCACCGTGGTGACTCCGCTTGCCAACTGCTGCTGGGCGTTTTTGCGCAGCGTGCGATGCAGATACCACCGGCCAAGGGGATTGCCCACCACCTTGTCGATCAAATCGCCTGCCGCGCCAGCGCTGGTCGGCTTGCCGGTGCCGCACAGGTGCACGTGCAGGTTGACCAGGCCCGGCATCAAGTAGGCACCGGCAAGGTCAATCTCCTGCGCGCCGGCGGCACCCACCGTAGTGGCCGCCGGGCCAACCGCGCTGATGCGGCCGGCGTCGTCTACCGCAACGGTCATGTTCGGTTGCGGCTGCATATCGCGCGTGCCGTCAAGCAGCGTCGCGTGCGTGAAAATGTAAGACATGGCTTCCCCTTTGCTGCCATGCTGCCGCACAGGGCAGCGTGAATAGTTAGGGAGAGCCTACCAAGAAGGGCCCGACGCGTCCAGGGAAATTCCTCATCTGGGTAGAAATTCAGCAACCGGGTTTTCGGCAAGAATCCGCTTACACCGCCGCAAGGCTCGGGTAAGATTCCGCACGCAGCCGCCCAAGATTCCGGCAAGGTTTCGCACGCAGCCGCGCAAGATCCCGGCAAGTCCCACGCCACCTTTTCGGCAAGATTCCGGCGAATCCAACCGGCCATTTCGGCAAAATCCCTGCAAGGTTAGGTTGTCATACTTACAAACGCGGAAAGGGAACGAGCGCCACGGTCGCAACGCGGGTCGCAAAAAAGGGAGACACCCCGGCGGCGGCATTCCCTCTCCGCGCAGATAACGAAACGGGCGGGCGAAGCTCGCAAACTCACCGCTCGCCCGCCATTTTCTACCGCAGCAAGGTAACCGCTACGCCTTCGAAGCCTGATACGCTTCCACCAGCTTGCGCGTTACATCGGCTGGAGCCGGCTCGTAGCCGTCTAGCTGAATGAAGTAGCTGCCCGAACCGCGCGTGAGCGCTCGCAGGTCTTTCGTGTAGCTGACAACCTCGGCATACGGCACGCGCACCATGATAACCGTCTCGCCTTCGTCGGTAGAATCGGTGCCCACAATGCGCCCACGACGCGTGGAAATATCGCCCATCACCGTGCCGGCATATTCCTCGGTCACCACAATGTCCATGTTCGCCATAGGCTCAAGCAAAATGGGGTCGGCCTGCGCGCACGCCGCGCGAAAACCGATGCGCGCCGCCGTTTTGAACGCCATCTCATTGGAGTCAACCGAATGATACGATCCGTCGAACACGGCGCACCTGATGTCCACCATGGGGTATCCCGCCAGATACCCTTCGGCCATAGCTTCCTGCACGCCCTTGTCAACAGCGGGAATCAGGCCGTTCGGGATGGCACCGCCCTTGATTTCGTCCACGAACTCATAGCCCGCGCCCGGGTTCGGGCTGATGCGCAACCAGCAATCGCCGAACTGCCCTGCGCCGCCCGTTTGCTTCTTGTGACGGCCCTGCGCCTCGGCAGTTTTGCGGATGGTCTCGCGATAGGGGATGCGCACAGGCACCAAGCGCGCCTCCACCTTCGCCTGCTCCTTCATGCGCGCCAGCAGCGTTTCCACCGCAGCCTCGCCCATAGCCGTGACAATAGTCTGATGCGTTTCTTCGTTGCGCGTGATGCGCAGCGTGGGGTCGTTTTCGGCCGCGCGCACCAAAAACGCGCCCACCTTGTCCTCTTCCTTTTTGTTCGCCGCCTCAATGGCAACGGGATATTGCGGCTGCGGCAGCGGCAGCGGGTCGATGGCCGTGGTGCCCAGCTGCGAAAGCGTGTCTCCCGCGCGCGTGTCGGTAAGCTTCGGCACCACGATGATGTCGCCGGCCTTCGCCGACTTCACGTCCGTGGCTTCCTTGCCCATCATCACGTACAAATGCCCTAAACGGTCCTTTTTGCCCGTGCGCGAGTTGATAAGCTCCATGCCGGGCACCAGCGTGCCGCTGATGATTTTCAGATAGCTTAGCCGTCCCACATACGGGTCTGCAACGGTTTTGAACACGAACGCCGCCGGCTCGCCCGCCTCGTCGACGAACGTCTCGTTGCCGTCGGCCAAGCGGAACGCCCCGTGGTGGCGCGGGTGCGGGAAGTACGTGCAAATGTCTTTCATCACGCAGCGAATACCCTGTTCAATGATGGTGGAGCCCACATACACGGGAATGAACAGCTCCTGCGCAATGGCCTGGTCAAGCAGCCGTTCCAGCTCCTCTTGCGTCAGCTGCTCCGCCCCGTCAAGATACTTCATCATCAGCTCGTCATCGGCCTCGGCCACCAAATCGCACAGCTTGTCGCGCGCAATCTGCGCCTCCTCGGCGTACTCGGGCGGGATGTCCTCCACGCGGTCGTCGCACGTGCCGTCTTGATCGAAGTAGCGGGCCTTCATGCGCAGCACGTCGATGACGCCCTTGAAGTTCTCCGCCACACCAATGGGGATGGTAACCGGCCCTAAGCGGCTGCCGAAACGCGCGTGCAGCTGCGCCATGATGGTGTCGAAGTTGGCGTGCTCGCGGTCGATGTGGTTGATGAACACGGCGCGCGACAAGCGCATGCCCTCGGCTTCGCGCCACAGTTTTGTGGTCATGACCTGGGGACCTGCCACGGCGTCCACCACGAACAACGCCATTTCGGCAGCTTGCATGGTCGCCAGCGTGTCGCCGATGAAATCAGGGTGGCCCGAGGTGTCAAGCACGTTGATTTTGTAGTCGTGGTACGGGATGGGCGCAAGAGAGGTGCCCAACGTGAACTTGCGACGGATCTCCTCCGCATCGTAATCAAGATAGGATTTGCCGTCGTGCGTGGTGCCCATGCGCGGCGTGCGGCCGGAAACGTGCAACATGGCCTCGGCCAGCGACGTTTTGCCGGCGCCATCTTGGCCCACCAGCACGATGTTGCGAACATGTTCGGTAGCAGGAGCTGCCATACGATCACCTTCCCCTTAAAAGGCGGTCGCGCCCGCATACCCTTTGCTGCAAGCGCGATACGCAGTTGACACAGCTGTGCGGAACAAGCGCCGGCGAGGGGGCGAATACCCAAGCGCAGGAAGCGGCAGCGAGCAAAAGCGCCGCTTCGTCGGCGCAAGAACACGTTGGGTACAGTGTAGCGCAAAACTGCCCGCGAACAGGGAAAACGGCCCGTTATGGACACACCCCGGGGCGTGTAGCAAGAAGCGAGGCACGATGAGACAGCTTTGAGGCTTAACGCGCGCCTTTTGACGCGATTTCGAGAGCGTTCCCATCAAAAAAGCCGGTAATGTGTGATTCCCGCAGATTGTTTTGCCTCGATATGGCGTTTTTGGGCCCCAACGGAGCATGTTTCAGGGGTTTTGCCCGCCAAAAGCGTTCCCAACAAGAGCAAAACCGCACAGTACCGACATTTTTGACACGCACGAGCAAAAAACGTCCTGCAATTGCAGCAATCGCAGATACATTGCCAGCGTTTCGTGCCGGGCACGTGACGCATTGGTTACAACCGCTCGAGCCCATACGCGCAGGCACCCTGGCGCGCTACCCTATTGCTTATACGCTAAAGCTATTCCTAAATTTGACCTTGCCATCATGGGCGCGCAAGGGCTTAGGACATCGACCAGCAACACCAGGAAAGAAGGCACACGTTATGGCGTTTCCGCGACACCCTATCATTGACGTCAACCCCGTTGAGGCGGCGCGCGGTACGGCGGCAACTGCCAAAACCGTAGCCTCAACTGCCGCAGAAACTTTCACGCCGCCGTCGTTCGGGAAGAAGGCAGACCCCAACAACGAGCCGCTGCGCACCACGTTCGTTGACGGCTTCGGCAACCCCGTGAAGGACGCAAACAAAGCCGCAACCCCGCTTACCCGCGCGGGCGGCGCAGCGCAAACCGTTGCCGGAGCTGCGGTTATGGCAGTGGGCGTACCCATGTTGGTGCTGCCAGGCCCCGGCGTGCTCACCATTGGGGCGGGAGCCGCCATAGCCGCCGGCGGCATCAAAAAATTGCGCACTGGCAAGTAGCGTTCCCAACAAGCTGCAACTTATAGCTGGCGCATGCGCACGCTCATGTCAACGGGCGCAGCCGAAAACGGCGCAGTTGTGGCAAGGCCGTCCACGCCGCACGCAGCGTATGCACCGGCATTGCGCGGGTTGATACCGCCGGCAGCTATTAGCGTGATGCGCGGGTCAATGGTGCGCAGCTGCGCAACCAGCGGTGCAAGCTCGGCAACGGGCACCTTGTCCAGCTGGATGCCGTCAATGCCACGGCCACCAGCGCTTGCGCGCGCGAGCTCAACCGCGCGCTGGGCACCCGCTTCCACGAATAGTTTCTTTTCCACACACTTTGCTTTGATGGCGGGCAGCTGTTCCACAAAGCGCTCGAACCCTCCGAAAAACGTCAGATGATGGTCGAACACCAGCACCGTCTCCGACAGTCCCAGCCTATGGGGAAACGCCCCGCCCGCCATAACGGCGCAGGTCAGCAGGTCTTTCGCCCCGGGCATGCTTTTACGCGTGGTCAACACCTCGCACGCGGGGTTTTCCGCATGCGCCGCATCCACCATGGCGCGCGTTTTCGTTGCCACGGCCGACAGGTGGTCGAACACGTTCAGGCACACCTTCCACGCCGCATGCAAATCAGCCGCGCCGCCACGCACGGTAAAGAACGCCCGTCCCGGCTGCAATCGGTCACCGTCAGACGCCGAGCTCACCACCGTGCACCCAAGCTTGTCCATGATGCGCCGCGCCACATCCGTGCCCGCCAGCACGCACTCCTCACGCGTGAAATATTCCATCTCACCTGGCTCGTTGCCAATGCCGAGCACCTCGCACGTCAAGTCAATGTACGGCACATCCTCGGCAATGAACGCGTCAATGCGCGCGTCCGGAAACCTTACCACGTAGCCCTCCTCAATTCAGTTCGCAAGCGCCGCCGAAGCCTCCCCTGCCGCAACCGCCTTGCATCCCCTAATTTACTAGGTCTTTGTAAGAATACGCGTTTGTCTCAGCAGGGCAAGTCCGACCAACTGCTTCGCAACGCCACGTTCACGAAAGCCCCCTTACCGACGCGCTGCCGCGCAGCAAACCTCTCCATGCCACCGCAGGCACGCAAAAAGCAATACGTTTGGATTTTAATCCAAACAGCCGCTACGCCAAATTTTAGCGCGAGCTTCTGAACAGGCATTTTATGGATGCTTCCAACCCTGTTACTTGCGCTGTTGCCAGCAAAATCCAAACGTATCGCATTACTAGCGCAACGGCTTTCCAACGTCATGTTTACGGAAGCAAAACCGCGCCGCCTGCGCGGCAGAATTGGCGTACCATACCCTGCGGCATAAACAAACCGGCAGCGATAAGCCCGCCGCCGGCCCCGCAAACCACAAGGAGGCACCTCATGTGCACGGCAATTCGATTCACCGACCCTAACGGAAACCTATATTTTGGCCGCAACTTGGATTGGGCGTACGGCTACGGCGAAACCATCACGTTCACCCCGCGCAACCACCCCGCCAACACGGGGCATCGCGCGGTGCTGGGCATGGCCATCGTCTCGGACGGCTACCCGCTGTATTTCGACTGCGCTAACGAAAACGGCCTGGCCATAGCCGGGCTGAACTTCCCTGGCTACGCGCACTTCCCCGATGCCGCCCGCCCTGACACCACCGCTGTGGCACCGTACGAGTTCCCTCTGTGGGTCACCTCGAACTTCGACACCGTTGACGACGTCGAGGCCGCGCTGGCACACATCACGCTGGTGAACAAGGGGCTGGGGGACTTCCCCGTAAGCTTGCTGCACTGGATCATCGCCGACGCGCACGGCTGCATCGTGGTGGAGTCCACGGCCGACGGGCTGCAGGTGATACGCGACCCCGCCAACGTGCTGGCAAACCAGCCCGGCCTTGCATGGCACCTGGAGAACCTGCGCAGCTACATGAATGTGACGCCCGGTGCACCCAGCTCCGTGAACTGGGGCGATGCGAAGCTCACGCCTTACGGAGCAGGCGCAGGCATGCGCGGGCTGCCCGGCGACGTGTATTCTCCGTCGCGTTTCGTACGCGCGGCATACTTAAACGCGCATCACGCCCCAAAAGACACGGAAACCGGCAACGTCGCACGTATGTTTCGCACGCTTGGCGGAGTTTCCATGGTGGAAGGCAGCGCGCAAATGAACGATGGCGCCGACGAGTACACCGTGTTCACCAGCGCATTTTCCGCACGCGAAGGCCGCTACTACTACAACACCTACGAACAACCCGCATACGTAACGGCAGCGTTTAGCGACTTCGACCTGGAAGGAACCGAGACGCAGCAAGTGCGTTAAGCACGCCGCCTGTCGCCCTCGCACAACAGACCCCGGAAAACAGGCGCAATTCTCACCAGCGCGCCCGTTTCGCCGGGGTTTTGGCTTGTTGCTGCCAAAATTTTCGCTCATGTGCGAGCCTAGCGCGGAAGTACGCGCCGTAGAAGCGCTATATCGCAAAATAACAGTGCCATCGCCGCGTTGATTACCGAAATTTCATCGTTTGCGGCAAACAGCAATGCAACGAAACTAGCCGAGCACACACATCCGCAAATTTTGACAGCAGCCGCGCAAAACCACGCCACTTGCCCGCAGTGCAAGCTGATAAGCCACGCGAAGTTGCCGCCCATTGCTGCAGCAATCGCGCCCGCAAGTCTATTTCCCTTGATAGGCGTAAGTGGGCAGATGCTTGCCGCAGTGGCCTATGACCAGGAGCTTCTTTTCATGGTCGGGGTAAAAATGCACGCGCAGCGGGCTTTGGCCCTCCACGGAGCGGCCCTTCACGTGCGCCGACATGTCCACCACGCGCCCGTCGTATTCAAGCTTGCGCAGGCGCATCAAGCTGGGGTCTTTCGCCGTCATAGGACCTTCCGACAAGGCTAAACGCAACACGGAACGCTCCTCGAAGCGTGCAGGGATGTCCACCGACTCGTCGCCGAAGATAAGCGGCCACAGCACCACGGCCATGTCCCGCAGCGCTGCCCATGTTTCGCGCATGTCGCCCATGGCAAACTCGCGCGCCGTTTTCTCGGCGTTGGGATGCACGTGCAGCTTGTCGGGAAACGCGCGCTTGGCCAGCAGCAACGCGCCAAGCGGCGTTTGCGGGAACTCAAGCGTGTCGAACAGCTCAGCGCGCTTTTGCACGGCAGCGGCCTGCTTTTGCGCGCGCTGCGTTGCCTCTTCGGACAAGCGTAAGTTATGCTGCAACGTTGCCGTTTTCGACACCATGGTGCCGATCATGTTCTGCTCCTTGGCAAGCTGTGCACCCTGCGCGTCGAAGGCAGCCTGCAAGTCTTTTTGCTTCGCGGCCATAGCCTCCATGCGGACCCTCATGGCGCGGCAACGCGCTTCAGCCTGGATAGCAGCTTCTTTGATGGCCGGCAGGTTCTTGATGTCGCGCTCAAGCTGCTCGGCTTCCTGACGGCGGCGTTGCTCCTGCTCAGCCGCGCGTTTGCGCGCTCGCTCGGCTTCCTCGGCCGTACGACGCTGCTCAGCCGCACGCCGCGCGCGCTCTTGCTCAGCCTGCTCGCGCTCCTGCTCGGCGGCACGTTGGCGCTGCTGCTGCTCACGCCGATCAAGCTCGCCTTCCTCAAACGCAACAAATGTGGTGCGCCGCGCGCCTTCGATTTCACGAACATCCAGGCCATCGGTCAAAAACAACGCCAAAAGCTTGTCGAGCACCGGGGCGGTTTCCTGCCAGGCACGCACGTTGATCCACCCATACGCGCCCGGCTCGGGCGGGTTGTCAAGCGGCGTGGCCTGAAGCACCTCGATGCGCTTGCGCTGGCTTGCCTCAAGCGAGCCGGGGGCGTAATACAGCGGTACGCTTACCATATCGAAGCGGTCGCCCTTTTCCATAAGTATGTTGTACAGCACCACCAAGCACTTCGACATGGTGGTGAGCTGCACCACGGCGCCCACCACGGGCAGTTCGTCGGACGGCGAAGGAACCCGGGCGGCGCGCAAATCAACGCACACGCAGTGCCCGGTAATCACGCCGATGACCGTGTCCATGGGAAGCCCGCCGGGCAGCTCGGCGCCTTTGGCAAAGCGAGCCGCGTCGGCGGTGATGCGCACGGAAACCGGCGCCTCGGCCCACAGAGCCAAAGCCGAAGGCCCGCCCAAGTAGCGCGAAGGCTTGCTACGCCGAGCCTTCCGGCTTGCAAGCAAATCGCGAATCTCGCGGTCGCCTTCGATGGACGTGCCCACCGGAAACAGCGTTTGAACGGCGGCGCTGAACTTCACGCCCGCCTTGATGTCACCGGTGATCAGGCCCGTTGTTTCAGCAAGCGTGGGACGCGCCTCAAGTTCCATAGGGTGCGACAAGCGGTACTTCGCCACTTTGTCCGCCCAGTCAACGCCGCGCTGACCCGTGGTTTTCCACTCGTAGCACTCCATCAAGTGCGCGCAGAAGTCCTCATCGGGCTCGTCGTAAGTGAACACGCGCTCGTCCGCGTCGGCCTTGTCAGCCGAGGGATTGGGCACGTTGTTTTCGGGCGCATTGGTCACGGGTAGTCGTTTCTCTATATGCTGCTGGTAACCTTTTTATAGTAGCATGCGTCGTCAGATGCTCTGCACATTTCCCTGCACAATGCAAGTATATGGCACATAAACAGTACTAATTTATTCGCGAACTTGCTCGTTATGCTATCATGCGGCGTTAGGACGAGTGACGTGCCCGCGTGCGGGCGCGAACAATGAGAAAGAAGGATTTCATGGCAGAAGAATGCTCGCACGAGTGCGGCAGCTGCGGCGTTTCCGGTTGCGGAGAGCGCACAGCCGGCGGCCCGACGAAGCTTGAAACGAACAAGCGCAGTAACGTCAAGCACGTTATCGGCGTGGTTTCGGGCAAAGGCGGCGTGGGCAAGTCCCTGGTCACCAGCCTGCTTGCCAGCGAAATGAACAAGCGCGGCAACAAAGTGGGCATCCTGGACGCCGACATCACCGGCCCGTCCATCCCCAAAACGTTCGGCGTTACCAACCCGCTTACCGCCGATGCCGACGGCATCCTGCCCGGCCAAACGCAAACGGGCATCAAAATCATGTCCACCAACCTTATGCTGCCTAAGGGCGACCTGCCCGTAGCATGGCGCGGCCCGGTAGTTTCCAACGCCATCCGCCAGTTCTGGAGCGAAACGAACTGGGGCGACATCGACTACCTGTTCGTCGACATGCC
>DJEE01000066.1:28593-39790 GCA_002431805.1 Eggerthellaceae bacterium UBA5906
ATCGTCACCGTTTCCGCCCCGCAGGAACTGGTTGCCATGATCGTAGGCAAGGCCGTGAACCTGGCGCACGACATGGACGTTGAGGTGCTGGGCCTGGTGGAGAACATGGCCTACTTCAAGTGCGACGAGTGCGGCAAGGAGCACCACATTTTCGGCGAACCTCAGGGTGCCGAAGTGGCCGAGCGCTACAACATCCCCGCATACACCACGCTGCCCATCGACCCCGCGTTCGCACGCCTGTGCGATGAGGGCAAGGTTGAGGAATACGACGTTGAGGGCAAGCTTGACGTTATCATCGACAAGATCGTCGAAGCGGCGAACAAGCAAGAGGAAAAGGCCGCTGAATAGCGTCTGACCTGCTGAAACGTTTGATGTTGCAAGCCCGTTTGCCAATGTGCAAGCGGGCTTTTCTTGTGCGTGGTAACCGGTTGCAATCGGTTACCGATGCGTGTAGGCGGGAGCTTTGCCCCACCGAGCGCAGAATAATCGATGCCGGTTGAATTCGGTTACCGCTATATACCAAGAACCGCTTGGTCGCCGCCAAACGCAATGTCATCAAGACCGGTTGCAACCGGTGACCGCGACCACCCTGCGCCACCGTTCGCAAATTTTTCCTTGACGAAAGCGGCAGCCTACCCCTATAGTTCAAAACCAGTTCGACAAACCGTTGAAGCGGAAGTCAAGGCAGTGGTGCACGCACAGAGAATCCGGGGTGCTGAGATCCGGGTGGAACGCAAGCTGCTAAATGGGCCGCTGAGGGCGCGGTGAACGGCGAAGTTCGCAAGTTTGATCGAAGCCAGGCTCCACCGGGCGCTGGTTTCGAATAAGCAACAAGAACATGCCAAGTATTCGCGACGTGCAGGCATACGTGAGTTGCCGGAAGCGTGATAGCGCTTCGCAAAGGGCCTGGCTTTTGCAGCCGGGAATCAAGGTGGCACCGCGGGTGTGAAGTTGCAAGCCCGTCCTTGGTAAGCGTATTCGTTTGCCGGGACGGGCTTTTTCGTTCCCGAACCGGTGCCGGCCACACCAAGTGCGGCCGGCAAACCCGCAAAGGAGGTGCCACGGTGTTTCCCACCATCCAGGAAGTTCATGCGTACGCGCAAACCGGGCAATACCGCCGCGTGCCCGTATGCAAAGAGCTGCTGTCGGATCGCTTTACCCCGGTTGAGGCGCTGCGCACGCTTCGCTCGGCAAGTTGCCACTGCTTCTTGCTGGAAAGCGCAGAGGCAGGGCGCACCTGGGGCCGCTATTCGTTTTTAGGCTGCAACCCCACCCTCGAGCTTACCTGCACCAACGGAACGCTGTGCCTGCGTGAAGGTGCCGAAGGTGAACCAGCACGCGTGACACAGCAGGCCGTCGAGCACCCCGGCGCGGCCATTCGCGACGTGCTTGCGCGCTTCGCAAGCCCCGCAGTGCCCGGTATGCCGCCGCTTGCTGGCGGGCTAGTGGGGTATTTCGCGTACGACTACATCAAGTACGCCGAGCCGCACCTGCGCGAAAAACAGCTTGCTGACCGGGACTTTCGCGACGTTGACCTTATGCTGTTCGACCAGGTTGTTGTGTTCGACAACCTTGAGCAGAAGCTGAAGGTTGTCGCCGGCGTAGACTTAACGGACCCTGAAGGCGTTGAAGCCGCCTACGCGAAGGCCGAAGCGGCATGCGACCGCATCATCGCCCTGCTCAACAGCGGCTCGCGCGCCTATTTCCCACCGCTTGAGCTTACCGGAGCGCTTACCCCAAAGTTTTCCCAAGCGCAGTTCACCGCCATGGTTGACCGCGCGAAGCACTACATCCACGAGGGCGATATTTTCCAGGTGGTGCTGTCAAACCCGCAGTCGGCGCCGGCGCGCGGCAGCTTGCTTGACGTGTATCGCGTGCTGCGCGCCACCAACCCATCGCCGTACATGTTCTTCTTCGTAAGCGACGACATCGAGCTTGCCGGCGCATCGCCCGAAACGCTCACGCGCCTGGAAAACGGCTGCGTGAAAACGTTCCCGCTTGCAGGCACGCGCCCCCGCGGGGCAACAGCCGCCGAAGACGATGCGCTTGAAGCGGGACTTCTGGCCGACGAAAAGGAGCTTGCTGAGCACAACATGCTTGTTGACCTGGGACGAAACGACCTCGGCCGCATCTGCGAGCTGGGCAGCGTGCAGGTAGACCGCTACCTTTCCGTGCATCGGTTCTCGCACGTGATGCATATCGGCTCGGAGGTGTCCGGGCAGCTGGCGCACGACAAGGACGCCGTTGACGCCATCGACGCCATCGACGCCATCCTGCCGGCCGGCACGCTTTCCGGCGCCCCGAAACTGCGCGCGGCCGAAATCATCCAGGAGCTTGAGGGAACGAAGCGCGGCATCTACGGCGGCGCTATCGGCTACCTGGATTTCACCGGCAACATGGACACGTGCATTTCTATCCGTCTGGCCTACAAAAAAGACGGTCGCGTATGCGTGCAATCCGGCGCCGGCATCGTTGCCGACAGCAACCCGCAGGCCGAATACGCGGAATGCCGCAACAAGGCGCGTGCTGTGGTAGCGGCCATCGAAGCGGCGCAAGGAGGCGTGCAATGATTCTGCTCATAGACAACTACGACAGCTTCGTGTACAACCTGTACCAAGTTGCCGGCGCTCTGCGTCCCGACATCACAGTTATGAGGAATGATGCGCTCACCTGCGATGACGTTGCCGCCATGGCGCCCGATGCGTTGATTTTGTCGCCTGGGCCCGGCAGGCCTGCCGATGCAGGCGTGTGCATCCCGGCCATCAAGCGCTTCGCGGGGCACCTGCCCATATTCGGCGTGTGCCTGGGACATCAGGCCATATGCGAGGCGTTCGGCGGCACCGTTGGGTACGCCAAGCAGCTGATGCACGGGAAGGTTTCGCAGGTGTTAGCCGCGCCCGGAAGCACGCTGTTTTCCGGCCTGCCCGCCGCGTTTCCCGCAGCACGCTACCACTCGCTTGCCGCGGCCGAAGAATCGCTGCCCGCAAACCTGCACGTAACGGCGCGCACCGCCGACGGCGAGGTAATGGCCGTCGAAGACGCCGCAGCGCAGGTGTTCGGCGTGCAATTCCACCCCGAAAGCGTCATGACGCCCGACGGGGCGGCCATCATCCGCAATTTCCTAGCGTTGGTTCCCGGCGGCAAGGAGGTGCGCTTAGCATGAAACCACACGCATACGTCCAGGTCAAGCGATGGCGCAGTACGCCGCATGCAACGCAGAAGCACGTTTGACCCCCTCACCTACCCCCCACTTGCGAACAGGTGGGGCACTGCACCCGGCACCGTGCCCCAGAAAGGATAATCATGATCACCGAAGCCATTCAGAAGCTTGTTGACAAGCAAGACCTTACCTACCAGGAAGCCTACGACACCATCTGCGAAATCATGTCCGATCAGGCAACGCAGGTGCAAACCGCAGCGTTTTTGGCGGCGCTTTCCACGAAAAGCACGAAGGCTGAAACCATCGACGAGATTGCCGGTTGCGCCACGGCCATGCGCGCGTTCGCCACGCCGGTTGACTACGACAAGCCCACGCTTGAGATTGTGGGCACCGGCGGCGACAAGGCGCACAGCTTCAACATTTCCACCACGGCATCGCTTATCATCGCCGCAGGGGGCGTGAAGGTTGCCAAGCACGGCAACCGCGCCGCATCATCAAGCTCGGGCGCAGCCGATTGCCTTGAAGCACTTGGCGTCAACATCAGCCAAAGCCCCGAGCTGTGCTGCAAGTTACTTGATACCGTGGGCATTTGCTTTTTGTTCGCGCAGCGCTACCACGCGGCAATGAAGTATGTTGGCCCTATCCGCAAAGAGCTGGGCATTCGCACCGTGTTCAACATCTTAGGGCCGCTTACCAACCCCGCCAATCCGCGCTACATGGTTTTAGGCGTGTACGACGGCGCGCTGGTGGAGCCGCTGGCCCGCGTGCTGGTGAGCTTAGGCGTGCAGCACGGCATGGTGGTGTACGGCGAATGCGTGCTCGACGAGCTGTCGTGCGCCGGAGCCACGAAGGTGTGCGAGTTCGGCGGCGGCGACTTCCACGCGTCGGCGTTTCGCACCTATGAGCTTACGCCCGAGCAGTTCGGCATGGCACGCTGCACGCGCGAGGACCTGCGCGGCGGCAGCCCGGAAGAAAATGCCCAGATCACGCGCGATATTTTAAGCGGCAAAGAACACGGCTGCCGACGCGACACCGTGGTGCTCAACGCTGCGGCCGGCCTATACGTTGCCGGCGCGGTGCCCAGCCTGCGCGACGGCGTGGAGCGCGCAAACGAGCTGATCGACACAGGAGCCGCGGCGGCCACACTCGAAGCCTACGTGCAAGCCAGCAACGCGCAGTAGCCAGCGCCTACGCTGATGCAGTTTAAAGCAGGCTAGGCAAGGTTTTGCACACTACCAAGGCGCTGCGTGCGGGCTAGACGGAGGGCGACTGTCGCAAACTCGCTTGTGTTTGCGTTTTGTTGCGCGAAGCTTGAGTATGCCGATTTTCCGCATGCCTTTGACCTGGGAAAACACAACCGGCTAAAGGGTTACTACCAAGGCAGCTGGGATTAAAACACAAACACAAGCAAGTTTGCGACATTGCGCATCAAAAGCGAGCTCGGAAAGCTTTGGCAACATAGGACATAGGGAAGGAAACCTTTGAACATTCTTGATGAGATAGCGCAGCGCACGCGGGAGCGCGTTGCCGAGCAAAAACGGGCGCGGTCGCTGGCAAGCATGCGGCAAGCTGCCGAGGACGCGCTTGCGCGCGACTGCGAGCAGTGCGCAGCCGAAAAGCCCGGGCCAGATGGACAACCGCTTTCCGGCGACGCTTTTGCAGCCGCGCGTGCCGCTGCCCCCTGTAGCTTCCCCTTCGAAGCTGCGCTTGAACGCCCGGGCGTGCAGTTCATTGCGGAGGTCAAGCGCGCAAGCCCCTCGAAAGGCCTGATAGCACCCGATTTCCCCTACCTGCAGATTGCCCGCGATTATGAAGCCGCGGGCGCGGCGGCCATCTCGTGCCTTACGGAACCGCATTGGTTTCAGGGCCGCAACGAATACCTTGCCGAAATCGCGCGCGAAGTCAGCATCCCGGTGCTGCGCAAGGATTTCGTGGTTGACGAGTACATGGTCTACGAGGCGAAGGCTCTTGGCGCACGGGCGGTGCTGCTAATCTGCGCCATTCTCGACGATGCTCAACTGGCTTCCTACCTGCAGCTTTGCAACGAGCTGCGGCTGTCGGCGCTCGTTGAGGCGCACACGGCCGAAGAGGTGCGGCGCGCCGTAGCATGCGGGGCGCGCGTCGTCGGCGTGAACAATCGCGACCTGAAAACGTTTAACGTCGACACCTGCGCCGCGCAAAAGCTACGCAACCTGGTGCCAGCGGGCACGCTGTTCGTGTCGGAAAGCGGCATCAAAACCGCTGCCGACGTGGAAGCAGCACGCGCCATGCACGCCGATGCGGTGCTGGTCGGCGAAGCGCTCATGCGCGCCGCCGACAAACGCGCCAAGCTAGCCGAGCTGAGCGGCAACGCGCGCTGACGGTGTGACAGGGGTCGGGTCCCTGTCACACGGCGAGCCATCAGCGGCAGCGCAACACAAGCCGAGCAAATTGCCGCACGTCGGGCACCCGCCGCGAACGCTCCAGTTCCCTGGCCTTCACATGGCTGCGTTGCGACCGCCCCAGCAACCCGGAAACCCGACTCAACATCAATCAACTCACACCTGCCGAACGTTTTACGAGGAAGGAGAACCGCCCATGCAACCGCCCCTGGTGAAGTTTTGCGGGCTGCGCAGCGAAGCAGACGTTGCGGCCGCAAACGCCGCTGCGCCCGATTTCGCGGGCTTCGTGATAGACGTGCCAGGCAAATGGCGCAGCATCACGCTCGAACAGGCAATCGCGCTTGCGCGGCAGCTCGACCCCGCAATTCGCCCTGTGGGCGTGTTCGTTAACGCACCGGTTGAAACCGTTAACCGATGGTTAGGCGAAAGCAGAAAATCCGCAGTTCAACTGCACGGTAAGGAAGATGCCGCGTATGTGGCTCAGCTCAGACGCAAAGCAGACCTTGTCCCCATCCCCCGCGCAAACCCGCAAGACGCGCGCATCATCCAGGCGTTTCGCATTCACGCCATAGCCGACACCTTGCAAGCAGCCAGCAGCACGGCTGACTTAGTGCTGCTCGACGGCGGCGCAGGCGACGGCAAGCCGTTTGACTGGCGTTTGCTCACCGGTTTCCCACGCCCGTTCCTGCTGGCAGGCGGGCTCGAGCCCAAAAACCTGTCGCAAGCCATCGCGCAGGCCCGCAAGGCCGCCGATACGAACTTCGCAGGCGTTGACATGAGCAGCAGCCTGGAAACAAATCACAGAAAGGACCCTGCAAAAATGCTAGCCACCATGCAAGCCCTGCAAGCCATTGAAGCTCAAACGCCAACCTAGCACACGCACGCCCAGCCGTGGGACAGGGGTCGGGTACCGTCCCAAAGCGAGACGGGCTCGACCCCATCACGCGACCACAAGCGAGACAGCACCCGACCCCTGTCCCACCACCCCCTGTCCCACCACCCTCCGAACAAGCCACTTGAAAGGATTTCCCTATGAGCAACTCCCCTACATCCGTTGGACGCTTTGGCGTGCACGGCGGGCAGTACATCCCCGAGACGCTGATGAACGCCGTGAACGAGCTTGATCAGGCCTATACCCACTACAAGAACGACCCGGAATTCAATGCGGAGCTGACCAGGCTTTTCAACGAATACGCTGGGCGTCCGAGCCTGCTGTATTTCGCCGAACGCATGACAAACGACCTTGGCGGCGCAAAAATCTACTTGAAGCGCGAAGACCTCAACCACACAGGGGCGCACAAGATCAACAACGTTCTTGGCCAGGCGCTGTTGGCCAAGAAGATGGGCAAAACGCGGCTGATCGCTGAAACGGGCGCCGGACAGCATGGCGTGGCAACCGCCACGGCCGCGGCGCTGCTTAACATGGAATGCGTGGTGTACATGGGCCGCGAGGACACCGAACGCCAGGCGCTCAACGTGTACAAGATGCGCCTGCTTGGCGCCGAGGTGCGCCCCGTTGACTCGGGAACCGGCACGCTGAAAGACGCCGTGAATGAAACGTTCCGCGAATGGACAACCCGCATCGACGACACGCATTACTGCTTAGGCTCGGTGATGGGCCCGCATCCCTTCCCCACCATGGTGCGCGATTTCCAATCCGTCATCAGCCGCGAAATCAAGCAGCAGCTGCAAGAAAAGGAAGGCCGCCTGCCCGATGCGGTGCTGGCGTGCGTGGGCGGCGGCAGCAACGCCATCGGCGCGTTCTACCACTTCATCAACGACCCCACCGTGCAGCTTATCGGCTGCGAAGCCGCAGGTCGCGGAGCCGATACCCCCGAAACGGCCGCAACCATAGCAACGGGGCGCTTAGGCATTTTCCACGGCATGAAAAGCTATTTCTGCCAGGACGAATACGGGCAGATCGCGCCGGTGTACTCCATTTCCGCCGGCCTTGATTACCCCGGCATCGGGCCCGAGCACGCCGCGCTGCACGACAGCGGCCGCGCGCAGTACGTGCCCGTCACCGACGACGAGGCCGTTGACGCGTTCGAGTATCTCAGCCGCATGGAGGGCATCATCCCGGCCATCGAAAGCGCGCACGCCGTGGCGTATGCACGCAAACTTGCGCCCACTATGCGCCCTGATCAGATCATCGTTGTGAACATCTCGGGCCGCGGCGACAAAGACTGCGCCGCCATCGCCCGCTACCGTGGGGAGGACATCCATGAATAACGCAGCAGCTACCGAAACCGCCGGCACCGCCCGCCCGCTTGCCGGCGACATCGCCCACGCCTTTGCCGACAGCAAGGCCTTCATCCCCTTCATCACCGTAGGCGACCCCGACCTGGCCACGTCCGAAGAACTGATCGTCGCCATGGCCGAAGAAGGCGCCAGCTTGATTGAGCTGGGCATCCCGTTTTCCGACCCCACGGCCGAAGGGCCGGTCATCCAAGAAGCGAACCTGCGCGCGCTTTCGGCCGGCACAACCACCGATGACGTGTTTGACCTGGTAGAACGCGTGCGCACGCGCACCAACGTGCCGCTTGCCATCATGCCGTACGCCAACGTGGTG
Source organism: Eggerthellaceae bacterium UBA5906 (assembly GCA_002431805.1). Taxonomy (GTDB): domain Bacteria; phylum Actinomycetota; class Coriobacteriia; order Coriobacteriales; family Eggerthellaceae; genus Senegalimassilia. Next base: position 36,707 of record DJEE01000066.1, read on the forward strand.
TACGGCTACGGGGTGGAGCGATTCTACAGCCGCATGGCGCGTGCAGGCGTGGCGGCGCTTATCCTGCCCGACGTGCCCTATGAGGAAAAAACCGAGTTCGCCGAGCCCGCGCAGGCAGCAGGTGTGACGCTAGTGAGCATGGTGGCGCCTACATCCGATGCGCGCGTGGACATGATAGCCCGCCAGGCGCAAGGGTTCGTGTACTGCGTGAGCAGCCTCGGCGTCACCGGCGTGCGCAACAGCCTGGACAACAAGGCCGCTGAGCTGGTACAACGGGTGCGCAAGGCCAATTCTGACATCCCGTGCGCCGTTGGGTTCGGCATCTCCACGCCCAAGCAAGCGCACGACATGGCGGCCGTGGCCGACGGTGCCATTGTGGGCAGCGCCGTGGTGCGCATCATCGCCGAGAACGGAAAAAACAGCGTGCAGCCCGTGCGCGAATTCGTGCGGAACATGGTGCAAGCCGTAAAGGAAGCGTAACGAAACTCGGTGGCGGTGCGCCGAGCGCACCGTCCCAGCGATCGGTTTTACAACTCGTGCAAAAACCGCCTCCGTCCCCTTGTTCACGAGTACCCGCTCAAGCTAAATCGCCCAAGCGCACAAAAAGGATGAGCATCTACGAGAGACGCTCACCCTTTCCTAATAAAGCCAGCATTGCAAAGGCGTCAGCCTGCTTATAGCCCGTAAAACTCCGTCGTGAGAGGACGCGCGAACAAATCTTTGGCGGCGGCGTTCGGATCGGCGCCTTCCCACACCACACCGCGCACCACGTCGGTAATGGGCAGCTCAACGCCGTAAGCCTCCGACAGCGTTTTCAGCGTTTTGCACGCCAGCGCGCCTTCCACCACCATGTGCGTGCGCTCGCGGTACGCGTCAAGGGTGCCGCCGCGAGCCAGCTCCACGCCAAACGAGCGGTTGCGCGAATGCTCGGACGTGCACGTGGCAATCAGGTCGCCCGCACCCGCCAGGCCCATGCACGTGATGGCCTGCCCGCCGCATTTCACCACCAAGCGGCTCATCTCGGCCAGCCCGCGCGTCATCAGCATGGCCGCCGTGTTGTCACCGTAACCCAGGCCGTAAGCCACGCCCACGGCAATGGCGATGACGTTTTTGAACGCCGCACACAACTCCACGCCGGCAACGTCGCTGCTGGTGTACGTGCGGAACGTAGGCGATGCGAACAGGTCGCGGAACAGCACCGCCGTCTCTTCGCCCGACGAAGCGATAACCGTGCCCGCCGGCATGCCCTTGATGACCTCTTCGGCGTGGTTCGGCCCCGAAAGCACCGCCAGGCGGTCTTTGTTGCCCAGCTCGGACTCGAACACGCCCACCGGCAAATACCCGCTTTCGGCCTCCACACCCTTTGAGCAGATGATGATGGGAAACTCGTCGTCCACCACATCGGATAGGGCGCGCGCCACGCCGCGCAGCAAGTTCGACGGCGTAACGATAACGGCAGCCTTCGCGCGCAGCAGCGCATCGCGGTACGACGTGGTTGCCACGATGTTTTCAGACAGCACGGTATCGGATAGGTAGCGCGGGTTCACGTGCTCGTGGTTGATGCCGTGCACCACGGAATCTTTACGAGCCCACAGCCCCACGTTATGCCCGTTGAGCGCAAGCGTTTGCGCAAGCGCGGTTCCCCACGAACCGGCGCCGATGACAGCAACCTTCATGTCGTCGTCCACTTCCCCTTACGCTTCCTTCTTGCTGCCGATGCGGCGCTCGTTGCCCGCGCGCAGTCGGCTGATGTTCTCGCGGTGCGCCCACACCACCGTAAGCGCGGCCACCGTGGTGCACACCCAGGCCGCCGGTGCGAACGTTACGTACAAGAAATAGTACGCGGCGAAAAACGGGCACGCCACCGCCGCGGCAATGCTGCCCGCCGACACGTAGCGCGTGGCTACAACCAACGCAGCGAAAATGGCGATCTCAAGCAGCGCTCCAGCCCAGCCGAACGTCACAAACAGGCAACCCACGGCAACGGCTATGCCCTTGCCACCGTGGAAACCCAGCCAGGGGCTGAAGATATGCCCCCACACGCAGCCCAAAAACGCCACGGTTACGAAATCGTCGTAACCGACCACGTGACCGGACAGCGACATGCCGCCGCCGAATACCGACGCGGCCCACGCGGCAATAAGCCCCGATGCGATGCCCTTGCCGAAATCCAGCACGAACACGGCGCTTCCGCCTACTTTGCCCATGGTGCGCATGGCGTTGGTGGTGCCGATGTTGCCCGACCCGTGCTCACGAATGTCGGTGTGGTAAAACACCTTCGAAATGATGACGCCCCACGGGATGGACCCCAACAAAAACGATGCAACGAAAACGCCTACAGCTCCCAGCAGTTCCACAACAGCTCTTCCTTATATCCCTTTTGCTCCGCTAGTCTTTCTTCTTGAACTTCAGCCTTACAGGCGTGCCCGTCAGGTCAAACGACTTGCGCAGGCGGTTTTCCAGGAAGCGCTCGTAGTTGTCGGTGATGATGTCGGGGCGGTTGACGAAGAACGTGAACTGCGGCGGGCACGTAGCGGTTTGCGTGACGTACTTCATGCGCAGCACGGCCTTGCCCTTGGTGACGGTATGGCCGTTTTCGCGGATCTCGCCCAACCACAGGTTCAGCTGGTTGGTGGGGATGGTTTTGCGGAAGTTCTCGTACGCGCCGTCCACGGCTTCCCAAATGCGGCCGACCGACTTGCCCGTCAGCGCGCAAGTGGCCACCACCGGCGCATAGCCCACAAACGTCATGCGATCGGCAATTTTCTCGCGCACCTTCGCCTTGGCCTCGGGGCCTTCCACCAGATCCCACTTGTTCAGCACGATGACCATGGCGCACTGGCGCTCGGCGGCAAAACCCGCCACGCGCTGGTCTTGGTCGGTCAGGCCGATGGAGCCATCGATGACCAGCAGCGCCACGTCGGCGCGGTCGATGGCACGCATGGCGCGCACGAAGCCGTAGTATTCCACGTCCTCGTCGATTTTGTTCTTCGCACGCAAACCGGCCGTGTCCACGATGGTGTAGCGCTTGCCGTCATGCTCGATCACGGTGTCGATGGCATCGCGCGTGGTGCCGGCAACGTT
>DJEE01000093.1:0-124 GCA_002431805.1 Eggerthellaceae bacterium UBA5906
CGGCGGCATTCCGCGCTTGCTTGACGTGGGGCAATGCAACGATGCGTACGGCGCTATCAAAATTGCCGTGGCATTGGCCGAGGCATTCGATTGCGGTGTAAACGACTTGCCGCTTTCCATGGTG
>DJEE01000093.1:204-372 GCA_002431805.1 Eggerthellaceae bacterium UBA5906
ATCCTGCTCACGCTGCTGCATCTTGGTATTCAGGGCATCTACCTTGGTCCTACATTGCCGGCGTTTATCAGCCCGAACGTGCTAAACGTGTTGGTTGAGAACTACGGCATCCGTCCGACAACCACACCAGAGCAAGACTTGGCGGACATGTTCGCGTAATGGGAATAC
>DJEE01000093.1:431-1980 GCA_002431805.1 Eggerthellaceae bacterium UBA5906
CCCGTTCCCGAAGCGGAACGGGGGGCGCCTGCAAATCCTCATCAGCGGGCTACGAGGAGGAAGACTTCGCTAGCCTTACGGGCGCTTGGTGCCGCAGTTGCTGCAGAAGGCTCCGGTGTTGTGCTGGCCGCACGAGCAATCCCAGCCGCCATCGGCCGCCGACTTCGGTTTGCCGCAGTTGCTGCAGAAGTTGCCAGCGTTCTTCGCGCCGCACTCGCAGGTCCACTCACCTGCTGCAGCAGGTGCCTCGGGCTTGGGGCTACCGCAGTTGCCGCAGAACTTGCCGGTGTTGCTGGCACCGCAGCTGCACGTCCACGCGCCATCATCCGCAGGTGCTGCCGGCACGCCCGGCGTTGCAAACCCGCCGCCGGCTGCCACCGGATACTGGCTTTGCGGCACGCCGCCGCCCTGGCCGTACAGCCCCTGCGGGTTCATGCCGCCGGCGGCGTTCGCCATGCCCATGCCCATGAATCCCATCATGGCGCCGTTTTCGTTGCTGGCGGCCATACGCATGGCATCGGCCTGCGATGCGGCCAGATTTGCGGCGGCCATGTTCGGGTCGCGCATCACGGCGGCCTTCTGCAGGTCCTTGATCATCTGCTCGTCTTCCTCGGACGCCGCAATGGTGTTCACGCCGAAGCTGGCCACCTGAATGCCGCGCAGCTGCCCCCACTTCTCGGACAGCACTTCGTTAAGCGCGTCGGCCAGTTCAACGGTGTGCGCCGGCACCGCCGAATAGCGCACGCCCATGGCGGAAATCTTCGCGAACGCCGGTTGCAACGCCGTGAGCAGCTCGCTTTTCAGTTGCGAGTCAATCTTGTCGCGCGTGAACGGCTCCTCCACGTTGCCGCACACGTTTTTGTAGAACATGAGCGGATCGACGATGCGGTAGGAATACTCGCCGTTGCAACGCACGGAAATGTCCACGTCAAGACCGATGTTCGCGTCAACTACGCGGAACGGCACCGGCTGCGCCGTACCGTACTTGTTGCCCATGATCTCCTTGGCGTTGAAGAAGTACACGCGCTGATCTTTGCCCGTGTCGCCGCCGAAGCCGAAGCGCGTGCCCACGCGATCGAACGACGCCAAGATACGCTCCTTCAGCGAACCCTCGCCGAAGAACAAGCTCGGCTCGGTGGACTTGTCGTACAGGTACTCGCCCGCCTCTCCGCACGCGTCCACAATGGCACCCTGCTCCACGATGATCATGAACTGACCCTCGTTCACGGCGATGATGGAGCCGTCGGAGATGATGTTGCTCTCACCCTTTGTGTTCGAGCTGCGACCCTTATCTGACGTGCGCTTTTGCCCCTTGGCAACCAGCACGTTGCTCTCAAGCGCGTCGCAGTAAAAATAGTCGCGCCACGAATCGGCCAACACGCCTGTTGCCGCGCCGATGCCAGCTTTGATGATGCCCATACTACTCTCCTAATCCCGAATGCCGTTACTGCATGTCAATCTCAAATGCGCCTGAACGTCAACTGCCTGCTTATCTTGTACCCAACCTGCGCGCCCACCAGCAAAACTGTAGCGAAACCGTTTCGTTCAC
>DJEE01000093.1:2093-8096 GCA_002431805.1 Eggerthellaceae bacterium UBA5906
ACCGTGAACACGGGGACGGAGGGGCGTGTTCACGGTGGCCATTTCATTTCCCAAAACGCTTTTGTGAACGCCCACTCCGTCCCCGCGTTCACACATGCGGTGCCCCGAGTACCCGTATGCGTTATCCCGAGCGCCCGCTCCGCCTTCGCGTTCGCGCAAGCGCTTACCTCTAACAACCCCTACGGCCTGTTGTCGTTATTGTCGGGTTCCACCAGCGTGCGGGTGCGGAACGAGTTGACGAACTGATCGTTGCTGCCAGTAAGGTCAAACCCGCCTTCCGCAACGTAGGCGTGCGCCGCGTCTTGCTCCTTCGCCGTTTTCATTTCCGAATAGAAATACCAGCACACGCCGCCCGCGATGGCCAGCGGCACGCAACCGTCTACCAGCACGCGGCTCATCGTGTCGTCGAACTGGAAATACCCCACGTCAAGGCCCACCATGATGGCGCACGCTACCGCGAACAGGCCCGCGAACCACGCCACCACCTTCAACGGCGAAACCGGCAGGTCGCCCACCAAGCGCCCCGTCTGGCCGTTCATGGCGAACAGATAGTCCTCGTCGCGCCAGCGCGTGTGCAGCATCCACACCGGCAGCAATGCCTGCTGCGGTTCCGTGAACTGCACGTCGGCGTCCACGTTTCCGCTATCCACCTGGTCATACCCCGTAACGGTGCCGCGCAGCTGCTCAGCTAGCGTGTTCTCCATACGTCGCACGGCGCGGTACCGGCAATCGTCCGCATCCTGGTCGTAGCGCTCGGCCGAATACCCCGGCAGGTACGCCACGGAAAACGGCTGCAACTCCCCGTAGTCAAACGGCTCGATGGCGTCCATGTGCCCATCGGGCATCTTCGCCGAACCGTCGGCGGGCACGCGAGAAAACTCCGACGACCCCTGACGCCACACGCGATACACGTCGGTTTCCGTGATTTCGTACTTGCCCTCGCGCCACACGCGAATGTTGCGCGCCTCAAACGTGCCCTGGCCGCTGGCCGTGCCGTTGTACAGCCAAAACGGCACATACACACCTTGTACGTGCGCAATGCGATTCGCCGAGGCGAACTCCTTCGGCAGGAATTTCTTGCCCTTGTAATACTTGGTAAGCGCGCTTTCAGCCGCCGACTTGTCCAACTTGAACGGAATGAGCACGTCAGGTTTCGCGCCGTCGACGAAGGCGCCGGGGGCCATGGCTTGGTTTCCGCAGTAGGGGCATTCCTCGATTGCGGTGGTAGCATCCACCGTGAGCTGCGCGCCGCACGACGAGCAGACGTACGAGCGCATGCCGGCGCGCTCATCCTCGTTCCAGCTTGCACGGGAAAGATACGACGCGATGGGGTTATCCGCCGCAGCGCCAACGGCCACCGCCTCGTCGATCACCTGGTCGGTGACGACCGACGACGCCCCGGCGGCCTCATCGGCCATACGGTCGAAATCAGACTGCTCCCCCGCCTCAGCGCGAGCGGCGGCAGCCTGGGCTTTCTCGTCGGCGGCCTGCTGTTTGGCCGCATAGGCAGCCTCAACTTCGGCGGGCGTGAACGACGACCCGCAAAAGTCACACTCGAGCTTGCCGCTTTCGCCCACGTAGTGCAGCGGGCCCATGCAGTTCGGACATTGATAGTTAACCGATTCTTGAGCCATGGCAGCTTCCTTTGCTTCGAATACGAGCACGACGAAACTCTTTGCCCACAGCTTACCAAACTCGCGTTATGCAAAAGTGGCTCGCTGGCTCATTTTTAGGTTGTTTTCAGCTCCACACGTTCCAAAACGGCTCAACAACAACATCAGCGCAGGTCAACAAAGCAAAATGTGGTTCAGTGCACAAAGAAAGACCCGCTGGCATGTGCCGGCGGGTCTTTCGTGCAAGATTTGGTTGAGATGTGCGCTGATTAGCTCTTTGCTGCTGTACGGATCTTGTGACAGCTACCTATTAGTTTTTTGCTGCCGCACGCACTTTGTAGCAACCTGCAAACACGCCGCAGTTCAGAATGGTGGTGCACAGCACGGTCAGGATGTTGCTGAACCCGGAGCCACCGGCGATGGTGCTTACCAGGTTGATGAGGGAAAGCGCAGACAGGATACCGAACAACACCATGCCAACGGTCATCTTGCTGGGATCCTTCACGCCGCGACGCACGAACAGCAGGCAAATGAGGTTGACGGCGTACGATATGACGAACGAAATGCCAATGACGGTTGCGAACGCGGCAGCGCTGGTACCAGCAAGCTGATCCGGGCTAGCGCCGAAAACATCCAGCACGATGTCCGCCTCGACAAGTCCCGTTGCGAACAGAATGCCCAACACGATGAAAATCACGTCGATGGCAATGAACACAACGGTGAAGGTGTTCAGAAACTTTTTCCAGGCGGCAATGTCATTCCAGTTGCTCATAAGGAATCCTTTCCTTAGGGTTCGAATATGATAGCTTTATAGTACCCTATCGGGCGTATCAAAAGCGTATGCGCATGCGCCGTAATCGTAAATATTCGCGCTCTTATACAAAATGCGAGGTGAATGCGGCAACGTGTCCCGACAAAAGCAACGAGGCCGGGAGAACCTCCCGGCCTCGCGTAGGCTTTGGCAGCGCTACGGAATCTCGCGTTATGCCTTCGGGCCACGGCGCTTGCGCGCAATCAGGGCAACCACTGCAGCTGCCACGGCAAGCAGCGCAAGCGCTAGCGCCACATACGCCATTTGGTCGCCCGTTGCAACGCCGCCGCCGATAAGGTTGTTGCCGTTATCAGGCGATTCGGGTGTTGCGGGGTCTTGCTTCGGCTTGGGTTCGGGGTCACCGCCAGAGCCGCCGCCCGGACTCACCGGCGTGTCCTCGGCCTTCGCTACCTTAGCCGGGGCGGGACGGTAATCGAAATCGTTGCCCTTGGCCGAAGCCACCTGCGTGGTGCCGCTATCAGCCGCGAACACCACAGGGCGCTGGCCGCCTGTATCCGCATCGCTGCTGGAATCCTCGTAGCTGGTCAGGTACACGTAGAACACATCGCTGTCCTGCACCTGGTCGGCGGGCACCACGTACGAAACGTTTGCGCTCTCCCCTGCCGCAATGGTGCCGTCGATATCCTTCGACGTCAGCGTTACCAGGCTTGTGCCGTCCGCAGCCGAAGCGCCGTCCGCACTGTACGCAACGGCCTGAGCAGTGCCGCTGCTAGCACCCAACAGGCTGCCCGCGGTGCTTTGCGCCTGGTCGGACATGCTTTGCGTATCCACGGCTTCCCCCGTGCGAGCGGCGCGCGCCACCTTCACCTGCACCCCATCGGCATCGGTGTAGCCGTTGTTGGCAACGCTGGCCGAAAGCACCACGTTGTTGTTCTCATCGCGCACTGCCGTCATATCGCGCACTTCCACGTCGTTGTTTATAAGCGGGATGGTGAACTCGTCGTACACCTTAGCGTCCTTAGCATCCTGCTCAGCGTTGCCGGTGTTAGGAAGATTGGTTATGCGGATATGCACCTGCTGCGCGCCCGCATCGCTCACCGGCCAGGAAATGTATACGGTGTCTTCCTCACCCGGTGCAAGGTCTTTGTCGATTGACTCAACAACCGCCGGTTCATCCTCGTTTACCGTGCCGTCGTTGTTCAGGCCATATGCAGTCACATACAGGCCGTTTTCAGAAAGCTGGCCAGATTTCCAATCGGTTGCGGTTGCCGTGCGCGTGCCCAGGTTCTTCACCGGAACGGAAAGCGTAAGGTTGTTGCCGTCCACGTACTGCTCGGCATCGAAGGCAACCTCGTTGGCATTCGACTTACCGCTGACGCTTGCGCTTATGTTCACCGTTTGCAAGCGCGAAGTGCCGTAGGGGTCGAAGCTTGCAACCGCAGGGTCATCCCCGCTTTTACCCTCAAGGCTTTCCAGCGTGTCAGTGAGCTGAGCGTTGTTCACCAGCGCATGGATGGTGCCGTCGCTGCCCTGGAACGCATCAAAGCTGCGGATGGCGTTGTTGTACTGCGCGTCGTCAGCCGAAAGGCCCGCTTCCTGCGCCTGCTCGGACGTGATGTTGTCGTTCGGCGTGAGGTCAACGCCTTCCACCCACTCGAACGTTTCGTGCGTCTCGTCGGTTTTCAGATAGCAGGCATGCAGCGTGGTGGCCAAATCTTCGCCGTCGAGCGTTACCACGCACAGCTGATTGTCAAGCTGCATAATTTTGTAATCGCCGTTAACGGCATACCCGGTGTTTGCCGGCGTAGCGGCACTGCCAAACTGCACCACGCCGCCAAGCGTGTAGTACAGCGTGTCGTTGAAGTATTTCGGCGCGGCAATGGCCTGAGACGCGGTGGACTTGGGCACCTCGGTGGCACTATTGCCCGGCGTGTACGTTCCCACTTCACCGTCGGCGGCCTCAGACGTTGCGGCCACGCCGTCGTGATGATCCCAAGCTATCGTGTTTGCAAGCGCGTTGTCGGTGAACACCAGGTGCGTGGTACCGCCATCCTGGCCGATGCTATCGGGATCGGCCGTATCGGTAACGTACGCCACCTGCAGGCGCCCATTGGCCGTCATGTTCGCCGAAAGGTTTGCGATATAAGGCTGGTCTGCGGCAAGGGTGACAGGCGTGTCTACTACCAAGTCGCCGTCCTTATTTTCGCCGACCTTCGCATACTTGACGCTGTTGCCACCCTTTGCACCCAAATCGGTGCCCGAAATGTCGCTGTTGGACTGCCATACCGCATACGTGGACGTGCCGTTGGTGACAATGGTGGGCGAAGCGGCAAACCCGGGGTCGGCGATAATAACGGGGTCGCTGAACTCCATGGACGATTCATCGAACTCAGAAACCGCCAGGTCGATGTTCTTGGCAACTTCGGTAACGTTGCTCTGCCCCGCCACCTGCGTGCTGGCGTTTTGCCAGATGACGTACGTATGACGCTGACCCTTTGCGTCGGTAGCCGTTTGCACGTCGAACGTGCCATCATAGGTGTCCGAGCCCTGGCCGCTGGCGTTCACCACGTGAACACCCTGTTCCCAGCCGTTTTTCGCATCATAGTGCTTGTACATCAGCTGCACGCCGTCGGCGTTTTTCGCGCGGTCAGAGGGAATGTCGTTCCACAGCGCCAAGCGGTTGCCGTCGCCGAGGTCAACATAGCGCACCTGCGAATCGCGATAGATGTTCTCGCGCAGCGTAGTGCCCGTGCGCTGCACGGCGTCGCCCGTCACATCGCTACCAGCGCTGGTAAGCAGCACCGCACTGTTGTTGTCGGTTTCAACGCCGCCGTAATCCGCACTGCCTTCGTCAAGGTAGGAGAAATCCTCAACCTGGAACTGGTCGAGGTCGTCCAGTTCAAGCGACGTGAGCAGGTTGTCGTCAATAGGCACCGCCATGGTTTCGCCATTCACGGAAAGCAGCGCCACCGCCTGAGCGTTTTGCTTCGGGAAGGTTGCCTTCGCAAAGTTCCAAACTTTCTTCATTTGGAAGAACAGCAGTTTGACCTGCGCATACCCACCTGCGGAAAGCGACACGCTGGAAGGCGCATCCGATGAGAATGACGGGGACACGGTGCCGGTGACGCCACCGCTGACACCCACAAAGCCCATGTATCCAATGCCTAAACCGGCGGACAAGGTGATGTCGATGTCCGCAGAACCCTTGCAGTAGACGCCACCGTCATCGTCAACGGCAACGCCCAGCTTCAGCACCGGGTCGGCAATAAGCGAGCTTTCGAAATAAATGGGCGGGTAAATGTAGAAGCTGCCGGAAAGGAAAATGTACGGCTCAATGCCCAGGCCGCCGCCGGCCAACGACGTTTCGCCATACTGGTCGTACGTGCCTTCAAGATAACCCAAACCGTAAATGGTGGCAGACACACCCCATGAGCCCTGGCCAGGCGATACCGTGTCGCCATAGCCGTTGGATTTAATGTTTTCCAGCAGCTGCTTGAACTTCTCCTTCTTCTTTACGATGTCGCTAACATCCCAAAAGCCGTAGTTGTCGCCTTTGATCATGTCAACAACATTGCTTGTTTCCTTTTTCGTTTCTTTGCCCGTGCCACCCGATGCGGG
>DJEE01000093.1:8207-9835 GCA_002431805.1 Eggerthellaceae bacterium UBA5906
GCCGATGCGTTAAGGGCAAGAAAGCTTGCGAAGTCGGGCGAATTAAGCGTCATGCCACCGATAACGGGAATGGTGTTGGGCAGCTTTAAAAACATGCAGTCGCCGAACGTAAGGCTACCGCCGTTGAATAACTTATTCAGGGCACCCTGCTTGCTGGAGCTCACTTTAACCTGACGCTTAGTGGTGGTGCCGTTGGCGCTGGTGGCAACCAGATACAGTGCGTCGGCAAGCTCCAGCGTGTTGGGCTTGCCCGTCCAGGTGGCGGTGTTGCCGTTAACGTCCATGTCTACGGCAACGTTGGAGCACACCAGCTGCGCCGTGCCAGCCCCTCCGTTGCCCCAGTCGATGTCGGCCGTGAACGTGGTTTCAGCCTTCATGTCGTCATCGGAAAGGATGGAGCTGGTGTAGAGCATATCCATGTTGTTGATGTACACGGCGTTTGCCACCGGGCGGTTGGCGTCAGCTCGCTGCAGGCGGATGACGCTGGTGGTGGTTGCCTGATCGTAGGTGAGCGTGCGCTCGTTGAACGTTTGGTAACCCACGCGCAAACCAACGGTGATAGTGTCGCCCGGTTTTATGGGCAGCTCAAGGTTGCCGCTGATGTCGGCCGTGTACTGCACCGCGCGGTCACCGTTGATGAAGGCATATGCTCCGGGCGCGGCAACGTTGCTTTCATCGGCGGCCATGTCGTTCATGTTGCGCACGACGGTAAGACGCGTGGTTTTGATGGTGTCGGCGCGCTTGACGTTGTTGGCGCTCGCGGCAATCGCATTGTCAAGCGAACTGGCGAACGCCTGCGTGGCGGCCACGGGCACCAAGCCGGCAGCCAGCGTGAGCGACAACGTGGTGCCGACGAGCGCAGTTGCTATTCGTTTGGGGAGTGCGGAATGCGTATGCATGGAAGGCTCCTAGAGTTGAGGGCTATTCGCCGAGAAGATTGACATTAGACGTGAGACTCTCGAGCTCAAAAGGTACAGGGTTATCGGGACTGGGAGGGGATGTTTGAACCACGACTTCTCCATGCACAGCAACAACCGTCATACAAGGCGTGGAGTATGTCGCTTTTACATTTGCAGATTCACCTATGTTTTCCCGTTTTATATTCACTTATCTCCTCGCTATTCTTTTTCAAGCGCGTTCAAAATTTTCTGCGCATATTCTCTGGCTTCCTGAGTTTCAGAGGAAGAATGCGCCACAGCAGATGCCACTTCTGCGACGGAGCGCTTCACTGTTTCCCCAACATACGTATGGCGTTCACCATTAAGCTCATAAGTAACAGTCATACGAACATATCGAACGTCTTTGTAACCGGAGAGCGGCACACGCTCAAAAAGCAAATTGGATTCTAAAATTTGCCCACTTCCGTCGTTATCCAACACAATATAATTCGTACCATTGCGATGGTAATCCAGCCTATCTGCGGATTTACCATAATCCCAGCCCCAGCTTATCAGTTTCGCACCTTTTGGCAGGGTGATGTGGTAGCCAAAGCGGAGGTCGGTTTTGTCGTAGGTGTAGGTGCCGTCGGGTTGCTTGTACTTGTCCATGCGTAGCGAGCCGCCCATGAATTGGGCTGCTTGCCAGGTTGAGCGTGGGTAGCGCACGTATACCACCGTGGAGCCGTCGCC
>DJEE01000093.1:9950-21013 GCA_002431805.1 Eggerthellaceae bacterium UBA5906
GTCGGTGTAGGTAACCACCGGCGCATCGAAACCCATCTCCAAATCGGTATACGCCTCAGCGGTAGTACCTTCGTACGCCTGAATGAATTCTTTATCGGCAACCGGTCCGCCCGGCTCGTAGCCCGACAAGTCCTCCTTCTGCATGAAGTAGTCCACTTCGTACGTCGTCAGCGTCGGTGCGGCGTTCACGCTCACCTGCACCGTTGCCGTAGTATGCCCGTCAGGGTTCACGCCTTTCGGGAAAGTGAGCGTGCCCGTCAAGGTAAATGTTTGCGCGTGCGTGAGGTATGGGTCGTATTCGGGATTAGACGAGTTTGCGTCCCAAGAAACCTCAGCCTGGCCCGTCGCGCCATCGGCAAGCGTATAGCCCACGGTCCGTGGCAGCGTCATGTCGGCGATCTCCGTGTCCCATGCCACGTCCGACACCGCCGGAACCGCATCGAGCGAGGCAACCTTCACGCGGTTTTCCGTGTCTTGATAGATTGCCGTGACCACCAGCAAATCGCCGTCCACATACGCGTTGGTCGCACGTGCGCCTTCAACCTTTGCGGCCAATCCGTCAGCCAACTCGCCGGAAAGCTCGGCAAGCGGGATGGTTGCGACCGCCGTGTAGGCGGTTTCCCAGTCGGCGGTGTCTGTTGCTTCTGCACCATTGCTAAACCAGCGCACGTTCACCTTCGACGCATCAAGGTCGCGCACGTTGCCGCGCGCCGTGTACGAGGCGCTTGCGGCACCTTCGAATTGTTGACCGGCAACCGGCATGGGAATACCCAGCGTCACCTGAGTGATGGACGCGGTGTACACCGCCTTCAGATGCACGTCCGCGGACACGGTGAACTCGAGCAGCGGGTTAGTACGGTTTTCATCGGTTACCACACCGGTTGCGGTGCCTATTTCCTCCCAGTGATCGAACACGGCCCCATCGACGCTGCTGTGACCAGCAGTGTTCGTCGACACGTATGCCGTGCCGCCATCCGAGCACGCAAACGTCTGGGTAAGCGCGGCAGCTTGCTCGCCGTTCACCCAGTGTTCAACCGTAACGGTATGGTCCTGCGCGGCAGGGCCTTCACCTGTTGCAAGCTCGCACGAAACCGTGTACGCGTACCCGTCCGTCGAGCGCGTAAGCTGCGCGGATGCGCCATTGACCGTAGCATTCGCGTCTTGCGGCACGCTCGCACCACCCGGAACCCTAAATTCACCGATGGACACCGCGTACGTTTTGCCCGCTTCAGCGCGCTGCGCAACTTGTCCGGTGGCGGCGTCCCTCCACGTGATAAGCTCCTTCGGCACATCGAACGACTGCCCCGCTACCTCGACCTTCGCCGATTGCGCAAGCAGTTTGCCCGCCACCGGCGCGTCGACGCTCACCGCGAACGTAGACGCCACGGGCACGTCGTCGTACACCGCCTCAAGCGACACATCGCCTCGTGGCATGGCGAACGCAAGGAGGGGCTCCCGTTCCTGATCGGGGCCGAGCGTGATGCCCTGCGCCTTCCACTGCTTGAACGTTTTGGCCTCAAGCACGTTGGGCTCCACGTACACCGTTTGGCCAACCTTCGCGCTGGTGATTTGTTGCCCATACATATCATACGCAGCGCCATTGGTCACATGCAACGCGTACTCGGACACGGGGATGCTGATGGCGTAGGTATACGTTGCGGTTTCGCTGGTGATCTCGTCGCCCGCCTTCGTGCCGATAACGTAGGTTTTAACGGTATGTTGCACGCTTTCGCCTTCGGTGCCCTCAAGGGCAATGGGGCCGTCGTAGACCATGTAGGGCGAGCCGTCCAACGAGTAGCAAATGGTTTTCGCGTCGGCATCGGCGCAGGTCAGCTCAAGCGTTTGCGCGCTGTCGTACGTGCCGGGCGCGACCGAAGCCTGCGGCGGGTCGAACGCGACCACGGTAGCCTTGATGGTGAACGAATCCTGGCTGCTCTCCTCGATCCCGTCCGGCAGCACCAGCGTGCCCGTTACGGTATAGGTGCCCGCTTCCCTTGGGTTGTAGTCCGCCGACGTCCAACGCACGCGCAAGCTGCGCTGCTCGCCGTTGGAAAGCGTGGCGTTCACGTAACGCGGCAGATCAGCACGCTTGAGCGGCGTGCCGTACGCAACCTGAATGTCGTTGGGTTTTTCCACGCTGTCAACATGCGGCAGCGAAGTGGCGTCGAACGAGAACGTCGCACGCACCACGTGGTCGGAAACCTTGGTGAGCACCAGGTTGTAGCCCGTAGCTTCCTTTTCGCCATCCCAGACGCTACCCGAAACGCGATCGGCAGCATAGGAGTCACCCAGGTCAAGGTCAGCCGTGGCCGTGTACACGGTTCCCCAGGCCGCCGTGTGCGACGAGCCCTCGCCCGCCGGCTGCCACGTAAGCGTGGCTGTATGCTCCTGGTACTTGTCACCGCCAGCACTGGCGGGCGCGTCAAGCACGTAGGTCACTTGCGTAGCAAGCGGTTTGCCAGCTTCGGGCTTGTCAAATGCATCGACAACAAACTTGCCAACAGCTTGCTTATAATGAGCTACCAGCTCAACATCATTCCACGGCATGGTAAACCGCATCGTGCGGTTTTCAAGGTCCTCGTGCACCGTCGGCATGCCGCTTTTGAATTCCCAGCGATCGAACGTCGAGTTCTCCTGCGTGCTTTCGTGTGCGCGAAGGGCCACCTCACTGCCAACGCGCGTCAGCAACACCGAGGTGGAATCGTCGTCTTCGTTGTAGTACGTCAAGTCACGGTATTTCGAGCGGTCGTGCCCCGAGGTCAAATCAACCGCCACATGAAGCGTGCTTGGATACTCAACCTGCACGGAAACGGGCGTCGCATCGCCGCCGCCCATCACCACCTGCGTGCCCGACGCCACCACGAAGTCCTCGCCCAGGTCGACGGAAGCCTTTGCAGTGTACTTGGTAAATTCCCGAATCACAGCGCCTGATGCTTCGCTTGTCCAGGTGATGGGCGCCGTGCCAGAGACGCCGCTGCGATCGCCTGTGGACAGGGACGACCATTCGAACTGCGACGGCAACAGGTTCCCGGGTACCAGCACCGTGTTGCGCAGCACCACTTTGCTTACCTGATAGACCGGGCGCAGCAGCAGAGTGCCCTCGACGTTTGTGGGCGTATGGTATATGAACGACGTGATGCCGTCGGATTCCTTCGCCACATTCGTCGATGCATTTTCCCAGGTGGTGCCCCCGTCGGTGCTTTGCACCCAGCCGGAAACAGGATTATTCTGATATTCACTTGCCGTGGAAATGGTCATGTCGGCATCGCCTGCGCGACGCATGGTACCCGACCACGAACCCACGCCCGCGGTGCTGAATTCCTTCATCTTCAGCATGACGGTGGTAGGCGCCGGTTCAGAGCTTACCGTGATGTTGACCGAGTCGTAGCTGGTAAGCCCCGCTGCCTTGTCTTGGCCGGCCGCCGAAACCTCAAACGTTCGCGTAGACGTGAGGTCCTGCGATGTCAGCTTCTTCGTCAGCGTTACCGGTTCAGCCGATTCACCGCCATCGGCCGTGCGATAGACCTTTTTGCCGCTGGTGTTCACGAACGTGTCGGTGTATTCGAGCGTAACGTCAAGATGCTCAAGGTCGATGGAGACGTCGGACGTAAAGGACATGGTTTTATCCTGCGCGCTTTTGATGACCTGCTCGAATGAAATAGCTGAGCTGCTGTGATCGCCGCCCGGCTCGCTCACTTTCGCCTTTGTGATGGAAAGCGTATGCAGGCCGCGCAGACCCTCGGCGCTGCGCAAGTAGAGCTTGGAGCCGCTTCGCACCACGCAGCGGGAGGAATCCGCGCACACGAATTTCGCGATGTTTGCCTGGGCATCCGATTCGCGACTAAACGACGCGAAGGCCCACGAGTCCTTCCACGACCACGGCTTGCCGGTGGGGTACGCTACCGTGACACGCGTCGCGACGTTGGAAAGGTCGGCGCAGTCGATGCCATCGCGCACGCAAACGCCCGCATCGCCGATAACCACCTTGTCGCTTGAATCAAGGCGGATTTTGCCTGCAAGAATGGCGTAATCAGCCCCGTTGTCATTGCCGTCGATGATGGTGGTACCCGAAAAGTTCAACGTGGCATCGAAGCTCTTCGTACCCGAATACACGGCAGCATAATACGTCCCGCCTTCCACACGGCTGTTTCCCGTAATGGTGCAACTGTCGAACGAGTTATTTTCCGTGGCCGCGAAAATGGCGCTGGCATACGTGCCTTTGTTGTTGCGCACCGTGCAATTTGTCATGCGCAGGCTGGATTGCTCGATTGCGCTCACCGCGCCGCTTGAGGACGTGCAGCCCTGAACGGTAACGTTCTTCAGCGTTGCGTCCGCGTCGCTGATCATCGATATAGCGGCGCCATAATACGCTTTGCTGCCTTCGAACGTGGCGCCAGACACCTCAACCGTGGCATCAATCGCAGCAATGGCACCACCGCTTGTGGTAGCAACCTGCCGGCCGCTGCTATCTTGCGCAATGTTGTTGGTGAACGTGCCGCCGACGACGCTCATCGACCGCTGATTCTGGAAGAACGCACCGCCGCGCAACGCGCTGTTTCCGCTGATGGTACCGCCGTATACGATCGCATTTGCCTTGTTAACGTACACGCCGCCGCCCATGTTGTCGGTAGCGGTGTTGTTGGAAAGCTGACCTGAGTACATGAAGAACTTCGAGTCCTTGCCCGCGTGCACGCCGCCGCCGTCGCAGTCGATGGCCTTGTTGGCGGTGATGGAGCCACCGTTGAGGAACAGGTACGTTCCGCTGCCCAAATACACGCCGCCGCCGTCCCACGAGGACTGGTTGCCCTCGATGCTGCCGCCGTTAACCCAGATGCGGTTGCCGCGGCTGGCATGGATGCCGCCTGCGCAGTTTTTGCCGTAGCCGCCGGTGATCTTGCCGCCGCCGATGCCGTCGCAGATGGTCAGCTGCGCGTCACGAGCCATGTAGATGACGCAGCCCCATCTTTTCTCTTCGGTAAGCCCGCGCGTGAGCGTGTAACCGTTGAGGTCGAGCTTGACGCGGCGATCTTGCGAAAGCTCCCAGTAAGAATCGAGCGTGATGTTGCACCCAAGCGTGATGTTGCTGTCGGTGGAGCGCAAAAGCTGTGCCGACGAGTACACCGTTTCGGCATGAGCGCGCTGGGGCATGACGAAAGTTGCGCACAGCGCCAACGCCGCCGCAGCAAGCAGCAAACCGGCAAGCACACGCAGGCGCTGCATACGCGCATTACCTGCAGCTATGCCGGTTTTCGTGCTGTGGTCGGAAAACGTTGCGCAGCGCATAGGGGGCCTTCTTTCGAAACGATACTTCAAGATACGAAAATTCTAGCGTATCGCACGTATCAAAACCGATTCAAAACAAGTCGTTTAGCCAGTTCATGCAAGCGGACGATTACGGACGGGCTGATGCAGGGTTCGTTCGTAAAAACCGGGGCTGCAATGCTGGTTTTGCACTGCGGAACACAACGAAGTCTTCGCTATTCTCCATAAATTCAACGCTTACGAAATGGTAACGGTTTCTGCTAGGCTAGAGACAATTAGTGGTAGTCAGTAGCGCCCAAGCGGGGCTGCAAAGGATGAAAGCTTCCTTTGCAGCCCCGCTTTTTGTTTGCGGCGAAAAGGCCCGGGCCGCGGTGGTTCGGCAGAAGGGCGTCCGTGAACGGGGGGACGGAGGTGGTATTCAGGGCAAGGCTTGCATTTCCCGAAGTCTTATCCTGAACACCCGCTCCGTCCCCCCGTTCACGCGGGCGATGCCCACTTGCCCCACGTGAGCGATACCCCCGCTTACCGCAGGCAGGCGCTGCTGCAAGACATTGGAAAGGAATGCACGGAACACAGTATGCAAGGTTTTGATCCCCATAAGGCACGCGTTGAGGTGCCGAACCCCTATTTGACCATGATGGGCCTGTATTTAGGCGGCTTCACGGGCATGTTCAGCGAAACCAGCCTGAACATCGCCCTGCCGCAGTTGACGGAGGCGTTCGGCGTCGACGTCGCGGTCATGCAATGGGTCGTCATCGGATATATGCTGGTCATCGGCGTGGTCTTGCCGCTTGCCAGCCTGCTTATGAAATGGTTCAGCGTTCGCAAGCTCACCATGTTCGCGCTCGGCGCGTTCTTCGTGGGCTCGCTTGTCAGCGGCCTCGCCCCGTCGTTTGGGGTCATGCTCGCCGGCCGTCTTATCCAGGGCGTCGGCACGGGCCTGATCCTGCCCATGATGTTCGCCGTGGTGCTCGAGGTGTTCCCGCCGGTGGGCATCGGCAAGGCCATGGGACTCACGGCGCTCATCATCATGTTCGCGCCCGCCATCGGCCCCACCTTGTCGGGCATCATCCTGGGCGCGCTCAGCTGGCGCTTCATCTTCTTCACGTTTGCCGTGGTGCTGGCCGTGGCCATGGTGTTCGCGGCGAAGTTCCTGGTCAACCCTTACAAGCTCACCCGTCCGCATGTGGACGTGCTGTCCTGCGTGCTGTCCGCCCTGGGCTTTGGCGGCGTGGTGCTGGGCGCCGGTCTTGCCAGCCTGTACGGCTGGACCAGCGTCGAGGTCATCGGCGCGCTGGTCATCGGCTTGGTGTGCCTGGCGGTGTACGTGTACCGTCAGCTGCATATGGAAACGCCCGTCCTTGACATGCGCGTGTTCTCCCTGCAGGGCTTCCGCGTGGGCGTGACGCTTGTCATGCTCAACTTCGGCATCACGCTGTCGGCCATGTACCTGCTGCCGCAGTACATCCAAAGCGGCATGCTGCTGCCCGTTGCCATGGCCGGCATCCTCATGCTGCCCGGCGGCGTGGTGAACTGCATCGTGTCGGTGATTGCCGGCGGCCTGTACGACCGCATCGGCGCTCGCATCCCGGCGCGCGCGGGCTTCGCGCTGTCCATCGTGGGCGCGGTCATGTTCCTGATGGCCTCTCCCGATTCGCCCGTGGCGTACGTGATCGCCGCGCATATCATCCTCATGATCGGCGTGCCGCTGGCCATGTCGCCGAGCCAAACGAGCGCGCTCAACTCGCTGCCGCACCGCATGAACGCCGACGGCTCCACCATGATGAACACGCTGCAGCAGGTGCTTGGTGCCATTGCCACCGCCGTGTCCACCAGCTTGCTTGGCATGGGCCAGGCTGCAAGCGCCGAGGGCGGCGCCGTGGCGTTCACCAACGGCGTGCACTGGGGCTTTATGTTCACGCTGGTGCTGGCCGTGGCCGCTCTGGCGGTATCCATGCTGCTGAAGAAGCGCAGCTATGCCGACGAAGATACGCCTGAGGGTGCCGCACATGAGGAAGGCGTGAAGGCTGCTGCCGAGAACTGCTAGGCAAATGCTTTCCGAAGCCGCTTTTGAAGCTACCTGCTGAGGTTGCTTCCTGGTAGATAAATACCCTGGTGAGGTTTATTCCTCACCAGGGTATTTTGTGTCTTGGAACGATTTAAATATGAGCGAATTGCTCATTGTGCAGAAAATGCACAGTTTTGAGGCGTTGTTTGGTTCTGCGAGGCACGTGTCCTCGAGCGGTCACCGATTTACACCGGTCCTACGATATGCCCTTACGGGATCAGCACCATAGCGGGCTGCTCGCGCGTGAGCACTTGCTTCGCCTTGATTTCCGCGCCTAGATAGCGCTGCATAAGTTGTGCAAACTCGTCGAGCGCGGCCTGCAGGTCCTCTGCGCGCGCCGGATCGACACTTTCCATAACCAGCACCGCGTTTTGCGTGGTGTCGGTCAGCTGCGTGCGTTGGCCATCGCGCCAGTTGAAGCACCGGCACACCGCACCGGCGTCGTCGTAGTAGCAAACCTCGCCGGGCAACGTGGGGTCGGACGCTTCTTCGCCGAGCGGCAGGAAATCTTTGCCACCTTGTTCGTCCACGCCTAAGCGGAAGTCGCCTTTAATGGCATCAAGGTCTTCGCCGCCAACCGGCAGCGCGTATTTAAGCGAGATGGCGTTGTAGATGTCCACCGAAGGCGTGATGGAGCCAACCGGGTTGCCCTTCAGCACACGCTTGAGCAGGTTCTCCACCGAGCAGCGCGCGCCCTTCTTCGTTTTGAACTGCTTATACGCGTCGCGCCATACGGCCACCACCTGGTTTTGTGAGATGGTGTTGCTGGTAAGGTGCTGGTCAGCGGCGGCGTTTGCCTGGGCAAGCAGCTGCGCTATCGCTTTGCGGTCGGCCTCGGGCACTTCCTCAGCACGCTTCATGTTGCTGACCACCATCACGGCGATGCGCGTGTCGGGTAACACGTTCCAGAACGACTCTTCAACAATCATCTTCTGCATAAGGCTCTCCTATCGTGTGCGCTTTACGCCCTGCCGCTGGCCCATATGTCAGCGAGCCAAAACCTTGCGGAAGCATTGAATCAGTAGGTGCGCGGGAAAACAAAAGCACCCGGGCGAAGCGCATCTTCTAGGGCCTAACGATGCGATTCATCCGAGTGCTCGGTTCCCTACCCGGCGGCAGGGCGTTGTATGCGATTGCGGTTCGGCAGTGTAACAGAATCTAGCGGTTTTTGCGACGCCCGGCTTTGCCGGTGAGCGTTTCAACATCGATGCACCACACATCCGTGATGCCGAACTCGCGCTGGATTGCGCCGCCGATCTCGTGCTTTTCGCTGGGCATGTATTTCATGCACAACGCCACCAGCGCTTTGCGCACGGCAATCGGGTCCTCAACACGGCGGATGCGGCCAAAAGCCATAGCGGTGGCAAAACGGCTGGTGAAGAAGGTTTCCTCGTAGCAAGGCTCCACCTCGTTGGCCACGGTTCCGCACACACGCCCGTCGCGTTTCCAGTTGTCTATCTTGTGCCCGTACGTGTTGGTAGTGTGCACGTAAATGCGGCAGATAGGAGCGCCGTTTGCAGCTGATGATTCGCAATCACCTTTGCCATCTGCGTTTTCACCGGTTTGCACCGGTTCTTCAGCAGCTGTTTCCGCATGCTCGATACGCCCCGTGCCGCGTTCGACCACGTACGACAGCGGCGTGCAATACGGCATGCCGTCTTCGTCGACGGTTGCAACGGTGATGAACTGGCCTTCCTCAAGCACCTCAAGCGTGTCGGCTAACGACAGCTCGCGTTCGGCAATGCGCATCTTGTACTGCTTCAACGGCAGCTCCTTCCCTGTTGATTTCACAAGCGTCACCAGTATAGCGAACTTGCGGGACCACCGCGCCGCGGTTTGGCCGCGCGTAGCGTGTCACCTGCGAAAACGCAAAAGAGCCCTGGTATCCCAAGGCTCCCTGCGAGGAAGAGTGAAACGAATGTTTCTTGCCTGGCGCAGCGCGCACCGGGCAAACTTAACCGCACAACCGAAGCAGTACAAGCACGTTTCAGTTGTGCAGGCAAAGCCAAAAGTTATGCGACGGCGTACACCGAGATGACCGGGTCGGCATCCCACGTTGGGGCAAGGCCCGTGGCAACGTCGTCCTTGAACAGCTTGCTTCCCAGATACGCGTTCGCGTGCTCAACGCTGTCAAAGCCGTGCAGCACCTGCACGTCTTCGTCGCGCACCAGCAGGTCCTTCGTCAGAGCGCCCTCGATGGTGTCTAAAAACGGCTGACGATAATCGGTGTATACCTTCACAGCGGCCGGACGGTTCGCCTCGCTGATTTTCATGGTGATTTGCAGGTAGGCTTTAACTTGCATGGTTGAATCCTTTCGCATAGCTTAAGGTGCCAGGGCGGCTTGGGGGACAAGCCGCCCTGACGGACAAAACGCGAACGATGCGAAACGCTACCGGGCGCTTGGCAAGCAGGCAACCTGTGCGTGCAGGTCAAACGTACGACAACCTTCCGCATATACAGGGAGGGTTCGCGCTGTGTCAACATGAGTCAACGATGCGCGCTTCGTTGTGCACTCAGCATACGCAAGCTACTCAAACCTTGAAAGTGGTTAGCGAAATCTTAAGTTGCTCAATATTTTTATAGTAGCTTTAACCTTACAAGCTACTCGCCTATTATTGAACCAACGGCTTTGCTAGGCCCTGAGGTACTTTTCGCAAGGAGGACGCATGCCCCGTAAACGCAAAACAGAAAAGGACATCCGCTGCCCACTTGAATACGGGCTTGACGTGTTCGGAGGCAAATGGAAGTCACGCATCCTGTGCGTGCTGGCGGGCGGGCAGATGCGCTACAGCACAATCCGCCAGGAAATGACCGACGTCACCGATGCCGCGCTTGCGGCGGCGTTGAAGGACTTGCAGGCAAACGACCTGGTAAAACGCATACAGTTCGAAGAAATCCCACCACGTGTTGAGTATGCGCTCACCGAGAAGGGGCACTCTGTTATCCCCGTGCTGCAGCATATTTGCCAGTGGTCGGGGCTGTTTTTCCGCGAAACGTCCGAGCAGGCGCTGCCCCGTTGCAAGCGCTGCGACTACCGCGGCTAGGCGGCGCGTATGACCAGCGATTTCGAACGCAGGTGGGAGCGCATCCAAGACCAGCTGCGCATCCAGATGAACGGCGACGTGCAGCCACGCGTGTCAAGCGGGCGCACGCTGTTCGGCATCAAAAGCGAAGGCGAGCGCAAAATGGACGAGTTCGCACGCCAAATCGAAGCCGAACAAGCCGCAAAGCGCGAAAAGCGGAAGGAAGGACGAGAGTAGCATCGATTTCGCCTACCTGCTGTCGCAAACTCGCTTGTGTTTGCGTTTTAATTCGTATGTCTTGAGTAGCGGCATAGATGGAGTTGCATTTTCCCAGGTCACAAGCTTTTCGAAAAATGCGCTACTTTGCCGGATTTCAACAAAAACACAAACACGAGCGAGTTTGTGACAGCAAGCCCCGCCCAAACCGCAAAGGCACCCACACCTTGCGCCAAAACTGCACGCAGAAGCACGCGTGGAGGCCTGTTGAAACATTGGTGTGCGTTGAGCCGACAGATACAGGGGGCGCCTTGGCTTACGCCAAGGCGCCCCCTGTAATGTGATGTATCTAAGGTTGCAGCTTTTACGCCATGAGCTTTTTGATGCGCTCCATGGCCTCAACTGCGGCATCGGCGTCGCCGAACGCGGTTAAGCGCACATACCCTTCGCCGGAGGGGCCAAAACCGGCGCCCGGCGTGGTGATGATGTTCGC
>DJEE01000093.1:21151-21412 GCA_002431805.1 Eggerthellaceae bacterium UBA5906
CGGTGAAGCCTGCGGACTCAAGGCCTTCCTTGATCACGCGAGCATTGTTGCGATAGTACGCAAGCGTTTCCTCGATCTGACGCTCGCCCTCTTCGGTATAGATAGCCGCCGCGCCGCGCTGGATGATGTAGCTGGCGCCGTTGAACTTCGTGCACTGGCGGCGGTTCCACATGGCGTTGAGGCTCTGCCCCTGACGGGTCAGTTCCTTGGGCACCACCGTATAGGCGCAGCGGTTGCCGGTAAAGCCTGCGGTTTTAGAGA
>DJEE01000175.1:0-7772 GCA_002431805.1 Eggerthellaceae bacterium UBA5906
GCGCCTTGTCGGTGCCGTGCCCGGTTAACGTGTGCGCGAAGCTTCCCAGCAGCCGAAACTCCACATGGGCGGGCAGCGCGCCGGCTAGCTTGCGCGCCATATAGGCAATGCGCAGCGCTCCTGCCGTGTGGCTGCTTGATGGTCCCACCATCACCGGTCCGATAACGTCGGTCAGCCCAATCGTCTCCATGTGCGCTCCTTCATGCGTTGCTGCGGATGCTCGCTCGTTTTCTCTCGCGAACACTATACCGGCTTTGCGCCATTGGATGCTCGCTCGTAACGTGCTTTTCCCGTTTCGACACGCTTTGTTAACCGATTGCCCGCACGTCTTTCGAAAGTGCGCACGATAACACGCTGCGCCTCTGCGGCCGAACGTTCCAACATGCAGGTAAATTGACGGTTTTCCGGCAATTTCTTGGGTTGTTGGAACGAAAGGCTGTCAAAATGCCGCGATGTTGGAATACGGCTGGGCGGTGGGGCGGCGGCTTCTTGTGCTGCTGAGGGTAAGGCGAAGGGGGTTACGTGCGTTTCGCCTGGTCAGCTAATTATATAGCCGACAACTTGAAAATTGAAACCTGCCGCGCTTTGATGCAAGGTTTTTCGCGCATTCCAACTTCTTTTAAAACTGCCAAAAAACCGTCATTTTTGTAGCATGTTGGAATTCGCAAGCTGAAAGCGCCGCCACGAACGGCCCGCACCCGTCCGCATACCCCTTTTCGTACCCATACGTGGGCGTTTCCTTTGCGTTTCGCGCTGCCGCGCGATGCGGGGGCTATAATAACGTGTTAGCTTGCTGCGCGCGGTAGCGCCGCCGCGCCAAGCCGAATAGGGTAGGACGAAAGAAACGCCGGGCAGTCCCGGCGAAGCAAAGGAGCGATCACATGACGGCACCCATCCTGGTGTTCGGTCACAAGAACCCCGACAACGATGCCATCAGCGCAGCTGTTGGCTACGCGTACCTGAAAAACCAGCTGGCGAAGCGCGCTGGCAGCGACGTTACGTATGAGGCCTGCCGCCTGGGCGCTCTGCCGCCCGAGACCGAGTGGATCTTGGGCGAGCGCGGTCTTGAAACTCCGCGTCTGATTGAAAGCGTTGACGCAGGTCAGCAGGTTATCCTGGTTGACCACAATGAGGCGCTGCAGTCTGTCGACGGCCTTGACGGCGCCGAAATCGTGGAGATTGTCGACCATCATCGTCTGGGCGGCCTTGTCACCGCACAGCCGCTGCGTTTCAACGCCAAGCCCGTTGGCTCCACCGCCGCCATCGTGGCGCGCGAGTTCGAAATCGAGGGCATTGAACTGCCGAAGGAAATCGCCGCGCTTTTGCTGGGCGCCATGCTCACCGACACCGTTATCATGAAGTCGCCCACCACCACTGACTTCGACCGTCAGATTATCACGCGCACGGCAGAGGCTGTGGGCGTTGACCCGGTGGAGTACGGCATGTCCATCTTCAAGTGCCGCTCCAACCCTGCCGAGCTGCCTGTTGACAAGCTGGTGAACGCTGACGCCAAGGAATTCGAGCTGTCCAACGGCAACAAGGTGTACATCGGCCAGTTCGAAACCGTTGACCTTAAGGCCGTGCTTGGCCGCGAGGCTGAAATCCGCGAGGCCCTCAAGGCTTTGGTTGCCGAAAAGGGCTACCAGTTCGTGCTGTTCTTCGCTACGGACATCCTGGCTGAAGGCAGCCAGTTCATCTGTGAGGGCGATACCGACTTCGTGAACCGCGCATTCGGCATCGACTGCACGGGCAAGTCTGTGTGGATGCCGGGCGTGTTGTCCCGCAAAAAGCAGGTTGCTGCCCCCATTCTGGCCCTGTAACCTGGCCTGAAACCGATTTACACCGGTACGCAAGAGGTCCCAAACCTAAGGTTTGGGACCTCTTTTATGTCATCGCTTTTTGAGATGTTGGCGTTTGGAGCCGAGGCGTATGAACGAGCGAGCGAACGGGTGAGCGCGCGCATGTACAGAAGGCTGCGGCGTTCATGGAAGGTGCGGCGCGACGCACCCGAGTGCTTTTATCGCCCGCTCATCTTCCTTCCAACGAAATCAAGCAGAAACGCGTGAAACTCTGCGGCCTTTTGCCCTAGCGGGTGTTTTGCCGCCTCCACCACGATGTCGCGTGCAAAGCGCTCATCATCAAGCGGTGTCAGCGCAACCTCGTCGCTTTCAAGCGCGCCCCAACTGCGTTCGGGCCAAAACCCCACGCCAAGCCCCAGCCCGATGAACTTGCGCACCACATCAGGGCTGTCGGACTCGAATACCACGTTCGGGGCAAATCCCGCCTGCGTGCACAGTTCGTCGCAAATGCCGCGAAACGTGCGCGTTCCTGCCAGGCACACAAATGGCGCATCGGCAAACTCGGCTAAAGCGACAGCGCCGCTTTTCGCGCGCTCACGCGGCACTGCCAGGCAAATGCGTTCGCGAAACGCCTGCGACGTGCGAACGTCTCCTTCTTTGGTCTGCCCGGGCAGCACAGTGCGCACGCGAACGTCCCAGCGCGCTTGTGCATTGGCCTGGTTGATCACGAACGCCGCCTGAGGCACCGCGGCGCGAAACGCTGCAATCGCGTCTACGGTCAGCGAGGTTGCGGCTTCCACGTCAACATGCACGGTGTTTCGTTGCGTGCCTTTGGCCTGGGCAATCACGTCTGGAATCTCGTCGATACGCGCCAAAAGCGGCGCTATGTGCTCTTCAAGCGCTTGCCCGCACGGCGTTAAGCGGATGTTGCGTCCAGCGCGCTCGAACAGCCGCACGTCAAGCTCGCTTTCAAGGCGGCGAATGGCCTGCGTAAGCGCCGGCTGCGCTACGCCTAAACGCTTTGCCGAGTTAGTCATATGCTGGGTTTGCGCAACTTCGTGGAAGTAGCGCAGCTGCAAAAGTTCCATAGGTTGCCACCGTTTCCGGTTTGTTTCGTACGAGTTTCTGCTATGTGATGATAACGAGTAGATTATCAATAACGCTTAAATCATAACATTCGAAGTTCTAGTATTCCGAACCGTCACAAAACACATGCGCTTGCGGTGCAAAACCTCGCAAGCGTAAACAAGGTAGGGGAGATGACGGCAATGGCAGAGGCGCTCGAGGCGATCATGCTCATTTGCTTCGGCCTTTCGTGGCCGATGAACGCGTACAAGAACTTCAAGGCTCGCACGGCCGCCGGCACCAGCTGGCAGTTCATCCTGCTCATCACGCTAGGTTATTTTGCGGGCATTGCGGCAAAGTTCGTGTCCGGCACCATCAACTGGGTCCTGGCTGTGTACTTCATCAATGTGGTGTGCATCGCCGCCAACTGGGTCGTGTACTTCCGCAACCGCGCTATCGACCGCGAACGCGATCGCCTGCGTGCCGAGGAAGACGCCCAAGACGCCCAGGCCGCCGCGCGCAAATAAGCGCCAGCAGCCGCCGCTGCCCGGTGCACAAACGCTAGCGAGTCAAAACCGTTCGGGGGACTCCTAACTCATCACGAATGAGCCAACGGTTCCGCATTGTCCTAGCTTGCTAATGTTTATCAAGTCGTGCGGCATGTCCTTTGCGCACTACCGCCCGCAAGCGGCAGCGTGCAAGCAGTCGAGGTTTCGCTCGCACCACTTGCAACACCTCATATACTAATAAGTAAGCAACAACCGAGAGCCGCTCCATCGCGGCTTTCCTCATGCCGTGCCCTGCGTCAACACTGAAAGGAACTCTATGAATGCCGACCGCCTGCTTGCGCTGTTCTGCGAACTTGCGCGCATCGAAAGCCCGTCGCGCCACGAGGCGCCTATGGCAGCGCGCTGCAAAGCGGAACTGGAAGGCCTGGGCTTTGCGGTGCGCTTCGACGATTCCGTGGCGCAAACCGGCTCGGACGTGGGCAACCTTATAGCGCATCGCTCGGGCAAGGCTGCTGGTGCGGTGGCGCTTGCCGGTCACATGGACACGGTGCGCCCTTGCGCGGGCATCGAGCCTGTGGTTGTGGACGGCGTGGTGCGCAGCGCCGGCAACACCATCCTCTCCGCCGATGACAAAGCTGGCGTGGCTGTCATCCTCGAAGGCGCGCGTAGCCTTATTGAAGCGGGCCAAGCCCTGCCCGACATCTACGTCATCCTTACCACCTGCGAAGAGATGCACTTGCTCGGCGCTGCAGCCCTTGACCCGTCGTTTTTGCCGCCCGAAACCCCGTGCTACGTGCTTGACGCCGACGGCAACCCGGGCACCATCATCCAATCCGCCCCGTGCCACTGCACCTTCACTGCAACGTTCCACGGCAAATCGGCCCATGCGGGCGTGGAACCGGAACGCGGCGTGTCGGCGCTTGCCATGGCCGCGCAGGCCGTGTGCCACATGCCGCTCGGGCGCATATCAGCCCACACCACCTCAAACGTAGGGGTCATAGAGTGCGACGGCGCCACCAACGTGGTGCCGGGCACCTGCTGGTTGTCGGGGGAGTGCCGCTCAACGTCGCTTGAGCGCGCCCGCGCCGAGCGCGCCGCCATGGACAGCGCCATGCGCACGGCGGCCGCGCAGGCCGGCGGCACCGTGGACATCGAATGGCGAACGGATTACCTACCTATTTCCTATGCAGAAAACGACCCGCTGGTAAAAGGCGCGGTGCGCGCCGCGCGAGCTGCAGGCCTTACGCCCGCGCTTCGCGCTTCGGGTGGCGGCGCCGATGCGAACATCCTGACAGGTCACGGCGTGCGCGCTATCACGCTGTCTACCGGCATGGCGAACTATCATTCCTCAGACGAGTACATCACGCTGGAAAACCTCAACGGATGCGCGCGTCTGGTAGAGCAGCTCATCCTAGAAGCAAGGCAATAGCATTGCGCTCGCCCTGCGCTCGCCTTGTGTTCGCAGTGCGGTGCAACCCAACTCACTGCAACGAAAAAAATGCAACAACTTTTTTCAAAATTGTGTGCAAAACGTGCTCAAGAACACCAGAAAACCTTGCATGACCAGCCAAAACAAGGTACAATAGCAATAGACACACCCGGGTGCGTGGCGTTTGACAGCCCCTATGCCCGGTGTTAAAGTTCCAACTCGCGCCTTGTTAAGGCGTAGGTTTTCGTGTGCGCATCAGCTGAACGCACACGAAACCATCTGAGTAATGCGACGGCGGTCTCGTACGCCGTCGGAGGCAAGAGCGAAGGAGAAGATTTTGCCTACCATCAACCAGCTGGTCCGCAAGGGCCGCAAAACGGCTGCCGTGAAGTCCAAGACTCCGGCGCTGAAGGGCAACCCGCAGAAGCGTGGCGTGTGCACCCGCGTGTACACCACCACCCCGAAAAAGCCGAACTCGGCACTGCGTAAGGTTTGCCGTGTCCGCCTGGTCAACGGCATGGAAGTTACCGCCTACATCCCGGGCGAGGGTCACAACCTGCAGGAGCACTCCATGGTGCTTATCCGCGGCGGCCGTGTTAAGGACCTTCCTGGTGTCCGTTACAAGGTCATCCGCGCTGCTCTGGACTGCGCCGCTGTTGACAAGCGCAAGCAGGCTCGCAGCCGTTACGGTGCCAAGCGCCCGAAATAAGTTCACCGCTAAGTCGCGCGGGCTGCATACAGGGCAAACCGGAAGGGCCGGTTTTCTCGCAGCCTAATGAGAGGAAGAAAGCCTCTTAGAAGCGCGCAGGAATACAAAGGAGTTTTACATGCCGCGTCGTGCAGCAGCCGTCCGCCGTGAAGTTCAGCCGGACGCCGTTTACAACAACCGTCTTGTCACCCAGCTGATCAACAAGATCCTGCTTGATGGCAAGAAATCCACCGCCGAGGGCATCGTCTACGGTGCTTTCGAGCTGGTTCAGGCCAAGACGGGCGAAGACCCGCTGGCCGTTTTCAAGAAGGCTATGGACAACGTACGCCCCACGCTCGAGGTCAAGCCCAAGCGTGTTGGCGGCGCAACCTACCAGGTGCCCATGGAAGTCAACTCTCGCCGCGCTACTACGCTGGCAATCCGCTGGATCGTCGACTTCTCCCGTAAGCGCAAGGAGCACACCATGAAGCAGCGCCTGGCTGCCGAGATTATGGACGCCGCCGAGAACACCGGCGCATCCGTGAAGAAGCGCGAGGATCTGTACAAGATGGCCGAATCCAACCGTGCGTTCTCGCACTATCGCTTCTAGGGCGTGACGAATAATGGCTAAAGCTAACGATCTGAAGCTCACCCGTAACTTCGGCATCATGGCTCACATCGATGCCGGTAAAACCACTACCACCGAGCGCATCCTGTACTACACGGGCAAAACGCACAAAATCGGCGAGGTGCACGACGGTGCCGCAACCATGGACTGGATGGTTCAGGAGCAGGAGCGCGGCGTAACCATCACCGCTGCTGCTACCACGTGCTTCTGGAAGAAGGACGGCGAGACGTACCGCTTCCAGATCATCGACACGCCCGGCCACGTGGACTTCACCGCCGAGGTTGAGCGCTCCCTGCGCGTTCTCGACGGCACCGTGGCAGTGTTCGACGCCGTTGCCGGCGTTCAGCCGCAGTCCGAAACCGTGTGGCGCCAGGCCGACAANNAAGGGCGGCGTGGAGCCCCAGTCCGAGACGGTGTGGCGTCAGGCCGAGCGTTACGGCGTGCCGCGCATCGCGTTCATCAACAAGTACGACCGCGTCGGCGCCGACTTCGAGCATGCTATCCAAACCATGAAGGATCGCCTGCATGCCAACGCCGTTGCCGCTCAGCTGCCCATGGGCGCTGAGGACAACTTCTGGGGCGTCATCGACCTGGTTACCATGACCGCATGGGACTTCAAGGCCGACGACAAGGGCATGACCTACCCCGAGCCGATGGATGCCATCCCGGCCGAGTTCGCCGACGAGGCTGCGCTTGCTCACCAGGAGCTGCTCGAGGCTGCCGCCGACTGCGACGACGACCTCATGGAGAAGGTCCTCATGGAAGAGGAAGTCTCCGTTGCCGAGCTGAAGGCTGCGCTGCGCAAGGGCGTTATCGCCTGCAAGATCAACCCCGTATTCGTGGGCTCCGCCTACAAGAACAAGGGCGTGCAGGAGCTGCTCGACGCTGTTGTGGATTACCTGCCTGCCCCGGTTGACGTTCCCGCCATCAAGGGCACGAACCCCGACACCGGCGAAGAGGACGAGCGTCCTTCCGACCCGAAGGCGCCGTTCAGCGCTCTGGCGTTCAAGATCATGACCGACCCGTTCGTGGGCAAGCTCACGTACCTGCGCGTGTACTCCGGTTCTCTGGACGCTGGCTCCTACGTGACCAACGCCACGAAGGACAAGAAAGAGCGCATCGGCCGTCTGCTGCAGATGCACTCCAACCAGCGAGTTGACATCGATTCCTGCTCCGCAGGCGACATCGTTGCCGTTGTTGGTCTGAAGAACACCACCACCGGTGACACCCTGTGCGACGAGAACGCTCCCATCATCCTGGAGTCCATGGAATTCGCCGACCCGGTTATCGACATCGCTGTTGAGCCGAAGACCAAGGCCGACCAGACGAAGATGGAAATCGCCCTGCAGAAGTTGGCTGAAGAGGACCCGACGTTCCGCGTGTCCACCAACCACGAAACGGGCCAGACCATCATCGCCGGCATGGGCGAGCTGCACCTGGAGATCATCGTTGACCGCCTGATGCGCGAGTTCAAGGTTGAGGCTAACGTTGGTAAGCCCCAGGTTGCTTATCGCGAGCGTCCCGGCCACGAAGTGCTTGGCGCCGAGGGCAAGTTCGTCCGCCAGTCCGGCGGTCGCGGCCAGTACGGCCATGCGGTCATCAACATGTACCCGCAGGAAGCCGGCAAGGGCTACGAGTTCGAGAACAAGATCGT
>DJEE01000175.1:7820-32097 GCA_002431805.1 Eggerthellaceae bacterium UBA5906
TACGAGTTCGAGAACAAGATCGTCGGCGGCGTCGTGCCGAAGGAATACATTCCTTCCATCGACAAGGGCATCCAGGAAGCTCTCAATACGGGCGTTCTGGCAGGCTACCCGGTCGAGGATGTGCGCGTCGAGCTCATCGATGGTTCTTACCACGACGTTGACTCTTCGGAAGCTGCCTTTAAGGTGGCTGGCTCCATGGCCATCAAGGAAGCGCTGCGCAAGTCCGACCCGGTCATCCTCGAGCCTGTCATGGCCGTTGAGGTTGAAACCCCGGAGGAGTACACGGGCTTCGTCATGGGCGATATCCCGTCTCGCCGTGGCATGATCCAGGGTCAGGAGCAGCGTTCCGGCGGTGCCGTCGCCATCTCCGCGAAGGTGCCTCTGGGCATGATGTTCGGCTACGCAACCGACCTGCGTTCCGGTACGCAGGGTCGCGCTACCTACACCATGCAGTTCGACTCTTACGAGCCGGTTCCCAAGAACGTCGCTGCAGAGATTATCAGCAAGGCCGGCGGCAACGCGTAAGGCGTCTGCACGTCCGAAAGCTTAACGGAGGAAATGAAAGTGGCTAATCAGAAGATTCGCATCCGCCTGAAGGGATACGATCATGAGATCGTGGATCAGTCCACGAAACTCATCGTCGATACCGCTCAGAAGACGGGTGCCAAGGTGTCCGGTCCCATCCCGCTGCCGACGGAGCGCAATCTGTTCACCGTCGTCAAGGGCCCCCATGTGGACAAGGACTCGCGCGAGCAGTTCGAGATGCGCACCCACAAGCGCCTGATCGACATCCTGGAGCCCACCCCGAACACGGTGGATTCCCTGATGCGTCTGGATCTCCCTGCCGGCGTCGACATCGAGATCAAGCTGTAAGGGGTGTCAAGTAATGATTAACGCAATTTATGGTAAGAAAATCGGCATGACCCAGATCTTCAACGAGGAGGACAAGCTCATCCCCGTTACCGTGATCCAGGCCGAGCCGAACACGGTGTGCCAGGTCAAGACCAAGGCCACCGACGGCTACGAGGCCGTGCAGCTGGGCTTTGGCGCTATTAAGGCCAAGAAGGTCAACAAGCCCATGGGCGGCCACTTCGCCAAGCAGGGCGTCGAGCCGACCCGCTACTTGCGTGAGGTTCGCGTCGAGGACGCTTCGGAGTACAAGCCGGGCGACCAGCAGACCGTGGCGGCGTTTGCCGAGGTCAAGAAGGTTGACGTTACCGGTACCTCCAAAGGTAAGGGCTTCGCTGGCGTTATGAAGCGCTACGGCTTCGCCGGTGGTCCGGGCGGCCATGGTGCTCACTTCCATCGCGCTCCCGGTTCCGTGGGCATGTGCGCTACGCCTTCCCGCGTGCTGAAGGGCCTGCGCATGCCTGGCCACATGGGCTGCGACACGGTTACCGTGAAGAACCTGACCGTCATGCGCGTTGACGAGGAGCAGAACCTGATCCTGGTCAAGGGCGCCATCCCTGGCGGCAAGAACGGCATCGTGCGCGTGCGCATGGCGTAACCTGGACTATCTATAAGGAGTTTCTACTACCATGACGACTATTGAGATCAAGGACGCAAGCGGTAAGAAGGCCGGCGACGCCGAGCTTTCCGCTTCCGTGTTCGGCATTGAGCCGAACGTGCCCGTCATGCACCAGGTTGTGCGCGCTCAGCGTGCGTCTTGGCGTGCCGGCACCAGCAACACCCTTACCCGCGGCAACGTCCGCGGCGGCGGCAAGAAGCCGTGGCGCCAGAAGGGCACCGGTCGTGCCCGTCAGGGCTCCATCCGCTCGCCTCAGTGGCGCGGCGGCGGCGTCGTGTTCGGCCCGCATCCCCGCAGCTACGCCTTCCGCGTGAACAACAAGGAAGTCAAGCTGGCTATGCGTTCCGTGCTGTCCGCAAAGCTGGCCGACGGCCAGTTCACCGTGGTGGACGGCTTCAACTTCGAGAAGCCCTGCACCAAGGACGCCAAGGCGTTCATCAAGGCCATGGGCTTCGAGGGTCAGCGCGTTACGCTCGTGCTGGGCAACGACGACGTCACCACGTGGCTGTCTTTCCGCAACCTGCAGAAGGTCAACATCCTGCCCGTTGCCGAGGCTAACACCTACGAGCTGCTCGACAACAAGCAGCTGGTGTTCACCGCTGAGGCTCTGAAGCGCATCGAGGAGGTGCTCGCATAATGAAGGATCCCCGCGAGGTCATCATCCGTCCTATCGTGACGGAGCACAGCTACGACCAGATGGAGAACAACGTGTACACCTTCGAGGTGGCCAAGGACTCCAACAAGGTTGAGATCCGCCAGGCCATCGAGGCAATCTTCAACGTCTCCGTGGTTAAGGTGAACACCCTGAACGTCAAGCCGAAGGTCAAGCGTGTTCGCTACCAGGCTGGCAAAACCCGTAGCTGGAAGAAGGCTATGGTCACGCTCAAGGAAGGCGATTCCATCGAGCTGTTTGGCGCCAACTAAGGCTGCCGCATAACGAAGCTTATGCGTTGACGAAAGCGCCCCGGATGTATCCGGGGCGCTTTTTGTATAATCAAGTTGATATGAGATACACACCCAAGGGCAAGGTGGCAGGCATGGCGTTCGTGGAGTTCAACGATGTGCGCAAGGTGTACAAGATGGGCGAGGTCGAAGTGGCCGCTGCCGACGGCATGACGTTTTCATGCGAAGCGGGCGAGCTGGTAGTGGTGGTAGGCCCGTCGGGCGCCGGCAAAACAACGCTGCTGAACATGCTTGGTGGCATGGACTCGTGCACGTCGGGCACTATCATGCTTGACGGTCGCGAAATCAGCTCGTTTTCCGAAAAACAGCTTACGCAGTACCGACGCCTGGACATCGGGTTCGTATTTCAGTTCTACAACTTGGTGCAGAACTTAACGGCGCTTGAAAACGTGGAGCTTGCCAGCCAAATTTGCCCGCATCCGCTTGACGCCGCAAGTGTGCTTAAACAGGTGGGCCTGGCGCACCGCATGGACAACTTCCCGGCACAGCTTTCCGGTGGCGAACAGCAGCGTGTGGCCATTGCGCGCGCGTTGGCGAAAAACCCGAAGCTGTTGCTATGCGATGAACCTACCGGTGCGCTTGACTACAAAACAGGTAAGGCCATTTTAAAGCTGCTGCAGGATACGTGCCTCAATACCGGCAAAACTGTGGTGCTCATCACGCATAACTCCGCGTTTGCCGATATCGCTGATCGCGTTATCCATGTGCGCGAGGGCAAGGTTGCCAGCATGGCAACAAACGCCCATCCGGTGTCGGCCGACACGCTGGAGTGGTAGAGCATGCTCGCGTTTTCGAAAGAGGTGCTGCGCTCGATCACGCACTCGTGGGGGCGTTTTCTGGCTATTGCAGTGATAGCGGCGCTAGGCTGCGGCTTTTATGCCGGCTTGCGCATGACCGGGCCCGATATGCGCTTGGCGGGCGACACGTACTACGATGCCACCAATCTGTGCGACATCCGCGTGCTCTCCACGCTTGGCATGACCGATCAGCAAATTCAGCAGCTGCGCAACGTTGACGGCGTATCAGGCGTTATGCCCGCTTACGAAGCCGATGTAACCTCCTCGTTGGCAGGTGCGCAGTACACGTTGCGCTTCCATTCGCTTGACGCAAGCGCCGCGGCGGCTAGCACGTGCAGCGACGGCTTGCATGTTGAGTCGTCCGATGCCAACTACATCAACCGCCCCATTTTGGTGTCCGGTTCGTGGCCTCAGGCGCCCAACGAGTGCCTGCTTTCGGCCGATGCCATTTGGACGAACGAGGTTCACCTTGGCGATACCGTGCAGGTGCTTGAGGGAACCTCCGACCTAGACAGCACGTTTGCCGTGAAGGAGTTCACGGTGGTGGGTTTCGTGCACTCGTCGTATTACACGTGCACCACAAACACCGGGTCGACGTCGCTTGGCTCAGGCGAGCTTACCTCGTACGTGTATGTCCCCGAAGCG
The DNA here is from genome assembly GCA_002431805.1 of Eggerthellaceae bacterium UBA5906. Lineage (GTDB taxonomy): Bacteria > Actinomycetota > Coriobacteriia > Coriobacteriales > Eggerthellaceae > Senegalimassilia. The sequence continues at coordinate 11,754 of DJEE01000175.1, forward strand.
GCCTTCGCGCAGGATTATCCGTACACCGAAGCGTTCATCACCGTCGATGGCGCGGCGGGATTGCAATGGCCATCGGACGCGTACCAGCAGCGCGTAGATGAGGTGTCACAGCGCCTCAACGACATCGCGCCCGAGCTTTCGGCTTCCCGTGTAAGCCAGCTGCAGGCAGACGCTCAGGCAACGCTTGATGAAAAGCGTGCTGATTACGAACGCGAAAAGGCCGATGCTGAAGCGCAGCTCAACGATGCGCAGGGCCAGCTAGACGATGCCCGCTCGCAGCTAGACGATGCGGCGGCGCAGCTGTCAAGCGCCGCGGCACAGCTATCAAGCAGCCAGGCAGACATTGCGGCAGGCGAGCAGCAGCTGGCAAGCGGGCAGGCCGAGCATGATGCGGGACAGCAGCAGCTTACCGTCCAGCGCGAACAGGCGCAACAGGCCATCGCGCAAGCTCAAGCGCAGCTTGATGCGTCCCAGGCGCAATACGACGCGGCTATGGCGCAGCGCAGCCAGCTTGAGGTGCAGCTTGAGCAGGCCCGTGCGGCTCAGCTAGCCGATGTTGCCGCCCAGCTTGAAGCCGCCATTGCCAGCATCGATGCGCAAACCGCAGGCGTTCCCGATCAGTTGGCGGCGGGGCAGGCACAGTTGACGGCCCAGCGCGCGCAAACAGCTGCCCAGCTTGACGCGGCGCAGGCGCAACTGGACAGCGCGCAAACCCAGCTTGATGCCGCAGCGGCAAAACTCGCCTCGGGCAAGCAACAATACGCGCAAGGCCAACAGCAGTACGCGCAGGGCCAAGCGGAATACGAAAGCGGCCTGGCGCAATACGAAGACGGCCAAGCGCAGCTTGACGAAAAGCGTGCCGACGCGCAGGCGAAGTTTGCCGATGCCGAAGAGCAGCTGGCAAACGCGCAAGCCGATATCGATGCCATTGCCGAAAAAGACGCCAGCGTCTATGTGCTCGACCGCACGAAAAACCTGGGCGCTGAAAGTTTTAAGAGCGACGCGGGACGCATCGACCAAATAGCGGCCGTGTTCCCGCTCATGTTCTTCTTAGTGGCGGCGCTTGTGTCGCTTACCACCATGACGCGCATGGTTGAAGAGGAGCGCGTACTCATCGGCACGTACAAGGCCTTAGGCTATTCAAGCGCGCGCATCACGTCGAAGTACCTCATCTACGCCACGGTTGCCTCGGGGGCCGGCGCGGTGGTGGGCATCGTGCTGCTGTCGAAATTCTTGCCGTGGTTCATTTTGAACGCGTACTCCATCATGTACATGGTGCCGTGCGTGCCTACGCCCTTAGACCCCGGCATTGCCGTGCTTGCTGCAGGCCTAGGCGTTGGCATCACCGTGGCGGCAACGTGGTTTGCCGCCGCCGCAACGCTGCGCGAACGCCCCGCAGCGCTGATGCTGCCGCGCGCGCCGAAAGCTGGCAAGCGCATTTTGCTTGAGCGCATCACGCCGCTGTGGCGCCGCATGACGTTCAGTTGGAAGGTCACGGCGCGCAACTTGTTCCGCTACAAGCGCCGCTTCTTCATGGCGGTGGTGGGCATTGCCGGCTGCACGGCGCTGCTGCTTACGGGCTTAGGGTTGCAAAACGCCATCAACGACATCATCGACAAGCAATATGGCCAGCTGTACCACTTCAACACCATCGTGCGTATGGACAGCCAGGCCAGCCAGGAAAGCAAAGACGCGGTTGCCGCGGCCGTGAGCGCCGACAATGGCACCTACACCTGGGTGCAAACGGGCAACAAGATCGCCTGCGCGCCCGACGACGCGGCCGAGCATCGCGTGGAGCTGGTGGTTGCCGACGATGCCGAGGCGCTGCAGCAGTTCGTGACCATGCGCACGCGCGTGGGGCAGTCGCCGCTGCAGCTTTCCGACAGCGGTGCCCTCATCAGCGAGAAGCTGGCCACACAACTGGGTGTTTCGGTGGGCGATGCCATCAACCTGTACGACGAGGACGACATCGGCAACCTGGTGGGTCAAGCGCACAGCGTCACCGTTGCGGGCATCATGGAAAACTACGTCAGCCAATACGTCTACGTCACCTCGGCCGAATACGAGCGCGTGATGGGGCAGCCTGCAACGCTGGCCACCGTGTACGCCAACCTGTCCGACGGCACCGACCGCGATGCGTTCTCCAGCCAGATGCTTGCCATGGACGGTGTGAAAACCGTCACGTACAACGACGAAACCATTGACAGCTATCGCACCATGCTTAAAACGGTGGACAGCGTGGTGGTGGTGCTGGTGATTGCCGCCGCGCTGCTGGCGTTCGTGGTGCTCTACAACCTCACGAACATCAACATCACCGAGCGTGCGCGCGAAATTGCCACGCTTAAAGTGCTTGGCTTCACCCCGCGCGAGGTGGATGCCTACGTGTTCCGCGAAACGCTGCTGCTGTCCATCATCGGCGCTGCGGCGGGCCTGGTGCTCGGTATATTCATGGAGGGCTTCGTTATCACCACGGCAGAGGTGGACCAGGTCATGTTCGGACGCGACATCCATGGGCTAAGCTTCGTCATAGCTTTCGTGCTCACCATGGTGTTCTCGGTCATTGTGGCCATTGCCATGCGCGGCAAACTGCGCCGCATCAACATGGTGGAAAGCCTGAAGTCAAATGAGTAGGTTGGCCGGGCGTGAACATGGGGACGGAGGTGGTGTTCACGGTTGCCCTTTCATTTCCCAAAACGCTTTCGTGAACGCCCGCTCCGTCCCCATGTTCACGCCAATGAGTAAGCAAGTGCGTTACAATAGCCGTTAACGCGTTTTTTCAATCAGAAGGGAATTCCCATGAAGGTTACCGAGAAAAAGCTGCCCGACGGCCGCTTTGAGCTTACCGCCGTGGCCGCCACGGCTGAGGTAGCGCAGGCGTTCAACGCTGCTCATCAGATATTTTTGGCGAACATGGGCGTGCAGGTTGCGCCGGGGCAAAAGCCCGAGGTTGTCGCCGAGGACGAGCTGGGTATCACGAACCTGGACATGGTGTCGCTGCAGCTTGCCATCGACTATTTGGTGCCGTTTGCCGTGGACAAAAGCAACCTGGTGCCGGCGTTTCCGCCTAAGCCCGTGGTAAACCAGATGATCAAGCGCGGTGAAACGTTCGAATTCCAGCTGCGCGTCACGCCGAAGCCCCAGTACAAGCTCACCAGCTACGAGCCCGTGTCCATTACCGTGCCGCCGTTTACGTTCGACGAATCCGCGGTTGACCAGCAGGTGCATCAGGTGCTTGAAAGCTACGCCACCTACGAGGCGTGCGACCCGCATCCGCTCGGCGAGAACGACGCCGCGCGCATCAAGGTTGAGGCCACGCAGGGCGGCCAGCCGCACAAGAACCTCTCCACCGAGGGGCGCACCTACATCATGGGCATGAACCTGCTGCCTGAGGGTTTCGAGAAAAACCTGCTGGGCATGAACGTAGGCGACAGCAAGTCGTTCAGCTTCGACGTGCCGGGCGCCGAAGAAGGCGAGGACCCCATCGACTGCACCGTTACCGTGCTGGAGTGCCAGTGCAAAAAGGTGCCCGAGCTTACCAACGAGTGGGTTGAGAAGAACATCCCCATGGTGCGCGATGCTGCAGCGCTGCGTGGCTCTATCCGCGAAAGCTTGCTGGCAGAACAGCAGGCGCAGTACCGCGAGATGCAGCTGTCCATGGCCGCCGACGAGCTGTCGCGTCGTTTCGAGGGCAAAATCGCCGACGAGGTATACGAGGCCATGCGCGAGACGCTTATGAACAACGTGAAGGGCTCAGTCGAGCAGCAGGGCATGCAGTTCGACGAGTTCGTGGCCATGCAGGGCGGCATCCAACAGTTCGGCATGATGCTGATGGTGCAGGCGCGCCAGATGCTCGTGCAGGGCTATGCGCTTGATGCGCTGTTCCGCCACGAGAACATGGAACTGACCGACGAGGACCTGCTGGCCGCATGCCGCGCCATGAACCCGCAGCAGCCCGAGGCGGTGCGTCGCCAAATGGAAGGCAACGGCCAAGGCTTCGTGTTGCGCGAAACGGCAGCGCGCTTGAAGGCCAACCGTTGGCTGCTCGAGCACGCCAACGTAAACGTGGAAGGCCAGGAAGCTCCGGCTGCCGACGAGGCCCCGAAGGCCGAGTAGCCTGAGTCACCCTCTTCGGGAGGTTTTGGCTTATTACCTTTTCGAATGCGAATGGGGATCATAGACAAGTTTGCTATTTGCTGAGAGGCGCGTGCAACGAAGAGACTTTGCGCGTGCCTCTTATATATCTTGTTACGCGACTTCAAAAGACGTTGTCGATGCGCTCTGTTTGGGCAGCGGTGCCGATTCAAACCGATCATCGTGAAGTTTTATAGCGTTATGCAAATATAGCGTATCATTTGGGTATGTTATTCAGAAAGACGCATATTCGCGGTTCTGCATTGCGCTTCAATTACGTTGCGTATTTCCTCTGTGCGCTTTTATGTGCACGAATTACCTTTCCGGCTTGTGGGACGCTACTCAGCCCCGCTTTCGGCGTGCTGGCTCTCGTCGTCTTCGGATCTGCATGCTGGCGGGCGTCGAGGGCGCATGTCGCGGTCGGCGAGTGCCATGACGTTGTCGTGCCCGATGCATGCGCCTTCGACGCATCGGGTGGCCTGCTTCGCAGGTATGTTTCGTTTGTTGCCCTGCTCATCGTGCTGCTGCTAAATGGCATGTTTTACGCATGGCTCATGTTGTTTGGCGTGCACTCGTCGTTCATCGGGAGTTATGGCACACTTGCCAATTATGGCGGTATGCTATTCGTCGATGCTCTTCTCGTCGGGCTTTGCTCGTTGATTGCTCATCTTGTTCGCACAACGAACGAAGCTACGTTTGATGAAAAGAAGGGTGCACGCACGCTTCTTTTGCTTGCATGGGTTCTTGGCTGCTTGTCGTGCTATCTGTGTCTGGCCTTCTATAAAATCGTTTCGGTTCCAAACTCCTCTACCATTGCTGCCTTTGCCGGCTTGCTTGTCTCTTTGGTTGTGTGCTCGATTGCTTTTCTCATTTACGGCAGTACCGCTCATCTTGCAAAAAGCCGTGGCTGCGCAGTGATTGTCGAACCTCAGCAGGAAGACGCGGAGGAACGGCTGCAGAACCGTTTGTCCGACTTTCCTCAGCTAACCGACAGGGAAAAGCAGGTTTTGCTGCTTTTACTAGAGGGGAGGAATTCTGCGCAGTCGGCAGAGGCGCTTGATTTGAAGCCCTCAACAGTTCGAGCATACCTGCAGCGTTCCTATAAGAAGCTGAACGTTTCCGGTGGTGACGAGGCGATAAGCCTGCTGCGTGGCGAAGAGGCCGAAGATCCAACGCCAAGCGACATACCGATTGCTCCGGAGGAACAACGAGCCACCACAGAGAGCCCTCGACGTGCAGTGTGCTTGGCTCTGGCGATACTCGCCGGTCTTGTTACATCGCTGGGCTGTGCTATGGTTCCGCTGACCGCGTCTGGCAGAGCAAGTTGGTCTCTCTTGCAGCCGGATGCCGCGTTCTACGTAGGGCTCATTCCATTCGGCATGCTGACCTTGTTGGGACGCCTCAATGCACGTTCCCTGCTTATTCGAGCACTAGGCATGTGCTTGCTCGTTGCGAGTCTTATCGCAATCATTCCCTTGACAGCAACTGAGCCGCTTGCGTCGTGCCTTGCTTTCAGCGTCCGCCTAGCTTGGGTGGTCCTCGCGCTCGCTTTGGTCGCTTTGTTTCTGCCGGCAGCAAAAGCATGTTCGGTAAAAGAAGGCTCGTGCGCGTTTGGCGGCGCTGTCGTCGTTGCTGTGGTGCTTATGGCGGTAGCGGCGAAAACGGATATCCCGCTCAGCACGCTGGCGATAGCTTGCTGCGTTTCTTGCGCCGCCGCTGCGGTCTTGCGCTCGTCTGCGCTCGATGTCGGCAATCAGGGAACCGAATCCAACGACGACACGGCGGAATCGATCGCCGGGGCGCCGATTGTGGCGTGCTATTTCTTCGTGTGCGGTTGCGTCGCTGGATCTATGTTCGATTCTTTCAAAGGCTTGGCATATCAGGCAATCCCCATTGCATTTTGCGTTGCAACTATCATTGTGGGTGTCGTTTCCCTTACGCGCCTTGCTGCTTTGCGTAGCAGCAAGCATTCGGCGATGGTCCTTGTGTTCTTCTGCATTGCCGCTGCTTTGTGCTGCATCGCGGTGGGAAGAAGTGAAGCGATTTGGATAACGTTCGCGCTGGCGTTGTCTGCGGTTGGCGTGTCTGCGTGGCGCAACGGGGCTCTATGCGCTAAGGACGCGGGCGTTGCTGCTGTATCGCTGGGCATTGGCTTTACTGCTTGTTCCTTGATGCATCGTTTAGTGCTGCCTCATGATGCTGCTCGTCTAATGGTTAGCGTATCGAATGCTTTGGCGGTTCCCTTGGTTGCTCCTGGGCTCGCTGCAGCGGGGATGTGCCTTGCTATTGTTGCCTTGGTTGTGATGTGTGCTCGTTTCCATGATACTTTCTTGCTCTCGAAAATGGAGCGGGAATATAGCTCGCAAGACCGTAACGAGCTTGCTCATGAGTATCTCGCGGGGTGCGGTTTGGTTGGCTTGCAGCTTGAAGTGGCGCTGCTTACCATTGAAGGGCAGAGCGTTTCTGCTATTGCCGAAAAGCTGTCTTATTCTCAGGCTGCTGTGAGTGGCGCACGCACGGCGGTGTATCGAATCATGCAGGTTCATAGCGCTTCCCAGTTGGCGCTTAAAGTTGCCAAGTTTATTGAGCATACAAACGTTTCACCTGATGAATCGCGTAGTCACTAAGATGCCAGCGGCTTTATAAGTCCTGACTACAGACAAAACGTTGCAAGCCGGGGTACTTTCATCGCAGAGATCCGTCGACGTCTCTATTGTTGAGATTCAAGAGAAGAAAGTAAGGTGAAAGTATGGCTCTGCATCATGTCGGAAAATGGGCACGCGGCGCTTGCGCCGCAGTTGCACTTACGATGTTGTCGGGTTCGTCTGTCGCATTTGCAGATGATTCTACAAATGAAGTTGCGGCAGATGAAAGTACGGCTATCGCGACAATGGCAAGCTTCGATGAAATTGTGACCCATGAAAGCTGGCCTAATAAGCCTTTCTATTTCAATTTCTACGACAACACAAGTAACGTCTCGCAGAATACGGGTGTCAAAGAAAATTCTACTTCCTTTTGGCTTGGTGTGTACAAATTCGATGTTGATTACTGTAATTTTTACGCTGACGCGTTGATTGGCGGCCAATGGATTGACTGCACTAGTCCGGGGTATGGCCGCGTTTATCGCGTTGGTCAATATGAGCTATACAACCAAGTTTGGGAGAGGTACGGAAGGGCAACCTGCAGGCTTGGTGGATACCGTGCAGCAAATTGGCAAGGTTGGGTTTCCGGTGAGTGGACTCCTGATTGTGAAGGGAATTTCAGCGTAGCCTACTAAATGATTGCTTTGGGCTGCGAAGTGTGGACTTTGCAGCCCATTTCGAAATGGAGTACCCCTATGAAATACAGAACAAAACTCGTCGTTAGCATTGTGGTGCTTGCAACATTGGCTCTAGCCGTTGTATCGTATTTGTACATTGCCGAAGTAATGCGTCAGCAAGAAGCTGCACGGCAGCATGATGAGTACATCGCGGCGCATTCTTCTGTATCGGCGGTTGGGGATACCATAGCTCTTGATTCCCACGAAGATGAAAAAGGGGCCGAAGCCGGTTATGTCGCTGGATTCGATTGGACCGGCACAGTTGAAGCCACATTGCTTGATGCTGGGTACTATAACTCTCTTGCAGATGCAGGGATTGGCGAGGATGAGCTTGTTATTCCTAATCATTACGAAGATGATCAGGTTTCAATATTATTAATCCACATCCGCCTTAAAAACATTGACGCCACGCCATCCGGTCCGCATCCTTTTATGAGCTGGGGTACGTTTAAGGTTGCGGTGGATGATGCCGAGGAGATGCAGTCTACTGCGCTCATGGAGGTAGCATACTTCGATGGCACCTCCGAAGATGCTGAAGATCCCAAACGCAATTATTACGATTACAAGCTTGGTATCGGCGAAGAGAGGGTATTTACGGCTGCGTATTACGTGCAGCGCGAGTACTTGAATCACGATGCATATCTTGCTCCGGGGTATATCTCAACTCAGAAAAAATATGCGTTTGATATCCCTGACCCTGTTGAGGGGGTGACTCCATGAGTCCGGTTTTCAAATGTGAGCTGTCAAAAGCTTTTCGCAAAAAGTCATTCTTCGTTTCGCTTGCGACTGCTTTGGTAATTGCAGGAGCATCTGCGGTGCTTTGCTGCATCGGCACCTACCAAGGAACGCTGAGTGCTGTGACGGGCTACGAAACAAAATGGTTCGATCCGTCAACGCTGTCCTGCTTCAGATATTGGATAGTTACAGACTTTCAATGGCCCACCACATATTTGTTCTTCCTCGTCTTGCCGTTGCTGGCCGCCATCCCTAATGCCCGCTCATTTCAATGGGAATTTGCAAGTGGCTACACGAACAGCGTAGTGACACGTTGCGGCAAGCGGCGGTATTTTGCAGCGAAGTCTGTGGCGGTGTTTCTGTCTAGCGGGACAATCGCGTTGATTCCCGTGATAGCAAGTATTCTGCTTGCGGCTTGTTATGCTCCTGCCCGTATCCCTGATGTAACAAGTGTTATTTATTTCGCTGTATATGACGTTAGCTTATGGTCGGAAGTGTTCTACAGCCAGCCGGTAGTGTTTGTATGCTTATACTGCGTTCTGATTTTTGCCGTATGCGGCATGTGGGGCTTGCTTGTATCCGTTTTGGGCTGCTTTGTGAAAAGTAAGTTGGCTATCATCGTTGGCCCGTATCTTGCTATGCTTGGTGTGAAATTCATCACCGAAAACGTTATACGCGATTTCATCCATGTTGAGCTAACACCTATTGGGTACTTGCGCCCTTCGGGAAACTTATATGCGCCAAATGGGTGGGTAATCGTAGCGGAGCTGGTGCTTGGCCTGATTTTTGTGGCAGTACTGCTTTCCATGAAAAGTAGGCGTGATGTCCTATGAAACTGCTAGGGCTTATACTAAGCGATGTGAAAGAGGGCCTGCGTTACGAATGCCCCGCCATTGCTCTGGTGGTTGCGGTTGCGATTTTGTCATGCGCATCATTGTGGCTTTCTGATTGCGAAGGCGTGCGTTCGCTTGGCGATTATCTGACGAACATGTTTTTAGGTATGGGTTCATATACCTTTAACATTTCTTCTCCGTTTAAATTGCCCGTAGCCTGGTTGCTCTTACTGTTTTCCCTGCTATTTGCCACGCTTCGTTATCCCTATAAGGACCTATACGGTATGGGTGCTCATGTCATGATGCGTTCGGGCAGCCGCCTGAGCTGGTGGTGGGCAAAGTGCCTATGGGTGGCGCTTTCCGTGGTGCTGCTCTGTTGCCTGCTGGTTTTGGTGGCCGTGTTTTGGGCGCTCGTAACGGCAGGGACACTATCGCTGCATACGACAGAGTTCTTCCTCGATTATGTTGCGATACGCGGCGACGCTGCTGCATATTGCGAGGAGTCGGTTACGTATCTTGCTTCCATTTTCGGGTGGGTACTGGCGTTGGGTCTGGTGCAGCTGGTTGCATCGGTTGCTCTGAAGCCCGCAGCGGGGTTTGTTGCGATGGTGTCCTACCTGTTCTTCTCGTCGTTTTACGCAACGCCGTTGCTGTTGGGAAATTACCTGATGGCGCAAAGAAGCAGTGCTTTTGGCGGAATTATCGACATGATGTCCGGTATGCCGTTGTCTGTTGCTGTGAGTGTGTTCGCCGTGGCCGTTGGTGCGGTACTCATTCAGCTGATGGACGTTATCGAAAGAGGTGAAAATTGATGGGTTGCACGGTTAACGGCGTGTCAAAACGCCTGTGCGGACGCGTAATCCTCGACAACGTGAGTGCGGTGTTTTCGCCAGCACAAGTTTCGGGCATCGTAGGCGTGAACGGCTCGGGCAAGACCATGCTCATGAGAACGATTGCCGGCTTGGCTCGTCCCGACAGCGGTACGGTGACCATCGATGGGGACGTGCTGTTTCGCGACGTGTCGTTTCCCCCGAGCGTGGGTGCGCTTATCGAGAACCCGGCGTTTATCGGCGCAAGAAGCGGTTACGACAACCTCATGTTGCTGGCACGCATTAAGGGCCTTATAGGACCCGATGAGGTGCGGGCAGTGCTCGATGAAGTGGGTCTGGGAGATGCGGGGAAGCTGAAATTCTCGAAGTACTCGCTTGGCATGAAGCAGCGGCTTGGCCTAGCGGCTGCCGTTATGGAAAATCCCCGTTTGCTGCTGCTGGACGAACCTTCGAATGCGCTGGATGCAAGTGGCGTCGAGATGCTTAAACGTCTGGTCCGCAAAAGTAGGGATTCCGGCGCGACGGTCATTATCGCGTCTCACGATATGTTGCTGATCGAAGAGCTATCTGATCGCATGTTTAGCATGGAGGCCGGCCATATCGCGGAAATCGATAGGGGGTGATTGTCATGCATAAGCGGACTATCGTCGTTTTCGCTGTTCTCGCGCTTGTGGTCGTTGCGATTGGTGTGCGAATTGCATACGTGAACGCTTCGGACAGCAATCCCATCACCATGGAAACGTATCAAATGTCCGAATGGGTTGACTTGGATGGTTGCTTCGCCTCCAACAAGGCAAGCGAAAGTACGGACGCGTATTCGGTCAAGCTTGTTTCCGCAAAACTCACGTCGTACAACGAATACGTGAGCGAGTTCGGGCGGCAGGATTGCATGCAGGAAGGGCTTGATGCCCAAAGCGTTATCGACATGGAATTCGAAATTAGAAACGACGGGGGAGAAGAAGGCGGGATTTTCCTACTAGGCTGGAAGATATTCCCCGAGCGACGAAACATGTACTACATCTGGGATGCCGACCTGCTCAAGATAAATCAGCCCGAATTAGAAGGCACGCTAGGCTTTGCGGTGGCGCCTGGGACGACGAAGAACATCCACATCCCATTCACCGTGAACCTAGATGATCGAGAAAACATGTCAGAATACAAAAGCGACATCACAGACACCGATTTCGAACTGGTAATGACCAATTCCCCCATAAGAAAGGCAATCGACTTCCATCTATGAGTCACCTTCTCCGGAAAGTTTTGGCTCATTACCTTTTCGAATGCGAACAGGGCGGGGAATAATCGCCTTCTCGTTCGCTATTCGCGAAGAACCTGTGAACGCCGCGTACGTGTCTAGTCGTGCACGGCGTTTGGTGCTATTATGCAAAGGCTTGTCTTCCGCCTTGGTCGGAAACCAAGGCACGGTAAAAGGAGTACCAGACTATGAAACAAGGAATCCACCCGGAGTACGTGGAGTGCACCGTCAAGTGCAGCTGCGGCAACACCTTCACCACGCGTTCCACCAAACCCGAGCTGAAGGTCGACATCTGCAACGTGTGCCACCCGTTCTACACGGGTCAGCAGCGCTTCGTTGACACCGGCGGACGCGTGCAGCGCTTCGCTGACAAGTTCGGTTCTGCTAAGGAGCAGGTGGCTGCTCGCGAGGCCGCCAAGAAGGCCGAGCGCGCCGCAAAGATCGCCGAGCAGGAGGCCGCTAAGAAGGCCGAGCGCGAGGCTAAGGCTGCTGCTAAGGCAAAGCGCGCTGAGGAGTACGCCAAGAAGGCTGCTGCCGAGGCTGAGAAGGCCGCTGAGCTTGAGGCTGCTACCGCCGCCGCTGAGGCAACCGAGGCTGCTGCCGAGGTTACTGCTGCTGACGAGGCTGCCGTCGACGCTCTGGTCGAGAACGCTGCTGAATAACAAGCGTTCAAGCGAAACAAAACGCACAAAAGCACTGAGAAAGCCCGCGAAAGCGGGCTTTCTCGCGTCATGGAGATTGCCTTCAACGTAAACGGTTTCGTTCCAAAACAACAGCCCCGCTCACATCTGCCGTATGCTATGGGTGCATGATGGGTGACGGCCGAATGCGTACCTGCCGGTTATCTAGGCAATACAACCGGATTGCAGCATATAGGCTTGTCTATCTAATTGGTACTGTGTATCATTAAGTTATACATACAGCAGCGTGGGAAGGGGCATCTCATGATTGACAAATCGGCGTTTCACAACCTGAGCTATGGCATGTACGTTATCGGAGCGCATGGCAAAGACCGCGACTACGGCTGTGTAGTGAATACGTTCGCTCAGGTCACGTCGTCGCCGTTGCAGGTAAGCGTGGCTCTGAACAAGGAAAACGCCACGACGGCGATCGTGAGAGAATCTGGGCGCTTCACAGCGTCGTGCTTATCGGAAGACGCGACCATGGAGCTGATCGGCACCTTCGGCTTCCATACCTCCACGGAAATCGACAAGTTCGCACAGTACGCATCTGCTCGCGATGCGGCGGGTGTACCGTACGTTGCCGAGTCATGCTGCGCCTGGTTTTCGGCGAAGGTCGTCCAAGAACTCGATCTGGGGACGCATGTGCTGTTCATCGGCGAAGTTGACGAATGCCAGAAGGTTTCCGGCGCCGCGGCTCCTATGACCTATGCGTTCTATCATCAGGTCAAAGGTGGCAAGACGCCTCCGAAGGCCTCAAGCTACTTGGGGGAAGAACAGCCCGCGCCTTCCGCGCAGGACGGTGCTGCGACTTCCAAAGTAGGCTGGCGCTGCACAATCTGCGGCCACATCGAGTACGTCGACGAGCTCCCCGACGATTTTATCTGTCCCATCTGCGGCGTAGGCAAAGAATTCTTCGAGCGCGTAGAGCTATAGAAATGAGGGAATCGCCACTGTGGTGATTCCCTCATGTTTTAGAAGAACACTTTGGCGGCGTGGTTGTAGAAACCTTCGTCTTTGTAGCGCAGCAGCGTGGTGGGAACTTCGCCACGGCGTACGTAGAGGTGGCGCAGCGGACGGTCAAGTTCCACCAGCTCGCCATCGATGAACAGCGTCGCGTCGCGGCCGTCTTGGTTTTCGGACAGGTCCATCTCCACCACATCGGAAGGCCCGGTCACCACGGCGCGCGAGTGCAGCGTGTGCGGCGCGATGGGCACGGCCACCAAGCCTGTGAAACCCGGCGCTACCAAAGGCCCGCCTGCCGAAAGCGCGTACGCGGTCGATCCGGTGGCGCTTGCAACCACTAGCCCGTCGCCGCGCATGGCCGCCAAATGCGATCCGGAAACACCTAGTCCGAAATCGATGATGCGCCCGTTTGCCCCGCGCGTCACAGCCACCTCGTTCAGCGCGAAGAACTCACGCGCCTCTTCGGGTGCGTCACCGTTCGCATCGTCGTACGGGTCGGTTTCGCCTTCACATACCACGCGTATAGAAAGGTTCGTGCGCGCCTCTTCGGTGGTGTCGCCGGCAAGCGCCGCGCACAGCGGTTCCATGATGCCCGATTCGTTGGGGTTCGCCAAAAAGCCCAGGCGGCCGTAGTTGATTCCCAAAATGGGCGTGCCGTGGAAGCCAACCTGCCGCGCCGTGCGCAAGATGGTGCCGTCGCCGCCGAGCGCAATCGCCAGGTCAACGCCGTGCGTGAACAGCGCCTCGATCTCGGGCGCGGCAAGGGGGCTTGCGAGCTTAGACGAATCGACCACGGTGTAGTCGATTCCCTGCGTGGCCAGGTAGGTGACCAGCATCAGCGAGGCGTCCATCGCCTGTGAGTTGGAATTATTACGCACGATAAGGATGTGCATGCGGGGCCTCTTTCCGGGTTTGCTATGATGAGCAATTATACCAACACGAGAAAGCGCATCTTCATGTCCGACAAGCTCGCACGAGCTTCCCACACACGCTCTGCCACTTCTGCGGCGCCGGACGCCGCGTGCCAGCCTAATGCCCCCCAAGCCGCCGCTAAACAGCCGGCGCAAGCAAGCGAACAAGGCTCTACGGCCGCCATCGGCACCTCGGCGGCGCTCATCAGCATTTGCACCATCATCTCGCGCATCACCGGCTTTGCGCGCACGTGGGCCATGGCGTTTGCGCTTGGCTCCACGCTGCTGTCAAGCTCCTATCAGGTGGCCAACAACCTGCCCAACCAGCTGTACGAGCTGGTGTGCGGCGGCATGATCGTCACGGCGTTTCTGCCGGTGTACGTGTCGGTGAAAAAGCGCTTGGGCCAGCGGGCGGGCAACGAGTACGCATCGAACCTGCTCACGCTGGTGGTGCTGTTGCTTGGCGTGGTGTCGCTTCTGTGCATGCTGTTCCCCTCGGCGGTCATTTACACGCAAAGCTTCTACTCCGATCAGTCTCAGATGGCAACCTCGGTGTTCTTCTTCCGGTTCTTCGCCATCCAAATCGTGTTTTACGGCTGCTCGGCCATTGTGTCGGGCCTGCTCAACGCCAGCCGCGACTACCTGTGGTCTTCCATCGCCCCCGTGGCGAACAACGTCATCGTCATCGTCACGTTCTTGGCCTACGCGGTTGTGGCTCCGCACGATCAGCAACTGGCGCTCTACATCATCGCCATTGGCAACCCCGCCGGCGTGTTCGTGCAAATGGCCATCCAGCTGCCGGCGCTTAAGCGCAACGGCATCCGTATCCGCCCGCGCGTAAACCTGCGCGACCCGGCGCTGCGTGAAACGCTCGGCATCGGCGTTCCGGCTGTGCTGGTCATGTTGTGCTCGTTTGCCATCGTGTCGGTGCAAAACGCCGCATCGTACAACTTTGCCGACAACGGCCCGTCTATCCTGGCGTACGCGCGCTTGTGGTTCACGTTGCCGTATTCGTTTCTGGCTGTGCCCATTACCACGGCGATGTTCACCGAGCTGTCCGACATGCAGGCCGAAGGCAACATGGAAGGCGTGAAGCGCGGTATCGTATCGGGCACGAACCAAATCCTGTTTTTCATGATCCCGTTTGCCATGTATCTGGCTGTGTTCAGCATGCCGCTGGTTACGCTGTACCACGCAGGGGCGTTTACCATGGAAAACGTGTCGGCCATCGCCACGTACCTGGCGGTGTGGGCCGTGGCGCTGCCGCTGTACGGCGTGAACACCTATCTGCAAAAAACGTTTTCCAGCCTGCGGCGTATGGGCGTGTTCGCGGCGTTTAATTTCCTGGCGGTGCCGTGCAAATCGGCTTGACCATGTTCGCGGCGGCCCATGCCGACGTTATGCCCATCAGCACCATCGCTGTGGCCGAGGCGCTGTTCTACCTGGTGTTGGACCTGTGCCTGTTCGGGTATCTGCGTCGCACGCTCGGCCCCTTCGGGTTGCACTCCATCGCGCGCGCCCTCATAAGCGCGCTTGTGCTTGGCGGCGCGGGCGCGGCGGCCGGCGCGGGCGTGCTATGGCTGCTGCAAACGCTCATAGCCCCGCTTTCCGGCTCTATCGTGCAGGCGCTTGTGTATGTGGTGATAGGCGGCCTGGTGGCCCTGGCTGTCACGTTCGTGCCCGCCTGTAAGCTGCATGTTCCCGAAGCGGCCTTTGTGAACACCATCATCCGCAAAATAGCCGGCAAGCTCGGAAGGTAACGAGTTAAAACCAGCCGGGTTGTTTCGATTCATGAACTTTTCCCAAATGCAAAAGCGCCCCGCACCTATCAGGTTGCGGGGCGCTTTGCTTGCGTGCGTGAGTCGCGTTTGCCGTCTATGGGCTACTTGTGGAAGTACCGGCGCTGCTCGTATTTCGGCTCGCAGCAAATGTTGATGCCTAAGGTACGATAGAGCTTCTCGTCGGTGGGGCTTAAAATCACGCTGAAGAACGCATCGCAGCCGCGTAGCTGGTCGGCTGCGTCCACCAGCTTCTTCGCAACGGGGTCGGTAGCGCTTGACACCGACAGCGCCAGCAGCGTCTCATCGGAGTGCAGGCGCGGGTTTTTCGCGTGCAGTGTGGAGGTTTTCAACTCGCAGATAGGCTCGATAACCTCGTCGGAAATAACGAACAGGTCCTCGTCAACGCCGGCTACGCCCTTAAGCGCGTTCATCAAAAGCGACGATGCGGCGCCTAGCAAGTCAGATGTTTTGCCGGTAACCACGCGGCCGTCGGGCAACACCATGGCGCCAGCGGGCGCGCCGGTTGCCTCGGCCTTCAGCAGCGCGGCCGAGCGCGCGGGCGAGAAGTTCGTGTCCACGCCCACCTGGTTCATCAACAGCTCCAGATGCTCCACGTACTCGTGATGCAAGCCCGTGCGGCGCTCGTCCACAGCGGCCTGGAAGTAGCGGCGCACAATCTCCATCTTCGCCGCCTCGCGGCACGCCTCGTCGTCCACAATAGCCATGCCCGCCATGTTCACGCCCATGTCGGTGGGCGACTGGTAGGGGCTCGTGCCCAAAATGCGCTCCATCATGGCTTTCAACACGGGGAAAATCTCAACGTCGCGGTTGTAGTTGACCGTGGTCTTGCCGTACGCCTCCAGGTGGAACGGGTCAATGGTGTTCGCATCGTCCAAGTCAACGGTTGCGGCCTCGTACGCCACGTTCACGGGGTGCTTCAGCGGTAGGTTCCAAATGGGGAACGTCTCGTACTTGGCGTAGCCGGCCTCAACGCCGCGCTCGTGCTCGTGATACAGCTGCGACAGGCACGTGGCCATCTTACCTGAGCCGGGGCCGGGGGCGGTTACCACCACCAGCGGATGAGTGGTTTCCACGAACTCGTTTTTCCCGTAGCCTTCGGCCGACACGATGCGCGCCGTGTCATAAGGGTAGCCGGCAATGGGGTAGTGCAGGTAGCTTTTGATGCCCAGGCTGTCTAGGCGGTGGCGGAACGCCAGCGCAGAAGGCTGGTTCTCAAAGCGCGTGATCACCACGCCCGCCGTGGCAAAGCCCATGGTGCGGAAGATGTCCAGCAAGCGCAGTACATCCTCGTCGTAGGTGATGCCAAGATCGCCGCGCACCTTGTTCTTCTCAATGTCGTTGGCGTTGATGGCGATGATGATCTCCACGTCGTCGGCCATCTGCTGCAGCATGCGGATTTTGCTGTCGGGCTGAAAACCGGGCAGCACGCGCGAGGCGTGGTAGTCGTCGAACAGCTTGCCGCCGAACTCCAGGTACAGCTTGCCGCCGAATTGACCGATTCGCTCGCGGATGTGTTCGGCCTGCAGGGCCAGGTATTTATCGTTATCGAAACCGATGCGCATGGGCGCAACCCCTTTCCATGACATTCGCTTGAACCGAACCAGTATAAGGCACGCGCGCGAAACCGGCCTTGACACGTTGCTCTCAAGCCCTCAACCACACGCGAAAAGCGAATAGCGCGGCGAAGCTGCTGGGCGGTTTAGTGCCGAGGCGCGTTGTCCCGATGCGGGTTTTGGGGGTATTGAGAACCCGAGGAAACGCATTGCCCCCAAAACTTGCAAATGTTCGTGCTTGAAATCGCCGCCGGTTTCTCATTGCTTGCTATTCTTGCTGCAATGATTGCCCCGCAGTTTTCACTACCGCGAAAACCTGCATCGGGCGCGCCAGGCATTTCTCATTGCCCCCCAAAGCTGCATCGGGGCGTCTTTCGCTTTGTTGCCGCTTACCTGTGGCCCTGTTTTCCCTCTCCGTTTGCTTCTGCGCCGGGTGGTTTCCCGTTTCGTTACCGCTGTGTTAAATGCTTGTGCATATGCCGCCGGTGAAGTTGCGGCACGCGTACAATAAAGCAACGTTTGGAGTTCGCTGCTTGCGTGCTGCAGGCGTGCTGGCCTGCGCGTACATACAGCAGCGGTTGAAGGCTACACCAGCTACAAAGCGCAAAGGAGAACCATGGCCAAGCATATTTTCGTTACCGGCGGCGTTGTATCTTCCCTGGGCAAGGGCATTACCGCAGCTTCGCTGGGGCATTTGCTCAAAGCGCGCGGTTACAAAGTAACCATGCAGAAGATGGACCCGTACCTCAACGTTGACCCGGGCACTATGAGCCCGTTTCAGCATGGCGAGGTGTTCGTTACCGAAGACGGTCACGAAGGCGACCTTGACCTGGGCCATTACGAGCGCTTCATCGACGAGAACCTCTCGCGCGAATCCAACTTCACGCAGGGCTCCATCTACAAAACCCTCATTGCGCGCGAGCGCCGCGGCGACTTCCTCGGCGGCACCGTGCAGGTCATCCCGCACGTCACCGAAGCCATCAAAGAGCGCCTGCGCCGCATCGCCGATCAGTCCGGTGCCGACATCGTCATCTCGGAGATCGGCGGCACCATCGGCGACATTGAGTCGCAGCCGTTCATCGAGGCCGCGCGCCAGTTCAAGAAAGAGAAGAACCCCGGCGACGTGCTGTTCGTGCACGTTACGCTGGTGCCCTACATCGCCGCAGCTCACGAGGTGAAAACGAAGCCCACGCAGCACTCCGTCAAAGAGCTGCGCTCCATCGGCGTGCAGCCTGACTTCATCGTGTGCCGCTCCGATCACGAAATCTCGGACAAGGTGCGCGAGAAAATCGCCCTGTTCTGCGACGTGCGCCCCGAAGAGGTGCTGGCCTGCACCGACAGCCCGTCTATCTACGAGGTGCCGTTCGGCCTGTACGACCAGCAGTTCGACAAGAAGGTGCTTGCGCGCTTAGGCCTGCCGGAGCGCGAGATTGACCTGTCGCCCCTGCGTTCGTTCTTGGATGCCGCCGCGCATTGCGAGCGTGAAACGGACATCGCCATCGTGGGCAAGTACGTCAGCCTGCCCGATGCCTACCTGTCCGTTATCGAGGCGCTCTACCATGCTGGCGTGCACAACAACTGCCACGCAAACGTGCACCTTATCGACGGCGAGGATCTCAACGACCGCAACGTCGAGGAAGTGCTTGGCCAGATGGACGGCATTTTGGTGCCGGGCGGTTTCGGCCAGCGCGCGTTCGAGGGCAAAATCTGCGCCGTGCGCTATGCCCGCACGCACAATGTCCCGTTCTTGGGCATCTGCCTGGGCATGCAGGCCGCCGTGTGCGAATATGCCCGCGACGTTGCCGACATGCCCGGTGCCACGTCGGCCGAGTTCGACGAGAACGCCGAGTATCCGGTAATCGACCTGATGCCCGAGCAAGAAGACGTTGAGGACAAGGGCGGCACCATGCGCTTAGGCGCATATCCGTGCAAGGTGACGCCGGGTTCGGTGGCGTATAAGGCCTACGGCGAGGAAATCATCTACGAGCGTCATCGCCATCGCTACGAGGTGAACAACGCGTTCCGCGATCGCCTTGTTGAGGCGGGGCTTACCATTTCCGGCGTATCGCCCGATGGGCGCCTTGTCGAGATGATTGAGCTGCCCGAGCACCCGTGGTTCGTGGCAAGCCAAGGCCATCCCGAGTTCAAAAGCCGCCCCACGCGCCCGCACCCTTTGTTCCGCGATTTCGTGGCAGCCGCGTTGAAACATAAGCTTCAGTAACATTCAGTTTGTATGGAAAGCCGTCCGCACAGGGCGGCTTTCTTATATATACATAACGGTAGTGCTACGTGCGGCAGGCAGCAGATGAAAGGGGAGACCGTGGACGATACGATTGATGCGGACGACCTGATCGACCTGTCCGCCGAATACGTTGCGTATCTGCGCATAGAGCGTGGCAGCTCTCCGCGCACCGTCGAGGCGTACGAGGCGGACTTGCAGATGTATCGCAACTTTCTGTGCACGCAGGGCATCGAAACGCTTTCCGCCATCACGCGCGATGCCATTGTGTCGTACGAGTCGTACCTGTTCGAACGCGGGTTTGCCGCATCGACGGTGTGCCGCCGCGTTTCGGTGGTGAAAGGTTTCCACCGGTTTTGCGTGGCCGAAGATTACACGCAGGAAAACCCCGCCGCTGGTTTGCCGCTGCCTAAAACGCCCGAGCGCCTGCCCGATGTGCTTACCGTTTCCCAAATAACCCAGCTGCTTGACGCGCTGGTGGGCGAGGGGCCTACCGCACTGCGAGACCGCGCCATGTTAGAGGTGCTCTACGGCTGTGGCTTGCGCGTAAGCGAGCTTGTGGGGCTTGACATGCCCGCCGTGCTGCTTGACGAGGGCTACCTGCTTATCACGGGCAAGGGCGACAAACAGCGCATCTCGCCGATATCAGGCGCTGCCGAGCATGCGTTGCGCGTCTATATAAGTGACGTGCGCAGCCAGCTGCAAAAGTCGTATGCCAAGCCAACCGAGGCGGTGTTTTTGAACGCGCGCGGTGGCAGGCTTACGCGCCAAAGCGTGTTTAAGATTGTGGCGCGCGCCGGGCGCACCATAGGCGTTGATAACCTGCACCCGCATACGCTGCGCCACTCGTTTGCCACGCATATGCTGCAGGGTGGGGCGGATTTGCGCGTCATTCAAGACATCCTTGGCCATTCGGACATCTCCACCACGCAAATCTACACGCACGTAGATCGCAGCCACTTGCGTGAGGAGTACTTGCACGCCCACCCGCGCGCATGAGTCAAAAGATGCCGGGCTGTTTTGGGGCTGGTTTGCCAGCACGTTGGCGGGGTCGCGTATCACCTGCAGCCAGCTTTTCAAGAATCACACG
>DJEE01000086.1:0-6003 GCA_002431805.1 Eggerthellaceae bacterium UBA5906
GGTACCGCCGCCGCAACGCGCCCCACGTCCTTACAGCGTGATGTATCGGCCCGCGTTCCAGCCGTACACCATAAGGCTTGCGGCACGCACCAGCAAGATAACGGCCAAAAACACGCTCAACATTTCAGGCATAACGAAGAACGCGATGCCACACAGCACGTTCAAAATGCCGCTGACCAGCGGCCAGCCCCACAGCGGCACGCCCCAACCGTGCGCCTTCACCGCAGCCACAATCTCAAACGCGCCGAACGCCACAAAGCACGCGCCCACCAGCCACGGCACCACCGCCGAGGTTGCCAGCGGATGCAGCAGAAACACCAAGCCCAGCACCACGTCTATAACGGCATACGCCAGTTCCCATCCACTCCGCGGCATAATGGCGCGGAACCGCACGTACCCGACAATGTCAAACACGCCTGCCACCAGGAAAAACGCGCCAACCACCGCTGCAATGGTAACAATGGTAAGCCCTGGCGCCAACATGCAGAACAGCCCGGCAATCGCCAATGCCACGCCTGCGAACACCAAACCCCAATCATGCTTGCTTGCACCCATGATGCGCTCCTTTCCGCATGCATCAACGCAGGCGAATCGCCCGTTGCACAACCGCAGCCGCCAGCGTTCGTCTCATTTGCGGATATTGTAGCTCAATCGCCTCCGCGTCAGCACCTGCAGGGAGCATCCGTCACGCATTCGTATCCCGCACAACGCAAAACGCCCCGTTCCGCAACCGGAACGGGGCGTCAAGCCGAGTTCTAACGTTAACCGCAGCAGCCCGCACGCCCGGGTATCAACCGCAAAGCGCACGCTGCGACGTTTACAACAACTTAGAAGTTGAACATTGCCGTGGACAGGTAACGCTCGCCCGTGTCAGGCAGGATAGCCACAATCAGCTTGCCCTTGTTCTCGGGACGCTGAGCCAGCTTCGTGGCGGCGGCAACCGCAGCGCCGGAGGAAATGCCCACCAGCAGGCCGTCCTTACCAGCAAGCTCGCGGCCAGTTGCAAAGGCCTCTTCGTCGGTGATGGGCAGCACCTCGTCGTACACCGACTGGTCAAGCGTGTCAGGCACGAAGCCAGCGCCGATACCCTGAATCTTGTGCGCACCCGCATGACCCTCGGACAGCACCGGGGAACCCGCCGGCTCAACAGCCACAACCTTCACGTCGGGGTTCTTCGACTTCAGGAACTTGCCCGTGCCGGAAAGCGTGCCGCCGGTGCCCACGCCGGCAACCAGAATGTCAACCTTGCCATCGGAAGCTTCCCAAATCTCGGGACCGGTGGTCTTCTCATGGATGGCGGGGTTGGCCGGGTTGGTGAACTGGCTGGGGATAAACGAGTTCGGAATCTCTTCCGCCAGCTCAGAGGCGCGAGCAATGGCGCCCTTCATGCCCTTGCTGCCGTCGGTCAACACCAGCTCGGCACCGTAAGCCTTCATCAGGTTGCGGCGCTCAACGGACATGGTCTCGGGCATGGTGATGATAATGCGGTTACCGCGGGCCGCAGCAATGGCCGCCAGGCCAATACCCGTGTTGCCCGACGTCGGCTCGATGATAACGGTGTCGGCGTTGAGCTTGCCCTCGGCTTCAGCCTGATCAAGCATGGCCTTGGCAATACGGTCCTTCACAGAACCCGCCGGGTTGAACAGCTCAACCTTGCCCGCGATGGTGGCCTCAAGGTTGTGGTTCTTCTCATAGTTCGTCAGCTCAACCAGCGGGGTGTTGCCGATAAGCTCTGAAACGCTCTTGTGGATAGTCATGGCTTTCCTCTCTCGTTTTGCCCGCCGTTGTTCACATGTGCGGTGGAATTTCTTATGTCTGTTATCCTACTATGTCTCTAGGCGTTGTCAATATTGAATTTCAAATAATTCTCCTGTACACCCAGAAATTTAGTAGGTATTACGCAATTTGCTGCAGAATGCGAAAAGGCGCAAGCCCGAAAGCCTGCGCCCTGCGTTAAATGGAATAGCTGTCCGCTGCAACCGCTGAATGCTCGTCGATGATGCTCTGCAGCGTGATGCCGCCCAAGTATTCGTTAATCACCTTGTACAGCCCGCGCCACACGCCCAGTTCCATACACGGAACCGGCATGTTGCACTCGAATGTTTCATCCTCCAAGCACGATGCCGGCGCAAGCGACCCCTCTGTCACCCGCAGCACATCAAGCACCGTGATCACGCTTGCGGGCTTGGCCAGCTGATACCCACCCGCAGCACCGCGAATGGAGCGAACCAGCTTTGCCGTAACCACGTTCGACACAATCTGCTCCAGATACTTCTTCGAGATGCCCAGCGAATCCGACACTTCCTTCAACGACACGGGGCCCCCGCCGTCGTGCTCGGCCAGATACAGCATCAAGCGAACCGCGTACAACCCCTTAGTTGAAATTTTCATGCGCGCCGCCTTTCGTCAGTTCTATAGGAACGGGGCCAACCTGTTGCCAGCCCCGCGCATTACACGTAATTCCTATTATACCCCGACTACCTAGGGATTATGTTGTCATTCGCTCACCGAAACCAGTAAGAAATACCCGCAAGCGCACGCCGCGCACCGCAAAACGCTCCAGCAGCCGCACAGCGCGCTAGCCGCGGCGCTTCCCGCCGGCACGTCCGCCACGCCCGCCACGCCCGGCACGCTCGCTTGACGCGCCACGTGCGCCGGCGCCGCCAGCTTTGCCGCCCTTCGAACCACGGCCGCCAGCGCGTCCAGCACCGCCGTGCTTCGCTGCCTGCGCACGGCTCGCGCTCTCGGCCTGCTTCAACCCGGCAACACCGCCCTTCGCAGCATACCCGCCGCCCTTATGCGGGCGAATAAGGCAGTGCGGGCCGTAGCCCACCAAGTCCATGCGCCCGGCGCGGCGCAACGCCTCTAGCACCAAGTCATAGTTCTTCGGGTCGCGATACTGAATAAGCGCGCGCTGCAGTGCCTTTTCATGCGGGCTTTTCGGCACAAACACCCGCTCCATGGTGCGCGGGTCCACGCCCGTGTAGTACATCGCCGTAGACATCGTGGACGGCGTGGGGTAGAAATCCTGCACCTGCTCGGGGTTAAAGCCCATGTCGCGCACGTATTCCGCCAGTTCAATGGCCTCGTCAAGCGTGCTTCCCGGGTGCGACGACATCAAGTAGGGCACCACGAACTGTTTCAGCCCGCATTCCTCGTTGGCCTCATAGAACATGCGCACGAACTTCTCATACACCTGGTGCTGTGGCTTGCCCATCACGCCTAGCACCGCATTGGACACATGCTCGGGTGCCACGCGCAGCTGTCCGCTCACATGGTGCTCGCACAGCTCGTGTATAAACTCCTCGCCCTTGGCTTTGTCGGCCAGCACGTAGTCGAAACGAATGCCCGAACGCACGAACACTTTCTTCACGCCCGGCAATTCCCGCAGCTCACGCAGCAGTTTCAGATAATCCGTATGGTCGGCGTTCAGCTTGCGGCACGGTTGCGGCGACAGGCAGTGCTTGTTCTGGCACGCGCCGCGACGCAGCTGTGCGTCACACGCCGGCGCACGGTAATCGGCCGTAGGCCCGCCCACATCATGGATGTACCCCTTGAACTCAGGGTCGGCAATCATCTGCTTGGCTTCTTCCACAATGGACTCGTGGCTGCGCACCTGCACAATGCGCCCCTGGTGGAACGTCAGCGCGCAAAACGCGCACTCGCCGAAGCATCCGCGATTGCTTGTGAGGCTGAACTTCACCTCGCGAATAGCCGGGACGCCGCCCGCATCCTCGTACATAGGGTGGTAGGCGCGCGCATAGGGCAAGCGATACACCGCGTCCATCTCGTTGGTGGTAAGCGGCTTGCTCGGTGGGTTTTGCACCACGAACTCATGGTCGGAATACGGCTCTACCAGGCGTTTTCCCGTAAACGGGTCGCTGTTGTGGTACTGTACGTTGAAGCTGCGCGCATATTCCAGCTTGTCCGCCTGCATGGCGTCGAACGAGGGCAGCAGCTCGTAATCGTACACATGCTCAAGCGATTTCGCTCGATACACTGTGCCGTCGATGAACGTGATGTCGGAAACAGAAAGCCCCGCCGCCAGCGCATCGGCAATCTCCACGATGGAATGCTCGCCCATGCCGTAACTTACCAGGTCAGCACCGGAATCCAGCAAAATGGAACGTTTCAGCTTGTCCGACCAGTAATCGTAGTGCGCCAGCCTTCGCAGCGACGCCTCAATGCCGCCCACAATAATGGGCACATCCTTGAACGTGCGGCGAATCAGGTTGCCGTACACCACCGCGGCGCGGTCGGGCCGCAGCCCCATCTTCCCGCCCGGGGAAAACGCATCCGTGCTGCGATGCTTTTTCGCAACCGTGTAGTGGTTCACCATGGAATCCATATTGCCTGCCGAAACCAAAAAGCCCAACCGCGGCCGGCCTAGCACCGCAATGCTTTCCGGGTCGCGCCAATCGGGCTGGCAAATCACGCCAACCTTATAATGGTTCGCCTCAAGCAAACGCGTGATAATGGCCATACCGAACGAGGGGTGATCAACATACGCGTCGCCGCACACGAACACGAAATCGCATTCGTCCCAGCCGCGCGCGGCCATATCTTCCCTGCTCACCGGTAAAAACGCGCTGCGTGGCGGCAGGCTTGGCCGGCGCGACTCGTGCTTTGCTTGCGGCTTCCCGTGGCGGCCGGCACCGCCCTTAGGATCACGCTTACCCGCAGCACCTTTACCGCCGCGGTGCTCCTGCGCGTGCCTTTCCTTGCCGCCCTGGGTACCTTGGGCACCCCCGCGCCGCGACGGCTTCCCGCTTCGATGCTCGCCGCGCGCTGCGCCCGCGCTAGCCGCAGGCTTACCCGTATTGCTTTGCTTCAACGAACCCGCCTATCTCGGCATCCCACCAGACGCCACCTCAAACGGCATGGGGTCGTCCTGACCGCGCCACGCCGGAACATCAAACTGCTGCACCCAGTATCCCATGGCTCGAGCCACCATCAAGCTGATAAACGCAGAAGCTGCCGAAACCACCACGGCGGCCACAAGGCACAAAACAACCGCCAGCATCACGAACAGCATAAGAGCCATGGCACTTGCCACACCTCCGCTGCCAAGCGCGCCAAATGCGCCCACCACCGCAGCTCCGGCCGCAACTGCTGCCACCGCAACGCCCAAAACCGCCATCACGCACAGCGTCATAACCACGCCCATGAGCACCACGCGTGCCAGGCCCTTCGGGTCGTGGCGCATCATGGCCCACAGCCTGCCCAGCTGAAAACCCGGCCCCAAACGGCCGTAAATGCTTGCACGCGTAGCCGCCACCAGGTAAAACACCGCCGCAATCAAAGAAATCAGCAAGCCGAACACGCTCGATACCTGCCCTGAGAACAAATGCCCCGGCCCGCCGAACACCGCGCCCGAAACCGTGTCCAGCCCACGGCCTGCAAGCGCATTCCAGCAGCCCTCAACCACGCCGGGCGCAACCACGCAGAACACAATGTCAATAGCCAGCACAATGAGCCCGCGACGGTATAACTGCCCGTCTTCGTTTCCGAAAATACGCGCCGGCAGGGGCGTTTTCGCGTTCCAAGCAATATCGCGCATCCACCCGAACGCATATCCCAGCAGCACCACTTGCCCGAAAATGGGAATCAACGAGATAAGCCCCAGCAGGAACACCTTACCAAGCCATCCCTCCGATTGCCTGATGTCTCCCCATGCAGCTTTGAAATACCCTTTTTGCATGGCTCTCGTCCTTCCCGTATCAAACCCGACGAACCTAACGCATGGTTTACTGTTGCAAACGTGCTCCCATTACCCTTGCAACAACAAACCCCGCAACATTTCACCGTGGCACATTACACGTTTGCAGCAAATAGAACCCCAAACGTAACCAACTCGTTGCGTTTCCCCGCGCGCTCGCCGCGCCAAGGCGCAAACGCAACAGCGAATTTGGAGCGAGCTATCGTGAACGTGGGGACGGAGAGTGTGTTCACGATACACCTCACATTTCCCAAAAATCCACCGCGAACACCCGCTCCGTCCCC
>DJEE01000086.1:6069-10547 GCA_002431805.1 Eggerthellaceae bacterium UBA5906
CCCCCGCAACACCCGCACATGAAAAGGACCCGCTGCAAGCAGCGGGTCCCGCAAATACCAGTCTGTAGACTGAATTTACTTCAGGGTCACAGCAGCGCCGGCGTCCTCCAGCGTCTTCTTGATCTCCTCAGCCTTGTCCTTGGCCACACCCTCCTGGATGGTGGAAGGAGCAGACTCGACGGTCTCCTTAGCTTCCTTCAGGCCCTGGCCGGTGATCTCACGGACAGCCTTGATGACAGCGATCTTGTTGTCGCCGAAGCCCTCGAGCACAACGTCGAACTCGGTCTTCTCTTCAGCAGCAGCAGCGCCAGCAGCCGGAGCAGCAGCAACAGCAACGGGAGCAGCAGCGGACACGCCAAAGGTCTCCTCGATGTCCTTGACCAGCTCAGAAGCCTCGAGCAGGGACATTTCCTTCAGAGCCTCAATGATCTCTTCGCGAGAAACAGCCATGTTAGTTTCCTTTCACAGGGGCTGGAGCATCTTTTGTTCCAGCCGAAATTTCAAATGCATTACGCGGCACGTTTTATGCCGCACGAAGGAGCTTTACGCAACCTTCTGATCGGCAACAGCCTTCGTGACCTGAGCCAGGCCGCGCGGCACGCCATTGATGGCAGTTGCCAGACCTTGAGCGACGCCGTTGATGGCAGCAGCGATGTGAGCGTACAGCTCGTCGCGAGACGGCAGGGAAGCGATAGCCTCCACCTCCGCAGCGCTGACAGCAGCGCCCTCCATCAAACCACCCTTAATCTCAAGGTTCTCGTTCGTCTTGGCAAATTCCTTGACGGCCTTAGCAGCGGCAGCCACATCGGAACCGGCAAACACGAATGCGCTGGGGCCATGCAGCATGTCGTCCAGCGTAGGCAGCTCGGACTCGGACAGAGCGATGCGCATAACGGTGTTCTTGTACACCTTCATGACAGCACCAGCCTCGCGAACAGCGTTGCGCAGAGCCTCGACTTCCTTCACGGTCAAACCGCAAGCGTCGACAACCCAGACAGCACCTGCACCCTCCAGATCTTCCTTGATCGAAGTGAGCATCGATTGGTTCTTTGCGTTCGGCATGTATTACACCTCCTTCTTCTCAAACTCGGGTTCCGCCCCATGCGGGTGGAGTCGCGCTTGAGAAAATAGAACGACCCCTGCCGTCCTAAGACACAGGGGTCGTTGAAGTGCGATACTTAACAACCACCTCGGCGGGCTGCGCATTGCGCGCAATTGAACCTTTCGGTGCCTGCTGTCTCGGGCAGCGGAACTGCTTGTTGCTACGCCTTCTGCGCTTCAGCTGTTTCCGCGGACTTCTCGTCCGTCTTCGCAGCATCTGCAGAAGAAGGCTTATCTATAGTACCAGAGTTTTCTTCCGTGTCAAGAATTTCCTGCACCGAATTTGTGGTGTCGCCCTTCACATATTTGAACGCAATCGTGTCGCCTTCCTTGTACGCCACAATGCCCAGCTGCGCCGGCAGCGCGAAATCGTACACGCCGTCAACGTTGTTCAGCGTCACATAGAAGTGCGAGTTGCCGTCCATAACCGCTTGCGTCATGCTGCGAATCACGCCGCTTTGCTCCTGTAGGTTCGCGTCAACGGTATCGGACGACAGCGCGCCGCTGGTAGCCAGCATGGCCTGGTACGACTTCTGCGTTTCCGCCACGGTGTCACCCGTTGCCACGTTCTGGTAATGCTGGATATCCACCATGGCAAACTTCTTCACCGTACCCGCGTTGTCCTTCAACGCCATGAAGTACGTGGGCTGCTCCGACACGTTAATCAAAATGGGGAACGTGGCGCTGTAACGCAGGTTTTGCACCGCGCCCTCGGCCGATTGCATGGCCGATTCCTCGGTAGCGCCTGCCACCGGGTAGTAATGCGACTCGGCCGTGCGCTGGTTCACCAGCACAAAGCCCACAATTGAGTTGTCAGCCGTTGCCGACGTCACGCCGGTGTACACCCAAACGTCGTCATCTTTGGCAATGTAGTTGTAGCCAACGTTTCCATCGGTGCCGGGCGTGGTCTGCACCACATTCTTCTGGCCAAGCCAGCTGTTCAACCAGCCGTCCTGATACTTACCCGACCAGTTGTACTGCTGAATCAGCAGCTCAGCCGGGTATGCACGGTCAACCCACTCCGGCACGTCGTCAATAGCCACATCAGTGCACTCGCCCGTAGTTGCGTTCACCATAACCACGCGGTCGATGGTGGTGCCACCGAATAGGCCGATGGTGCGCGTTTGCACGGGGCAAATCCACCACGGCTGGCCGTCTTCGTCAATTTCAAACGACTTCTCGTCGAACATATAGAACGGGTACTTCAGCTGCACGTAGCGGTCGATGTTGCGGGCCAGCGGCTCGGAACGCGAGTAGAAAATGGCGCGGTCGCCCAGCTTCACGATCTGCGCGTCCTGCGTGGTCATGTCCACCAGCGCGTAGGCTGGAATGCCCTCGTTGCGGTTGGTCAGCCACTTGAACAGGTCGGCATAGCCCAGCGGGCTCACGCGCACCGGCGTGCCCTGGTAGTTGATCTGGCTATACGTGTTGGCAATTTCAAACTGGCTTACGTATTCGGGGATGTTGCCCATGGCGCGGTTACCCAAAAGCGCCGCGGAATCGCGGTCGATAATGGGAATCTCTGAATAGTCAACCTGCTGAATGTCCTGCGCAAAATCGGCGTCTTGCGTCTGCAGCACGTTGGCGTACTTGCTGGCGTTACCGGGGAAAATGGACAGCGACGCCACCGCACCCAGCACACCAACCAGCGCCACGGCCACCGGAATCCACGAGGCAACCTTGAACGCTTTTGCTTTCGTGCGGTTCGGATCAACCTTGCTGTTGCCCGTTTCGTACGTGCGCGACTTCACGCGCCACACCAAAAACAGCGGCAGCAGCACAAACACCGCCACAAACATCCACGTGTCAACGCTGTGGATGTTGATGGGCGGATGGAACCACCAGTACGCAGCAAGCAGCACAACAATCAGCAGCAAAACGCTGATGATAACGGCTTTCTTACCCATCTGCCCCATTTTGTCGCCGAACGAGAACTCGTGGCCACCGCCGCCATGACCGCCACGGCCACCGTTGCCGCGGCCGCCACCAAAGCCAGCAAACGGGTTGCTTGCGCCTGCACCCTGCCCGCTTTCGTTGCCGGCCGTCGGGCCTCCCTGCGCGCCTCCGAACCCTGCACCCATGTCAAACCCCGACTGTTTCAGGGCATCAATAAGCGACTCAAAACCGGATGTCTGTTTCACGGCATCCCCTTCTTCCCTTGAAGTTTGCGATTCTCCCCATCATACACGAAAGCGTCCAGCTTCCGAAAAAGCTGAACGCTTTCGTTACCTTACCTTTTCATTCCCGCAACAGCACGGTGGCATCCAGTGCCGTATCGGGACAATACGCCAAAAGCCCAAGCAACCGGCAAACTCACGAGCAAGTCCGCCAGCTCCAGCCGTCGGCGCAAGCCGCAATCCAACGCTACGACTAAACCGGCACGCTTATTGCGCCAGCTGACGAAGCACGTACTGCAAAATGCCGCCATGCTCGAAGTATTTGCCCTCGGTTGGCGTATCTACGCGCACCGTAGCCTTAAACGCGATTTCGCTGCCGTCGGCCTTCTTCGCCGTCACGTCAACCACACGCGGCTCAGGCAGGCCGTTCGAGAAATCAACCGCGCCCACCGTGTACTGTTCGGAACCGTCAAGCCCCAGGCTTTCCGCGCTTTCGCCCTCGGCGAACTGCAGCGGCATAATGCCCATGCCAATCAGGTTTGAGCGGTGAATGCGCTCGAAGCTTTCCGCAAACGCCGCGCGGATGCCCAGCAGCATCGGGCCTTTCGCCGCCCAATCGCGCGAACTGCCGCTGCCGTACATCTTGCCGGCAACAACCACCAGCGGCACACCGGCCTGATCGTAATCCATTGCGGCATCAAACAGCGGCGTTACCTGGTCTTTCAGGAAATCACGCGTCCAGCCGCCCTTCTTGCCCTCGGCCAGCTTGTTCGATAGCTTCACGTTGGCGAACGTTCCGCGCATCATCACCTCGTGGTTGCCGCGACGGGCGCCGTATGTGTTGAAGTCGGCCAGCTTAACGCCGCGCTCCTCCAAATACTTCGCCGCCGGCGAATCCAAGGCAATGCTGCCTGCGGGCGAAATGTGGTCCGTGGTAATGAAGTCGCCCAAGAACGCCAGCGCGCGAGCACCCTTAATAGGCTCGGCCGGCGCCGGCTGCGCACCCATGCCGTCGAAATACGGCGCACGGCGAACATACGTGGAAGCCTCGTCCCACGCAAAAGTGTCGGACGGCTCGCTTCCCAGCTGCTGCCAAGCCGCATCGCCGTCGTACAAGCCGCGCGAGCCTTCCTCGTACAGCTCCTTCGTGGCGAACTTCTCCAGCAACTGCGCAACCTCTTCGTTGCTCGGCCAAATATCCGCCAAGTACACCGGCGTTCCGTCGGCGCGTTTGCCCAGCTCGGCGTGAGCCAGGTCCAC
>DJEE01000102.1:0-125 GCA_002431805.1 Eggerthellaceae bacterium UBA5906
GGGCGCTTTTCTTTTGCGCGCCGGAGGGCCCGCGGGGGGATCCCCCCGCGGGCCCTTCTTGCGTTTTGGGGGGGCGCGATGGGCGGGATGGCCGGCGGGAGATTATCCCGCGGGTCCATGCGGCA
>DJEE01000102.1:217-7377 GCA_002431805.1 Eggerthellaceae bacterium UBA5906
GACGGGCCGGCCGCTGTCGCTGCGGAGCCTTCATTTTTCGTCATGCTACAATATAGGAAACGTAGTTTCATATTGGTATGTTGTTTGGCATATTTTGCGAAACGAGGCATTTTGCAATGACAAAACACTCGAGCACCTTTGATCAAACGGTTGCGGCGTTGTCTTGCGGTAAAGCCGCAGTGTATCCCACTGAAACGGTCTATGGCGTTGGTGTTGCGGTGCATGCTGCTCCAACACCAGCGGTGCTGTATGACATTAAAAATCGCGAGCAGCGTAAACCTATTGCGTGGCTGGTAGGCGAAACGGATGCTTTGGACGCGTACGGAAAACATGTTCCTGAGTTTGCTTGTGTTTTGGCACGCACATTCTGGCCTGGGCCTCTCACGCTTATTGTTAACGCGAACGAGAATGTTCCGGAAGCGTATCGTTCTGCTGAGGGGACCATTGGGCTGCGGATGCCGAATAACGAGACTGCGCTTCGTCTTATCAACCAGGTTGGTTGCCCTCTTGCTACCAGTTCGGCCAACATAAGCGGGAATAAGGCGCCTCGTAGCTTTGATGCGTTAGATGATGCGCTTTCTTCGAAAGTCGCGGCTGTGCTGGCGGATTCTGATGATGCCGCAAAAAGCGGCGTAGCCTCTACGGTTGTGGATTGCACGGGCGATCATCCTGTAATGGTTCGTGAAGGAGCCATTACGGTAGCGGATATTCGCGCTCTTTCGTAATGTTTGCGGGGCTTGTCCTTTGCAACGGTTCCCGGGTGTACCATGCTCACATATTTTGCAGTCAATGGAAGGTGCGTTCATGAAAATCAGCATTGCAAGCGATCACGCCGGTTTTGAGCAAAAACAGCAGCTGGCCGCTTTTTTGAAAGAACAGGGCCATACCGTTATTGATCGAGGGCCGGATACGGACGATCGTGTTGATTACCCCGACTATGCCGAGCTTGTTGCCCATGATGTGGTGAACGGCGAAGCCGAGCGCGGCGTGCTTGTGTGCGGCACAGGCATTGGCATGGCCATTGCGGCAAATAAGGTTGACGGCATTCGCGCCGCAAATATTGTCTCCCCGGCGTTCGCCGCCCTGTGTCGCGAGCATAACGACGCAAACGTTATTACGCTATCGGGTCGTTTTGTCGACTTGTCTGCTAATAAGGAAATCCTCAAGGCATTCTTGTCTACGGAGTTCGGTGGAGGACGTCACACCGGGCGCGTTGAAAAGATTATGGCGTTGGAGAACAAATAACATAGCGGTTCAACAAACGCAGCGAACGGAAGCGGCCAACGACTTACGTTGGCCGCTTCCGTTCAACCGCCTAGTATTGCCGGCTGGTTACCACAATATGGACTAGGCGTGTGCGTGGGCGGCATGTGCTAGAGTAAAACCGTACAGTACATCGAAGAAAGGGTTACATCATGGCAATTGAGCACGTGAAGCAAACCGATCCAGAAGTGGCTAGTGCACTTGGGCAGGAGCTCTCTCGCCAGCGTTCATCTGTTGAGCTGATTGCATCCGAGAATTTCACGTCCCGTGCCGTGATGGAAGCAATGGGCAGCGTGCTTACGAACAAGTACGCCGAGGGCCTTCCCGGAAAGCGTTATTACGGCGGCTGCGAGAAGGTTGACATTGTTGAGAACCTTGCGCGAGACCGTGCGTGCAAGCTGTATGGCGCGAAGTACGCAAACGTGCAGCCGCATTCTGGCGCAAACGCCAACTTGGCCGCATATTTTGCCACCGTTAAACCGGGCGATACCATCATGGGCATGAGCTTGGACAACGGCGGCCATCTGACGCATGGCAGCCCGGCAAACTTCTCGGGCAAGTTGTACAACGTGGTGTCTTACGGCGTTGATCCGGCAACCGAAACCATTGACTACGACGAGATGGAGAAGCTGGCAAAGGAGCATAAGCCGAAAATTATCGTTGGCGGCGCCTCGGCATATCCGCGTATCATCGATTTTGAACGCATGGCCGAAATTGCGCATGAAGTGGGCGCTTATCTGATGGTCGACATGGCGCATATTGCTGGCCTGGTTGCAACGGGCGCTCATCCGTCCCCGGTACCCTATGCGGATATCGTGACGTCCACCAGCCACAAAACGCTGCGTGGCCCGCGTGGCGGCTTTATCCTTACCAATAACGAGGAGCTGTTCAAGAAAATCAACTCTGCCGTGTTCCCGGGCAGCCAGGGCGGTCCGCTTATGCACGTTATTGCTGGCAAGGCCGTGGCGTTTGGTGAAGCGCTGCAGCCGGCGTTCAAGGAGTACATCGACCACGTGGTTGAGAATGCAGCTGCAATGGGCCAGGGCATGACCGATGGCGGGTTGCGTTTGGTTTCTGGCGGAACGGATAACCATTTGTGCCTGGTTGACCTTACCCCGGCGGATGTGACGGGCAAGGATGCCGAGAAGCTGCTGGAAAGCGTTGGCCTTACGGTGAACAAGAACACCATTCCCAACGAGCAGCGTAGCCCGTTTGTGGCTAGTGGCATTCGCGTGGGCAGTGCCGCCGCAACGACGCGTGGCTTCACGAAAGACGATTTCTACGAAGTGGGCCAGTGCATCGCTGCAACTGTGTTTAATGCAGACAATGAGGCTAAGCTTGCTGACATCAGGAAGAAAATCGACGCCATGCTTGAGGCTCATCCGCTGTATCCGGGCTTGGAGTACTAAGCTTATCCATTGGTGATAGACTAACGGCCGAACGGGTTTGCGCCTGTTCGGCCATTTTCGTATGAAGGGGAAGTTCGTATGGCTGAAACAACCGACCATCGCCCAAGCTGGGACGAATACTTTATGACGCTTGCAAATGAGGTTGCCACGCGCACGACATGCCTGCGCCGTGCGGTTGGTGCGATCATCGTAAAGGATCGGCGAATTTTGGCCACAGGCTACAACGGCGTGCCCACGGGGCTTGCGCACTGCGCCGAAACGGGCTGTTTGCGTCAGCAGCTTGGCGTCCCAAGCGGCCAGCGTCACGAAATTTGCCGTGGCTTGCATGCGGAGCAAAACGCAATCATCCAGGCGGCGCGCTACGGCATCAACATTACCGGTGCTTCAATTTACATAACAACGCAGCCATGCGTGGTATGCGCGAAGATGCTCATTAACGCCGACATCGAAGAGATTATTTATTCCAATCCGTATCCAGATGAACTGTCTATGTCCATGTTGCGCGAGGCGGGCATTAAATTACGCGTGTACGATGGTCCCATTCGCAATGATGCAAATGCATAAAAACGGCCAAATTGGACGATTATGTGAATATGAGAAAAGTAGAACAGGGTAAATAGCAGGGAAAATCGAATAAATGAGAGCCGTTTGCCAGCGTTTTGTGGCGATTGCGGAGTTTACGGGGGCATGCCGTGAATCTACGTTATCATACCGGTTGGTTTTCTATGCGGGAATTGTGATTGACGAAAGGTTTGGGTGAAGCGCGGGCCATGGTTGCAGCCATCGTAATCGGTGTTATAGCTGGCTTCATTGGCTTTCTTCCGCTGTTTGCGTCGCTGCGTTTAGCCCGGAAGCATCCTTCGGTATCGGTCGCCAACGCGGCGCTTTACGGCTTGGGGGGCACGTTTGTGTCGCTCGTGGTTGTTGCGGTGGCATTGATCGTATGCGCGCTGGTGGCGCGTCCGTCTGTGCTTCCCTTCGGCATGGCCGAGATCGTTTCGCTTATCGTTTGCACCGCAGTGTACGTGTGGCGTAAAAACGTCGCGCGGTAATGTAGGGTTCGTTCACTGGAAAGGCTGGGATGATCTGAGATGGGCGAGGCGCTCAACAAGTTCGTCGAAGAGGCACGGCACCTCTCCGAAACTTTCGATTCCCACACCGTGTTTTCTATCGGTGGTTGGGATATCAGCCAGTACACGCTGTACATGTTCTTCATTTTGGCGTTGGTACTGATGGTGGTTCTGATTGGAGGCCGTAAGCTTCAGCTGGTCCCAAAGAACAAATTCCTGAATACTGTTGAATATGGTTACGACTTCGTGAACACGAGCATCGGCCAGGACGTTATCGGTGAGGGTTTCAAGAAGCACATTCCGTTTTTGTGCACGCTGTTCTTCTTCATCCTCATCGCTAACGTTGTTGGTTTGATCCCTGGCGCGAAAGCAACTACGGGCACCATTTCCGTTACGTGGGCACTTGCAGCTATCTCGTTTGTGTACTTCAACTTCTACGGTTTGAAGACGCTGGGCGTGTTCGGTTACATCAAAAGCCTCGTGCCCTCTGGTGTGCCGGGCCCCATGGTTCCCATCATCTGGGTACTCGAGTTCTTCTCTATGGTCATTCGCGTGCTTACGCTGGCTGTTCGTCTTTACGGCAACATGCTCGCAGGCCATATGGTTTTGGCTGTGTTCTCTCTGGCAACCACGGTGTTTTTGCAGCAGGCCGTCTTTAGCATGGACTTTGTGACGGCGCTGCCGGCAATTGCATGGTTTGTTCTGCTGGTCCTCATGTATGCAATGGAGTGCCTGGTGGCGTTCTTGCAGGCATACGTGTTCACCATTCTGTCCGCGTCCTACATCGGCATGGCGGTTCATCCCCACTGATGCGCGGATTGGCAGTGTAAGCTGCCACCTTACTTGTTTGGCACCACAGCTGGCATAAGTAGATCAGCTTGGGCATATAGGCATGAGCACGGAGAAGGCTCCGGGTTCAACGAAGGAGGTAATTATGGAAATCACGCTCGCTGCGCTGAAGGTCGTCGGCTATGGCCTCGCCGCCATCGGCCCCGGCATCGGCATCGGCGTTGCAACGTACGGCCTGTGCGTGTCTGCTGCACGCCAGCCTGAGATGAAGGGCACCCTGATGGGCTACTTCTTCATCGGCGCTGCTATGTCTGAGGCTCTGGCACTGCTGGGCCTGGTCCTCTTCTTCATTGGCTAACAGGTTTTCGACTCAAGCAAGACCTATAAGCTAAGGAAAGGAGGCAAGCGAGTTGAACGTCAAGAACACAGTGCTCCGCGGTTGCGGCAGCGCAGCCGTCGCTTTCGGCGCGGCAAGCGCTATGCTTCCTGCTCAGGCATTTGCTGACGAAGGCGCAGGCGTTGCGG
Organism: Eggerthellaceae bacterium UBA5906; assembly: GCA_002431805.1. Taxonomy (GTDB): domain Bacteria; phylum Actinomycetota; class Coriobacteriia; order Coriobacteriales; family Eggerthellaceae; genus Senegalimassilia. The sequence continues at coordinate 5,274 of DJEE01000102.1, forward strand.
CAATTCTGCCGCAGATGGATGAGTTCATCCCGATGCTTGTTGCGTTCATCATCCTGTGGATTATCCTGGCGAAATTCGGTTGGCCGCTGTTCGAGGGCATGCTGACAAAACGCGAGACCACCATCAAGGACGCTCTTGAGCAGTCCGAGAAGGCTCGTGTTGAAAGCGAACGCGTTCTCGCCGAGTACAAGCGCCAGCTAGAGGACACCAAGGCTCAGTCCGCGCAGATTATCGCTGACGCCAAGAAAACAGGTGAGGCTGTAAAGGCCGACATCACAGCAAAGGCGCAAGCGGAAGCTGCAACCATGATCGAAAAGGCGCATGCTGCCATTGAGGCTGACAAGAAGGCTGCCATTGCTGAACTTCAGGGTTCTGTGGCCGATATGTCGGTTGCCGTGGCTTCGCGTTTGATCGGTGAGGACCTGAGCGATGATGAACACCGCAAGATCATCGAGCGCTACGTGAACGAGGCGGGCAGTTTCAATGCCAACTAACCGCCATGTTCAAAAGGAAAAGGTTGCTACTTACGCATCTGTTCTGCTAGATGCTGCTTTGGCAGCGGGCGGCCAGGACACGGTGCTTGAGGTGCGCGACCAGACCGAGCGCATTATTCGCATTATGCGTTCGAACATGGATCTCTCTAGCTCTTTGCAAGATGGCTCTTATACGCCCGAGCAGAGGAGCGGCCTTGCGCGCAATGTGTTCGCGCAAGCCAATCCGGTCCTCGTGGAAGTTCTTGCCGTTATGGCAGAGCGTGGGGACTTCGCGTTGCTCTCGCGCGTATGGGAGAGCTACGGAGAGCAGGTCGAACGCAAGCTGAACGTTACCGTGGTCGACGTAACCACCGTCGTGCCGCTAGACGATCACCTGCGCGAGGTTATTACGAAGAAAGCTGAAGCTGATCTGGGAACCAATGTTGTCCTTCGTGAAAACATTGACAAATCCCTGATTGGTGGCATTTTGATGAGCGCTAATGGCAAGCGAATCGACGCCAGCATGACGTCGCAGCTTGAAGCCGCTCGCAACGTGCTGAAACAATCCACAGATGGAGGTGAATGCTAGTGACTGAAATCACCGCACAGTCTATTGACGCGGCGCTGCGCAAGCAGCTCGATGCGCTGAACACCAGTGTGGAGTCCCGTGAAACGGGTTCCGTTATCCAGGTGGGCGACGGTATTGCTCGCGTTGATGGCCTGAAGAATGCGATGGCAGGCGAACTTTTGGAGTTCACCAGCTCTACCGGTCAGGTTGTGTACGGTATGGCCCAGAACCTCGAAGAGGACGAAGTGGGCGCCGTGCTGTTGGGCGATGTCGCTGCAATCAAAGAAAACGACACGGTGAAAACCACCGGTCGTCTGGTAGAGGTTCCCTCCGGCAAAGCCCTGCTGGGTCGTGTTGTGAACCCGCTTGGTATGCCGATTGACGGTAAGGGCGAAATCAAGGCCGAGGGCACGCGCCCCGTTGAGTTCAAGGCTCCGGGCGTTATTCACCGTAAGCCGGTTGAAGAGCCTATGCAAACCGGTATCCTGGCCGTTGACGCCATGATTCCGATTGGCCGTGGTCAGCGCGAGCTGATCATTGGCGACCGTCAGACTGGTAAGACGGCTATTGCTGTTGACGCCATTCTGAACCAAAAGGGCAAGGACATGATCTGCATTTACGTCGCCGTGGGCCAGAAGGCTTCTACGGTGGCAAACGTGCAGGAAACGCTGGAGAAGTACGGCGCGATGGATTACACCATCATCGTCAGTGCTTCTGCTGCTGATTCCGCACCGCTGCAGTACATTGCTCCTATGGCCGGTGCCGCTATGGGCGAGTACTTCGTCTACAACGGCGAAGACGGCAAGCCTGCCGGTCCGGAGAACCCGGGTCGTCACGTGCTGATTGTGTACGATGACCTGACGAAGCAGGCTGTGGCCTATCGTCAGATGTCGCTGACGCTGCGTCGTCCGCCGGGACGCGAAGCTTACCCGGGCGACATCTTCTACCTGCATTCGCGCCTGCTGGAGCGTGCTGTGAAGATGAACGAGGAGAACGGCTTGGGCTCCATGACCGCTTTGCCGATCATCGAGACGCAGGCCGGCGACGTGTCCGCCTACATTCC
>DJEE01000147.1 GCA_002431805.1 Eggerthellaceae bacterium UBA5906
ACCCTGTGAAGGGAAAACTGCCCAGTGGGCAGTTTTCTGAGGAAGGCGCGCAGCGCCTGACGAATGCGATTTCGCGCAGCGAAAGCGCGTCAAGTCCCCCTCCGACCACCATGAAATTTAAGGGAGCCGAAAGGTTCCCTTTTTTGTTTCCCCCATCAGGTCCTAGACTTGAACCCTGTGAAGGGAAAACTGCCCTTTGCGCTACCACATTATTTACGTGCGGATTCGCGTTCGAAACCTATTGCGCGCTACACTGCTTCTAGAGAAGAATCGCGCGAAGGAAGGGTTGCAAACAATGTCCTGCGAACATAAGAATCCGGTTGTCGGCATCATCATGGGCTCTGAAAGCGATATACCGAACATGGAACCGTGCATGAAACAGCTTGATGAGTTCGGCGTGCCGTATGAGGTGAAAGTTGCCAGCGCTCATCGCAAGCCGGTTGAAGTACACGAATGGGCTTCCACGGCGCACGAGCGCGGCATCAAGGTGATCATTGCTGCTGCCGGCAAGGCCGCGCATTTAGGCGGCGTTGTTGCTGCGTACACGCCTGACCCGGTTATTGCCGTGCCTATGAAAACAAGCGACCTTGGCGGCTTGGATTCGCTGCTTTCCATGGTGCAGATGCCCTCGGGTGTTCCGGTGGCAACGGTTGCCATCAACGGCGCGAAGAACGCGGCAATTTTGGCTGTGCAAATGCTTGGCACGGGCTGCGAAGGGGCGCGTCAGAAGATTATCGACATGAAAAAGGCCATGGCGGAAGCGTAACTGCGCATATGTAGCAAGAAGGCGGCGGGAATCCTCGTCGCCTTCTTTTGCTTTTGGTGAAGCTGCGCGGCTGTAAAATGCGTTACGCCAATGCGTTGGGCTACGGGCTTTTCGGATTGTGCCGCTGCGCCAAAAGTTCGTGAGTCAAAACAGCCCGGCACCTTTTGACTCACGTGCGTTTTGCTATCATTGAACCTGTTGAAAGACGAGTTATCTTGGCTGTTTCACGTGAAACAGCCTCACGTTGCTCCAGGTATCCGGCTTTGAGGTGGGGAAGCACATGACAAAACAACTGCTGATGGGCAACGAGGCCTTTGCCCATGCGGCTTTGGAAGCGGGCGTACGCGTGGTTGCTGGGTATCCTGGCACGCCGTCGTCCGAAGTGGTGGAAACAATTGCCAAGCTGCATGCAAACGGCTCGGCGCAGGGCGTGCACGTTGAGTGGTCCACAAACGAGAAAAGCGCGCTGGAGCTGCTTGCGGGCGCGGCTTATTGTGGCGCACGCACGCTGTATACGTGCAAGCAGGTAGGCTTGAACGTGGCAAGCGATGCGCTGATGAGCTTGAACTACGTGGGCATTAAAGGCGGCACCGTGCTGTTCGTAGCAGACGACCCCGGCCCTATCTCTTCGCAAACCGAGCAGGACACGCGCCGGTTCGGCAAATTCTCCAAGGTGCCCGTGCTTGACCCGGCAACGCCCGACCAGGGCTTCGCGATGATGAAGGCGGCGTTCGAGCTTTCCGAGCGATACAAAACGCCCGTTATCGTGCGTCCCACCACGCGCATCTGCCATGCGTCTACGTTTTTCGATGTTGCCGACCAAACCCAGGCAAAGCCGGTGCCGGAAGAGGGGTTTGAGCGCAGCTCGCGTTGGGTGATTTTCCCGAAACGCGCCTACGAGGCCCATGGCGAGATCAACGAGCGCCTGCCGAAGATTGCAACCACGTATGCAACCGATGAGCGCTTTACGTGCTTCAACCCTATGGACGAGCGTCGCTGTGCGGGCAAGCTTACGCGCTTTGGCATTGTCGCCGGCGGCGTGTCGGCGGCTTACGCGCTTGAAGCGCTGCGGTTGCTTGAACAGCGTGCGGAAGCGCGCGGTATGCGCCTGCCAGGTTACCGTTTTTGGCAGGTTGGCACGCCGTTCCCGTTCCCGGAGCGCACGTGCGCCACGTTTGCCAAGGGGCTGTCCGACGTCATCGTCTTCGAAGAGCTTGACCATGTGCTTGAAGACGAGATGCTGGCGTTTGCGGGCAAAACGCATGCGGAGTACAACGTGCACGGCAAACTGACGGGCGAGGCGCGCGACCGCGGCGAAAACGATGTGGATGACATTGCAGAGCGCCTGGCGAAATTCTTAGGCGTGCCGGAACTTGCGCAGGTTCAAGTGCCGGTTACGTACGAGTCCGCCGACCCTGAGTTCCCGCTGCCGGTGCGTCCGCCGGTTCTGTGTCCGGGTTGCCCGCATCGTGGCAGCTTCTACGCGGTAAAACGAGCACTCGGGAAAACACCCGCAGTGTATTGCGGTGACATCGGCTGTTATACGCTGGGTAACGCCATGCCGCTTGACGCGGTGGACACGTGCTTGTGCATGGGCGCAGGCGTTACCATGGCGCAGGGCTTTTCAGTGGCTGAGCCGGGCAAAAAGGCGCTGGCGTTCATTGGCGACTCAACGTTTTTCGCCAGCGGCATGACCGGTGTGGCTAATGCGGTGTACAACGGGCACGATTTTACGCTGTGCGTTTTGGATAACGCTACTACTGCTATGACGGGCAGTCAGCCGCATCCGGGCACGGGCGTGACGTTGATGGGCCCGCGCCGCAAGCCTATCTCAATCGAGCGTGTGCTTGAGGCTTTGGGCGTGGAGCGCATCGTGCACGCAAATCCGCTTGACCTGCAGCAATCTATTGCGGCCGCGAAGCAGGCTATCGACTTTGAGGGCCCGTCGGCTATTTTGTTCGAAAGCCCTTGCGTGCAGCTGTTCAAGCCTGAAGCTCCGGTTGTGTTGGACGCAAACCGTTGTACAGGCTGCAAGAAGTGCATCACGGAGATTGGCTGCCCGGGCATTGGCTTTGATGCCGACGCACGCGGTCCGAAAAGCGGCCAGCGTGGGCAGGCGTTTATAGACCCAGGTCAGTGCAACGGTTGTGGCCTGTGCACGCAAGTATGCCCGTTTGACTGCATCGCGGTTGCTGATAAGAAGGAGGCCGACAATGCTTAACGTTTTACTTGCAGGCGTCGGCGGCCAAGGTACGGTGCTGGCTGCGAAATTGTTAGCGCAAGCAGCGCTTGAAAAAGGTTGGCAGGTGCGCACGGCCGAAACCATCGGCATGGCGCAGCGCGGCGGCAACGTGGTGTCGCACGTGCGCATTGGCAACAGCGGCGAAGCGGTGCACGCATCGTTGGTAAGTCGCGGCATGGCCGACTTGGTTATCGCGTTCGAACCGGCTGAGGCGGCGCGCGTGCTGCCGTATCTGGCGCCAACGGGCACGCTAGTAACGGCAACCACGGCGGTGCAGCCTGTTACGGCGGCGCTTTCCACCTACCCGTATCGCGCAACCGATGTGGTAGCCAACATCGCCAAAGCACTTGAAGGTACGCAAGCCACGTTCATTCCCGTTGATGACCAGGCACTGGTCAAGGCGGCTGGCAGCCGCAAAGTGCTGAACAACCTGTTGCTGGCAAAGGCCCTGCAAACGGGGTGCATTCCTATAAGTTTGGACGACTTGCGCAGCGCCATTGCGGCGTGCGTGAAGCCTAAGCTGGTGGATATGAACTTGCATGCTGTTGACATTGCGCTTGAAAACTAGAAAGGACGCACTATGGAAATGAAGCCGGAGCAGCTTGAGCTGATCAAAAACGAGTTCAAAACGCTAAAGGAACGCTCGCCGTTTTATGCGAAGAAGTTTGCGGGTATCGACCTGTCGGACGTGCAGTCGCAGGAAGATTTCGAGAAGTTGCCCTTCTCCGAGAAGGCGGACTTGCGCGAGGCGTATCCGCTTGGATTGCAGGCTGTTCCCGACGAAGAGGTGGTGCGCATCCACAGCTCTTCGGGCACCACGGGCACGCCGGTTATCATCCCGTACACGCAGCAAGACGTTATCGACTGGGCAACCATTTTTGCACGCTGCTACGAAACCGCGGGCATCACGAACAAAGACCGCAT
>DJEE01000167.1:0-9787 GCA_002431805.1 Eggerthellaceae bacterium UBA5906
CCACGGTTTGCACACAACTCGGGGGGAAGCCGGGGCGCCCTTGCGCCCCGGGCGCTCCCCGACCGCTGCATGTTGCGGTTCAAAGGCGGCATGGCGCGCGGCGGCAGCTCGAGGTTGCTTTTCGCAAAGCTGCTTTTTAGAACCTGCTGACTTTCTTATTACGTTTGCCATACGCCTTTATTACATTGCGCTGGTAGCTTTCTTATGCAGGAGCAGTGGGCCTTTATCGGCCGCTGTGCCGTTGGCTTGCGATTGGAGGCGTTTGGTATGGGACGTTTTCAGCTTCACTTTGCAAAATATATGGCAACGTATACGGCGCTTATGTTTGTGAGCTTTTTGCTTTGGCAGGCTGCAGGAGGCGACGCCGGTCAAACACTCAGCGCGACAGTGGCCGGTTCTTATTCTGGCGTCTTGTTTGCTATTTCGGATTTCTTGACTGGCTTTGCCGTGATTGCGTATCCACTGTATGTGGCTATTGCGACATGCATCAAGCACATCGGAAGGTCGGGCGGCTTGCGTCGTCTTCGAGTGCGCGAACATGCGGACAACGCTTGCGCTTCCACAAACTCGACTGCAGCTTCCTTGTAGCAAAGCATTTCCGCAGTTTTGGATTTTAAACAGGCAATATGGGACGACCCACGCACCCGCCTTTACTTTGCTTGCGGAGCGAAGAGACGCAACTGCAACACGCAAACTTCTACGTAGAAGGCAAAGTACGTGGCACGTAAGCAAATGCGCACGCAGCAAAAGCATGCATCGATACTCCTTGGCCGCTCCCTACTTCGAGCGTTTTCCTCTGACGCTTTTTTGAATGCCGCCCCGACGTATTGCGCAGCTTGCTGTTGCGGCTGGGTTACGGGTGTTGATTGCGCGGAGGGGCGATTTGCGCGGTACCATGGCTGGGTTGTAAATTTCGCCATGGGAGCGTGTTGAGGGATTTTGGGACGAACGAATAGCATTAAAGCCGTGTTCGCTGTGTATTTGCTGGGGCTGTTGCTGGGCGGCTTGTACGTGGGCATGGTGGCGCCAGTACGCCTGGTGATTCAGGAGCAATTTGGCTTAAACGACGCCACGGGCATTTGGATGATCAACATTTACACGCTGTTTTATGCAGCGTGCATCCCCGTGGTTGGCAAGCTGGCCGACGTGCGCGGGCGCAAACCCGTGTTTTTGGGTTGCTTGACGACGTTTGCGGTTGGGTCGCTGGTGTGCGGGCTGTCGCAAGCAGCTGGCGGCTTTGCGCTGCTGCTGGCAGGCCGACTGGTGCAGGCGGTGGGCGCCTGCGGCGTGATTCCCGTGGCCAATGCGGAAATTGGCGCGACGTTTCCGCAGGAAAAGAAAGGCATGGCACTGGGAATTGCCGCTGCCGTGGCGGGCATTGCCAATGTGCTGGGCGCGGCTTTGGGCAGCTTGGTGATTGGCCTGGTAGGAAACGAGCAGTGGTCGGCGCTGTTCTACTTTGCCATCCCTGTGAGCATTGCGCTGGTGATTGCGGGTGCGCGAGTGCTGCCGAACCGCAAAAACGATAACAGTGGCGCGCTTGACGTGCCTGGGTCGGTGCTGCTGGTTATTACCGTGTTGTTGCTGCTGTTAGCGCTGCAAAGCATCGACGTGAGCAACCTGGGTGCATCGCTGGCCTCGCTTGACGTTGTGGCACCCGCTGCTGGGTTTGTAGCGTTTTTGATTGCGTTCGTGCTGATTGAGCGGCGTGCGGCAAGCCCCGTGTTCCACCTGGAATACCTGCGGCGACGCCCTATTGTGATTACCATGGTGGTGAGCTTTTTTGTTGGATGCATGACCATCACCATGACACTGATTCCCGAGGTGGCCGAGTTCATTATGGGCGCTCCGGTGGGATCGGGCGGCTTGTATATTTTGCCGGTGGGCGTGATGTGCATGTTCGGGCCGCCGCTTGGCGGCAAACTGATTGACCGATTCGGGCCTAAGCCGGTGCTGATGAGCGGACTTGGCATTGCGGCGGCGGGCTTTTTGTTCCTTGCGTTTGCAAGCCTGAACCATGCGAACGCCGCGCTGCTGGTTGCGGGGCTTGCCATCATGGGCCTAGGCATGGGCTTTGCGATGGGCGCGCCGACGAACTATATGATTCTGGAGAACACCGACCCTACCGAGAGCGGTTCGGCCATTGCAACCATTGCGCTGGTGCGCCAGATTGGCACCACCGTGGCGCCGGCTATTTTGTTGGGTTTTGTGGCGGCGCAACCGGGAGCAGGTGGGTTTTTCCAGATGTTGGTGTGCGCGGCGGGATTCTGCCTGATTTCGCTGGTGGTTATGGTTTTGTACCGCAAGCAGTAGCCGCTTGACGCGGTTGGTACAATGAGGGTCCGAATAACTGCGCGTGGACTTTTCTAGACAGTGCCGTCTCTTTTCGCCACGCAACCGCTTTGCCGGCCGCCTTAGGGCCGCACGGCTTTCCGATTGCATAAAGGAGATTGCATGTCGAGCGATGTTTCGTCCGGCGCGCGAGCGCGCGCGGTGTTGCTGGTGTTTTTCGGCGGGGCCTGCTACGGCTTTAACGCCACCTGTTACAAAATTTCCTATGCACTGGGGTTTAGCTCGGCGCAGATTGCGGCGGCACAGATGTGGTTTGCGTTTGCCCTTTTCGCCGCCTTGGTTGTTGTGGAACGCGTGCGTGGACGCAAATGGACGCGGCTAGGGCGCACCAACACGTTGAAGCTGATAGGAATTGGCGCGGTAACGTGCGCCACGTCCATTTTCTACACCTTTGCCATGAGCGTGCTGCCAGTGCCGTTGGCGCTGACGTTGCTGTTCCAGTTTACGTGGATTGGCACGGTTATCCAAGTGATCATGACGCGCAAGGCACCGGCGAAAAGCCAGATTGCATCAGCCGCGATCATTATGTTAGGCACGGTGTATGCCAGCGGCTTGTATGCTACCGACCTTTCGAACTGCAACCCTTGGGGCATTGCCGCCGGCTTAGTTGCAGCCGTGTGCTGTGCGCTGTTCTTGGCGCTGTCCGGGCGCATCCAGCCCGCGTGTTCGCATGCACAGCGCGGTTTTCTGATTTGCGGCGGCGCAGTGATCATGTCGCACGTTATTTGCCCGGACTTTATTGTGTCCGGTGTGCTTGTGCAAGGTATTGCGCCGCTTGGCCTGGTGGCGGGTGCGTGCGGGTTCTTTTTGCCCGTGCTGCTGTTCAGCTTGGGCGCGCCTTATTTACCCACAGGGTTAACGTCGGTGCTGGCCGCATCCGAGCTGCCGTGCGGGCTGCTGGTTGCCATGCTTGTGCTTGGTGAACCGATTGGAGCCATTGAGTGGGCAGGCGTGGCCGTTATTCTTGCCGGCGTTTGCGTGTCGCAACTACAGTTTTTACCGCACGCGCGGTGGAAGCGCCCTATTCCCTGATGCGGCAGCCGTTTTTGCTGCGCGATTTGATTTCGTACATGGCCTCGTCGGCTTTGTGGATGAGCTTCTCGGTATCCGAAATACGCGAGGCCGCCTGGTAAAACGCGCCGATGCTTAACGTGATGCCGTACGGATTGGTGGAAATGCGACTGCATACGTCGTCAAGGCGCTGCTGTAGGTCTTCTCGGGAAACGTCTTTCAAAGCCACGAAGAACTCGTCGCCGCCGTAGCGTGCCACAATGTCATCGGAACTGGGGCGCACGCCTTTGTGCAGTGCGCCTGCCGCGAACTTCAGCGCTTCGTCGCCGACCAAGTGACCGTACGTGTCGTTGACGCGCTTGAAATCATCGATGTCCACCATGACCACCGCAAGCGGTGCGCCTTTGCGCGTGCAGTTGTCGGCCAGGATGGCGAAACGGTCGTTCATGCAGCGACGGTTTGAAAGGCCCGTGAGCTCGTCGGCGTACACTTTGCGATTAAAGCTGGTAATGCGATCAACGAAATCGTTGTTGCCGAAAGCGGAAAGCAGTACGTCGTCGTTTGACGCCGTGACCACCTCGAGCACGTATTTTTGTCCGTCGATTTCCACGCACTGCGCCACCACGTGGTAGATGTCCTGGTCAATGAACTCGAACTTCGAATAGCGGCGCTCGTCCATGAAGCACTTTGCCGAGATGCAGTTTTCGCAGCGGTCTTCTTTGCCCCACACGCGATGGCACCCACCCGGCTGCGCGCACAGCTTGCCGTTTTCGAACGTGTATACCGTCATGGTGATGGGGTCGACAAGACGCACCACGTCGAAGAGGTCCGACGCCGAAGCGATAACCTGTTCGATTTGCTCTTTTTTGTAGACGTGTTCTGCGGTCATGTTCTCCCCCCATGGCAAATTGTGTTGCCAAAATACTAACATATTATCTCAACGATACCACGTGCAGGTGCCTTGCTAAGCAGGCAGTGCGGGGTGCGCGACGTCGGAAGGCTGGACGCTGGGCTGTTTTACGGCGTTTGACGTGCCATAACGTGATTGCCGATGTATTTCGTCAGCGCATCATAGAGAGCGGGCGGATCGATAGGTTTGGAAAGATGGCAGTTCATACCAGCTTCCAACGTGCGCTTGCGTTCTTCGGCGAACGCATCGGCCGTCATGGCGATGATGGGTACCGAAGCGGCATCGGCGCGACTAAGCGAGCGGATGACGCGCGTGGCCTCTATGCCGTCCATCACCGGCATGCGCACATCCATGAGCACCGCGTCGAACCACTCCGGCTCAGAACTCGAGAACGCATCGATTGCGTCTTGCCCGTTTGACGCCGTGGACACCATGCAGCCGGCCTCTTCAAGGATGAGCTTTGCCACGTCGGTGTTGATTTCGTTATCCTCAACCAGCAATATGCGTGCACCGCGCAGGTTCGCATGAGTGGAAGCCGCCTTGGCGCTGCATTCTTGGGCGCAAGCAAGCGGGACGCACAGCTGAACGCAAAATTCCGTCCCGCAGCCCAACGTACTTTTTACCGTTATGGTGCCTCCCATGGCATCTACCAGGCTTTTCACAATAGGAAGGCCCAAGCCGGTGCTATCTGAGGTGTCGCTGAGCTGCGAATGCTCCTGCACGAAGGGGTCGTAAAGGTGCTCTAGGTATTCCCGGCTCATGCCAACACCGTTGTCGCGCACGTAAAAGCGCAGGTTGGCCATGCCATCGGGTGCGGTAAGCGACACCATTTCGAACGATACGGCACCGCCTTCGGGCGTGAACTTTGCCGCGTTCGACAGCAAGTTGAAGAATATCTGGTTGAAACGCAGCTTATCGACCGAAACGCACTGCGGCCCGTCGGTAAGGCGCGTGGTGAAGGTGATGCGGCGTTGGTCCATGAGCGGGCGGATGACCGTGCTGATTGAGGTGGCGAACTCGTCTTGCGTGAGCGGCTCGGGGTTGAGCACTAAATCGCCGTTCTCGATTTTGCTCATGTCGAGAATGTCGTTGATGAGCCCCAGCAGAAAATCGCTTGACGAAGCGATTTTCGTGAGATAGTCGTGCATGATGCGCGGATCTTCCTCGTTACGCGCTAAGTGCGTCAGGCCGATGATGGCGTTCATGGGCGTGCGGATGTCGTGGCTCATGCGCGAGAGGAACTCGGATTTTGCGCGAGCCGCCGATTCCGCCTTTTCAAGCGCGGCCTGCAGCTCTTCGTTTTTGCGGGCAACTTCTGCCGACAGCCTTTCGCGGCGCTGCTCCTCAACCGTGAAATCGCACCACACGTACACGATGGCGTAGCTGGCGTTGATGATAAGCCAACCGGGATTGAGCAGCTGCACCCAGGTGAGCACAGCGGTTACCACGAAAAACACCGCAAGCAGATACACGTTCGATTTTGGCAAGATGCTTTTGCGGTGGCGTATGACCAGGTACAAGCCCAAAACCGAATACAGCATGATCATGCCGACACCCACCGACATGAACAGGGTGCCGCGTTCGTAGCTCATGGCCGACGACAGATGGAAAAACAGCTCGGTGGCGGGGTTGGTAAGCGCTAAGAGGGCAAACGCAACGTAGGGAATTGTAAGAAGGCGGACGCCGCGGTGTAATGTTGCGAACGGTTGGTCCCGATGCGTGAGCACGTAGGTGTATCCGACCCAAACCGCCGCAAGCAACGGCATGGTTGCAACGTATATGGTCATGAGGATTTCGTAGGGCCACCATTGCGTGATGTCGTTTTGGGCGATGGACGCAACGATGTCGACGATAACGTTGATGATGCTGATGACAAGGACAACGAAGAACGCGCGTCCTTGCACGTCTTGCTCGAGACGGTGGATTGGGCGTTCCTTGATGAGCATGATCAAGAATATAGCCAGTGCGAAGAAGTCCGTTTCAACGTGCCACATCGTGCACCCCCTTTGGTAGCCGCATATGCGCCATTGCTGGCAAAACCCGTATGGCGCCTGCTACACGAAAAACCGTCTGCACGTTTTACCTTGCAGACGGCGTGCACGAGCAAAACTCGCTGGTAATCGGCTTCCCGATGCAACCGGCTGTCATAGTCCAACTCACCTTTTGGACCTTAGACCCATCTGGCTTTGTGTCCCCGCCTTTCGACGGGTTTACCCACTATGCGTTTGTGCGCGAAAACAAACACGACCCACAAGTGGTCGGGCATTGCTTTCGCCTTTGTTCAATTGTAGGGGGAAGCAAATATCTGTCAATTGATATTCATGATTGCGCCTGCGCTTTTAACGTGGGCGGTGATAGGGCGAACGAAGGGACGCGCTTGGCTAGTTCTCGGCCAAGGCACGCGGGCACCTCGACCCGCTGAGGGATGGATGCACAAGGCCTTCAACCGCGCATGCTAAAATTACGTGATTAACGGAAATCCGTGCAGCAAGCTGCACTTTTGCGTTCTCAAAGGACGAGCATGGACAAGCGGGCCAAAAAGAAAAGCAACCGCGTTACGCGCATTTTGATGATGGCGCTTACCGTTGTGCTTATTTTCCTGTTCTTCGACATCATGTCGCTGGTTGCCGACATCCAGGGCACGGCACGCGTGGTGAATTACGCAGGGCTTGTGCGCGGTACCACGCAACGCATCGTGAAGCTGGAAGATGCAGGGCTTCCGCAGGACAAACTGCTAGAAGCCGTGGATTCGTATATCGACGGCCTGCGGCATGGCAGCGATGAGTTGAACCTTGTGCGCCTGGACGATGACGAGTACCAGGCGAAAATGACCGAGCTGAACGATTACTTCGACAACCTGCGCGACGAGATACTACAGGTGCGCGAAGTGGGTTACGAGAACACCGACATCATCGCGAAAAGCGAGGAGTTCTTCGGCATTTGCGACAAGGCAACAAAGCTGGCGGAAGACTATTCGCAAAGGAAGGCGACGGCACTCAACCGCCTGGAAAACGTGGTGATTGCCGATATTGTAGGACTGCTTGTGTTGTTCGCCTTTGAACTGGCACGGGCGCTGCGCACCGCCGCGCTGAACCGCGCACTGCAGAAAAAGGTGTATTTGGACGAAGCAACAGGGCTTCCCAACAAAAACAAGTGCGAAGAGGTGTTAGGGCGCAGCGGCCCCATTGACGCTGACGAGCCCGTTGCCCTGTGCGTGTTCGACCTGAACAACCTGCGTACCATCAACAACAACTTAGGGCACGAGAAGGGCGACGAGTACATCCGCTCGTTTGCGCAGCAGCTGGCGAAAGTAGCAAGCGACACGTGCTTTGTGGGGCGCGATGGCGGCGATGAGTTCATTGCCGTGCTGCGCGGGGCCGACCGAGGCGCCGTTGAGGCATGCCTGGCTAGCATTCGAGCGTATGCGGACGAGTATTCGCAGGCCAACCCCGCAATGCCCATCAGCTATGCAGCAGGCTGGGCGCTGTCCACCGATTTCGATTCCTGCACGATGCGCGATTTGTTCCGCCAGGCCGACAAGAACATGTACATAGATAAGAACCGCGCGAAGATGGCGGAAGCCGCCGAGCAGCAACGGCAAAACCGCCGCATTCTCAAACAAATAGAAAAGCTGGGCTACCATTTTTCCGATTGCCTGTACTGCGATGCGCTGCTTGACCAGTACCGCATGCTGCGTGCGTCTTCCCATGCGTTTTTGGCCGAAAACGGCAGCTTCACGGGCGCCGGCGAGCAAATTGTCGATGTGCTGGCCTCGCAGGATGATCGCGCGAAGTTCCGTCGCGCGCTGCAGCTTGATTATCTGAGCCGCAAGCTGAGTGCGCAAACGCCGGCTATTTCGCTCATGTACAAGCGTGATGGCCATCGTGGCAAGCTGACCATCCTTTACCTGGACAGCTCAGATGGCGCGCTGCATCACTTTGCCCTTGGGTTTAAGCCCTTCCGCGAAACCAACGCCGACGAGAAGCAGCAGCTGTCGCGCTATTACGACCAGATGAGGCATTCGGTGCTGGAAAACGGCAACTACGTGGAGGCGCTGCTTGACTCCGCACGGACCGCCTATTCGGTGGACTTGACCAACGACACCCTTGAGAAGGTGTTCGCGCAGCATTCGGAAGGCCGATTTGATTTGGGCCTAGAACCGCCATGCTCTTACGATGTCTATTGCCAGCGACGCAGCGAATTCGTAATCGATGACACGCTGGAGAGCTACCGGCTTGTTGACTCATCGGAAAAGCTGTTGAAACGCTTTGAAGGCGGCGCGAATGAGGTGACCATCGAGTACCGGGAGCGCACGCGCGGCGGCGGCATGATGTGGCTGCAAAAGATTGTGCTGATGTCGCGCGACACGGTGCTTGACAGCGAAACGGGCCACGAGCAGCTTGTGGTACGCGGCATCATTCTGTTCAGGGACACATCTGCGTTCCATGAGCACGACCAGCAGGAAAAGGAGCGCCTGGAGAAGGAACTGCGGGACGTTGATTCGGAAAACAAGGCAAAAACCGAATTCATGAACCGCATGAGCCACGATTTCCGCACGCCCATCAACGGCATTTTGGGCATGCTGGAAATTATCGGCATGAGCAACGGGGATGCTGAGAAAACGCGCGAGTGTTTGGGCAAGATTCAGCTGTCGGCAAACCATTTGCTTGACTTGGTGAACGACGTGCTTGACATGAACAAGCTAAGCTCGGGTCAGGCGGTGCTTGAGCAGGACGAATTCGACCTGATAGAGCTGATGGCCGAAGTGCATTCCCTGGTTGATGCGCAAATGCTGGAAAGCGGTATTGTGCACGAAAGCCACCGCGAAGGGCTGCAACATACCCAGCTTATCGGCAGCGATTTGCGGCTGCGTCAAATCATGCTCAACCTGTTCAGCAACGCCGTGAAGTACAACAAGCCCGGAGGCAGGGTTGACACCTACGCCACCGAGCTTTCCTACGACGGCGAGCGCGCGCTGTTCGAGTTCAAGATTGTTGATACCGGCATTGGCATGAGCGCCGAGTTTGTGGAGCAGCAGCTATTCAAGCCGTTCACGCAAGAACAAACCGGCGCGCGCACCCAGTACCGCGGCACTGGGCTGGGGATGTCGATTGTCAAAACGCTTGTTGATGCCCTCGGCGGCACTATTGACGTACAGAGCACGCCGGACGTGGGAACCGCTATTGCGTTCAGGCTTTCGTTTAAAGTTAACAAGCATGCCGCCGCGAGCGCCGCTTTGCCGGATAGCGCCGCGCCCGAAGCAAGCATCGTTTCGCTTTCCGGCAAACGCGTGCTGCTGGTAGAGGACAACGACCTGAACATGGAGATAGCCGAGTTTTACCTGGACAGCGCCGGGGCCGCCGTGGTGAAGGCCTGGAACGGCAAAGAGGCCGTTGAGTCGTTTACGGCATCGAAACCCGGGAGCATTTCCCTGATTTTGATGGACCTGATGATGCCGGTGATGGACGGCTTAGATGCCACGCGCGCCATTCGCGCGCTTGACCGGCCCGATGC
>DJEE01000167.1:9887-10425 GCA_002431805.1 Eggerthellaceae bacterium UBA5906
GCCGGCATGAACGCCCACCTGGCAAAACCGCTTGACATGAAGGCGCTCCTTGACGCAGTCGAGCGGTTTTGCCAGTAAGGATCACAGCACGCTCTCCCAGTTGATGGGTTGCTCTCCTGCTTGCTCGAGTATGCGGTTGACCTGGGAATACGGACGCGAACCCATAAACGCCGGCAACGTAGCCGTGGCGCGATTGGCCGAAAGCGGCGAGGGGTGCGTGGATGCAAGCACGTGCTTGTTGGCAAGCGTGTTTGCGGCGGCCGCGGGCGTTGCAGCTTGCGCGGCGGCAACGCTGGCGCGAGCCTTCCCCACCAGGTCGATGGCGTGCTTTCCCCAGGTTAGAAACACGATTGACTGCGGCAATTCCAAGCAACGGCGCACCACGTAGTCTGTGAGCACCTGCCAACCTAGCTTTGCATGCGAAGCCGCCGCGTGTTCGGCCACGGTGAGCGTGGTATTGAGCAGCAGCACGCCCTGTTCGGCCCACGATGTCAAATCGCCGTTTTCAGGCACGGCGCACCCCAGGTCAGCGGCCATT
>DJEE01000167.1:10450-16772 GCA_002431805.1 Eggerthellaceae bacterium UBA5906
CATTTCCTTGTACATGTTGCGCAAGCTTGGCGGCAACTTGCAACCGTTTGGCACGGAAAACGACAGCCCCATGGCCTGCCCCGGCCCATGGTAGGGATCCTGGCCCAAAATAACCACGCGCACGTCTTGCGGCGCAGTAAACGCCAGCGCATTGAGGATGTCGTCTTGCGGCGGGTAAATAGTTTGCTCGTTGCGCATGCCCGCCACCTGGTCAAGCAAGCGCTGCGTGGTTTCGCGCACGGTGTCGGGCGCGGCTTCAAGCCACGCGCTCACGTTTTTGTTGCTGCTCATGTTATTCCTTGTTGTCGGAGCCTTCCCCTGCCGAGGCCTGGTCTTTCACGATTTTGTAGATAATGGCAGTGGCCGCTTCGGATGCGTCAATGAGAGCGTCGCGGTCCTCGGGCGTAATGCCGGCCAGCCGCTTGTTCAGCCGTTCGATGGATGCCATGCGGATGGAACGCGCCAGCGTGCGACCATCGTCGGTAAGCGATGCCTCCACCATGCGGAAGTTTTCTTTGCTGCGCGCCTTCACCACCAGCCCGCGCTCGGTGAGCGAATTGACCGCGCGCGTGATGTGCTCCTTGGAAACAGCCAGCTCATCGGCCATTTGCGACATGCCTGCCTGACCGTGCAGCGCCAGACGCATGATGATGTCGACCTGGGTTTTCGTCAAGTCGTCGCGACTTGCCATCAGCGCCATGCGAGCAAGCGCCTCGTAAGCGCCCATGGCGTCAAGAACAGCTTCCTCGCGTGCGATGCGTTCGGTTTTTCTTATGTTCATGGCAACGTTGCACATGCCGCCCGCCCCGTTCTGCATCGTGCTGCGCATGATGCTGCCGCCGTATTCTTACTGTGCCCATTGTGTGTTTACGCTTGATAATTGTCAACATGCAACTGGTATACTTCCGTTTGATATTTGTCATTCGATTATTATCAATCGAACGCACGCCTGCGATGCACCCGTCGCAGGCGTGTTCCATCTAGGAGGTTGTATGGGTTTAGGATTATCGAAAAGCCAATTCAGAATGATGGCGGTTTTGCTGTCGGGCGCGTTTTTGGCCGTACTCAACGCCACGTTGCTCACGCCTGCGCTGCCCACTATTATGGGCGATCTTGCCGTCAGCTCCACCACCGTGCAGTGGCTGACCTCGGGATATGCTCTTACCGAAGCCGTGGTTATCCCGCTTGCCGCATATTTGATGGGGCGCTTTTCCACCCGGCGCTTGTTCATCGGCGGCCTTGCGCTGTTCGGCTGCGGAAGCCTGGTAGCGGCGCTGGCGCCGGCGTTTCCCGTGCTGCTTGCCGGCCGCGTTATGCAGGCGGCAGCCACCGGGTTTGTGATGCCCATGGTGTTCAGCATCGTGCTGCTGATGATTCCGCGCGAAAAGCGTGGCTCGGCTATGGGCATTGTGGGGCTGATCATCGGGTTTGCCCCCACCATCGGCCCGTCGCTGTCCGGCGTGCTGGTTGACACGGTGGGTTGGCGTGCCATTTTCGGCATTGTCACCGTGCTTGCTTTCGTTATTGTTGCGCTGGCCGCAAAGGAGCTGAAGCCGTTTGGACAGTTCCGCCGCACGCGCTTCGACGCGCTATCCGTTATGCTGTCCACGGCGGGCCTGGTAAGCCTGCTGTACGGGCTTTCCTCGATTAGTTCCACGCAAAACATTGGTGTGACCTGCGGGCTTATTGTTGCTGGCCTTGCGATTATCGGCGTCTACGCGTACCGTCAGCTGCATTTGGACGAACCCATGTTGCGCATCGACATTCTGAAAACGCCGCAATATCGCACGGTGGTCATCATCATCGCGCTGTTCCAGGCCGCGCTTATTGGCATGGAAACCATCATGCCGCTGTATATTCAGGGCGTGTTGGGCCACAGCGCCACCGTAAGCGGCATGACGCTGTTGCCCGGCGCGGTTATCGGCGCGTTCACCGGCCTGCTTGCCGGGCGGCTGTTCGACCGCCACGGCGCGCGGCGCCCTGTGCTGCTAGGCGCGACCGTCATTGCCATTGGCCTTGTGGGCTTCGTGAGCTTCCGCGTTGATTCCCCTATTGTACTGGTAGCCGTCATTTACGCCACGCTGGCCGTTGGCATCCAGTTCACCATGACGCCGGTGAACACGTGGGGCGTGAACTCGCTGCCCAACGAGGCCATTCAGCACGCGCAGTCCACCGGCAACACCATCAACCAGGTGGCCGCGTCGTTTGGCACCGCGCTACTGGTTTCGGTTGCCGCCACAGCATCGGGCCAGGCCAGCTGGCTTGATGGCGTGCAGCGCACGTTCTTCGGTTACCACGCTTCGTTTTGCACGACGGCCCTTCTGGCCGCATGCGCCGTGGTGCTGATTTTGGTGTTCGTGCGCGATAAGAGGACGAAAGTTGCGGGCGTGCAGGCGGCTGCCAGCGGCGAAGCGGGCGGCAAGCCTGCCGAGGTGCGCGACACCGCCCCTGCAAAGTCCAACGAGCCTTCGCCTGCGTTCGTGCAGGCGGCCAACACGGCGCTGGCGGGCCTTACGCTTGAGCAGGCCATGAACCCTAACGCCGCCACCGTACCCGACACGGCCACTATGGGGCAAGTTGTGGAGCTGATAGCCGCCACCGACACCACCGGGGTTTCCGTGGTTGATGACCGCGGCAAGCTGGTGGGCTACGTGACCGACGGCGACATCATGCGCTACCTGGCGCGTCTGGAGCTGAACGTGGCAAACCCGTCGGCCGGTGTGAGTCTGTCGGTGAAAGACGACGACACGCTTGAGGCACGTATTGCGGCGCTGGCCAGCCTAAACGTTATGGAACTGGCCACGAAGCGCGTGGTTTCTGTTGACGTGAGCACCCCGCTTGACGTGGCGTGCGGCGTGCTGGCAAAGCGCAAGATCAAGAAGGTACCCGTCACGCGCAACGGTGTGCTGGTAGGCGCGCTTTCCCGTCGCAACATCCTGCACAGCATCATTTTGAACGGCGCGCAAAAGTAGGCGGCGAGCCCGATTTCCCACCAAGCTGGGGCAGTGCGCCCGGGTGCGCTGCCCCAGCTTATCGCTTGAGGCGGTATTCCTTGACCCGTGCGCTGAAGGCCGCCAGTTCTTCGGGCGACATCTGGTCGAGGCGTTCCAGGTTTTCGGCAAAGTGCGCCAGCGTGCCTTCTTGGCGCGCTTTCAGCATGGCATTGCAGTAGCTGACCACCACGCCCGTGATCAGCGCGATATAGAAGATGCTTACCACACTGAGCACCACCGTGGCCACGCGCGCGATCGGTCCCGCCGCCGCAACGTCACCGAACCCGATGGTGGATACCGCCTGGAAGCTGAACCACATGCCATCGTCAAGCGTGTTCGTGGCGGGGTCAGCAAGCCACACCACCACGGAGCACAGCATGAACACCACCGCAAACACGCAGGTTATGGGGCCGAAACCCGCCTGGCGTTCTATTTCCACGAGCATACGCAGCCTGTGCATGAAACGATTCCTTTCAAGAATGAACGTGTTTGGCGTGTGGGGTTTGGCGGCACTATCGCTGATGGGGGTGCGCTTTGAGAACGCGCCACGCCCCCCGCTGGCGCACGCGCGGCACACGCAAAAGTTCATGAGTCGAAACGGCCCGGCATCTTTTGGCTCATTCGGTGGGGCGCAGGGCTTTTGGCAGCGGGATTGCCGTGCCGATGGTGGCGGCAACCAGCATGACCACCACACCTTTCAGCGGGAAGCACATGATAAGCAGCAACGCCGCCATAAGGGGTTGGCGCATAACCGCTCCCATCAAGGCAGCCGTGCACGCCGCGACGCAAAACACCGGGTCAACGCCGCTGATCAGCGCAAAACCGTAGCCAAGCGAGATACCCGAGAAAATCACGGGGAAGAAATGACCGCCGTGCCAGCCAAGGTTGATGCACAGCGGCGTGAGAGCCGCCTTCACAAACCCTGTGGCCACCAGCACTGCAGCGGGGATGGCAACGTAGGTTTCCATAAGCATGCTTGACTGCACTTCGCCAGCGAACATGGTGTAAGGCAGCACCATGCCGCACAGAGCCAGCGCCAAGCCTGCTAGCAGGGATTTTGCCACCGGGCGCTGGCCCATTTTGCGCGATAGCGCACCCGCGCCCGCACCGGCCGCGTGAAACGCCCAGCCGCACGCGGTGCCGGCAAGAGCCAGCGGCAACAGCCACGCAAGCTCGGGTGCGCCAACATTTGCCGCGGCAAAACGCGGCAGGCCGCCGCCACCGCCGAACAGGTCGCCCAACCCCACGAACGCCGCCAGCGCACCGGCCACGGCGCACAGGTACACGACGGTTTTCTGCGCCTTCGGCAACGTGATGTCCACCTCGCCCGATGCACCGCGCCCATCAGCCGAACCGGCCAGCGGGGCCGCAAAACCGTACAGCGGAGCAGTGAACACGGCAGTGAGCGCCGCCTGCGTGCCCACCATAGTCATAGCGCGGAAGTCGGAGCCGAAGCGGCGCATGCGATCACCCACCCATGTGCACAAGCCTGCGATAACGCCCGTCAGGCCCGCCTCCGGGCCAACGCTTCCGCCAAACACTAACGGCAGCAGCGCGGCAAGCGAGCGTTTCCCCAGGTGATCATAGGGATAGCGGCCTTCACCTTTCACCTTGCCCATAACTTCGGTAAGCTCTTCGGGCGCAAAGCCCACATGTTTTTCGTACAGGCCGATGACAAGGCCACCGGCAAGGCACATGATAAGCGGCCACGCCGCAAAGCCAAACGGCCCCGACGCCAGGCCGGGCACCACGCCACCCGCAGCCTCACCCAACATGGTTGGAACCGTAAACCACAAAAAGCGAATGCCAGCGTCCATGCAGAAGAAAAACGCCCACACAAACGCACCGGCAACTGCGCCCGTAACCACCACGCACAGCAAAAACAGCAGCCGGTTCACCGGCTTTGCCAACATCCCCATATAGTCTCCCAACCGCCCCGCGCCTATCCAAGGCGAATAAGTCACATTCAAGATGCGCCTATTGTACCTGGCGGTGCGGCGCGTTTTGTTGCCGTTTCGCTAATACGCCCACCAGCAGCGGCCTTTCCCGCTCAAAACGTGCGCGATGTGCGTAGGTTCAATGGGCAGCGGGCGGCAGGCGCGCCGTTTTCGCGGCCTGGCCCGGGGAAAATGCGTGTCAGAGCGGCACAACTGCGCGCATCCTACGCACATCGCGCATGCTTCATAGGCCCTTGTTTCAGATGCCCTGCGAAGTGCGTAGGTTTGTCGCAAGACGCTCGGTACGTTGAGACGCAAACCAACGAAAACCGCAGAAGCGGAACCTCTTGTGGCAGGAGCGCCCGCGCAACCTACGCACATCGCGCATGTTTTACTTCCAAATGCAGGTAACGGCCTCAAAACGCACAAAAGCCGCCCGAGGGCGGCTTTCGTTATCTGATTTGTCGCGCTGTTTAGCTACAGGTGCAGCACGCGGTCGCGGATTTCCTGGGTGCGGCCCTGGTTCCAGAACTGGGTGCCAATGTAGCCGCACGTACGGCGGGCGACGTTGAGTTTCTCCTGGTCGCGGTTGCCGCACTTCGGGCATTCCCACACCAGCTTGCCGTCGTCTTCCACGATTTGGATTTCACCGTCGAAGCCGCAGACCTGGCAATAGTCCGACTTCGTGTTCAGCTCGGCGTACATGATGTTGTCGTAAATGTACTGCATCACGCGAATGACGGCCTTCAGGTTGTCCTGCATATTCGGCACCTCAACGTAGCTGATGGCCCCGCCCGGCGACAGGCGCTGGAACGCGCTTTCGAACTTCAGCTTGTCGAACGCGTCGATTTTCTCGGTGACGTGCACGTGGTAGCTGTTCGTGATGTAGCCCTTGTCCGTGATGCCCGGGATGATGCCAAAGCGGCGTTGCAGGGCCTTCGCGAACTTGTACGTGGTGGACTCAAGCGGTGTGCCGTACAGCGAGAAGTCGATGTTGGTGGCGGCTTTCCACTCGTTGCACTTGTCGTTCATGTGCTGCATGACCTGCATGGCGAACGGCGTGCCCTCGGCGTCGGTGTGGCTGTGACCCGTCATGTACTTCACGCACTCGTACAGGCCGGCGTAACCCAGGCTGATGGTGGAATATCCGCCGTAGAGCAGCTTATCGATGGGCTCGCCCTTCTTCAGGCGTGCGAGCGCGCCGTACTGCCACAGGATGGGCGCCGCGTCGGACAGCGTGCCCTTCAGGCGCTCGTGACGGCACATGAGCGCTTTGTAGCACAGCTCAAGACGCTCGTCGAAAATTTCCCAGAACTTGTTCATGTCACCGTGCGAAGAAAGCGCCACGTCAGGCAGGTTGATGGTAACAACGCCCTGGTTGAAGCGGCCGTA
>DJEE01000167.1:16808-17545 GCA_002431805.1 Eggerthellaceae bacterium UBA5906
TTGAAGCGGCCGTAGTACTTCGGCTTGCTCGGGTCGTAGTTGCCGGCATTTGCCACGTTGTCGTAGCCGTTGCCGGAACGGTCGGGCGTAAGGAAGCTGCGGCAGCCCATGCACGTGTAGCAGTCGCCGTTGCCCTCGGTTTCGCCCTTCGACAGCTTCATCTCGCGCATCTTCTTTTCCGAAATGTAGTCGGGCACCATGCGCTTGGCCGTGCACTTCGCCGCCATTTTGGTGAGGTAGAAATACGGGCTGTCCTCGGTGATGTTGTCGTCTTCCAGCACGTAGATGAGCTTGGGGAACGCCGGGGTGATCCACACGCCTTCCTCGTTTTTGACGCCCTCGTAACGCTGAGCGAGCGTTTCCTCGATGATCATGGCCAGGTCACGCTTTTCCGCTTCGCTGCGTGCCTCGTTAAGGTACATGAACACGGTGACGAACGGGGCTTGGCCGTTGGTGGTCATGAGCGTGACCACCTGGTACTGGATGGTTTGCACGCCGCGGCGGATTTCGTCGCGCAGGCGCGTTTCAACGACCTCGGCAATGCGATCGGCTTTGGCCTCAAGGCCTAGCGCGTTGATTTCCTGCAGCACCTGACGGCGGATTTTCTGGCGGCTGACCTCGACGAACGGTGCCAAATGCGTCAGCGAGATGGACTGGCCGCCATACTGGCAGCTGGCAACTTGGGCGATGATTTGCGTGGCGATGTTGCACGCAGTGGAGAAGCTGTGCGGGCGCTC
>DJEE01000020.1 GCA_002431805.1 Eggerthellaceae bacterium UBA5906
CGAGTCCCACCGCCCCTACCATCACTAATAGCATTAGAGTTTGAAGCGTTGTCATGCCCTAGCGGTGGGGCTCATTTTGGAGTTCCTCGGCTGATTCGTGCGCTTCGCCGTCATGCGTGAACGCAACGTTGCGCATGTGGTACCATTTGCGGAAGCATACAGGCGATTCGGATCAAGAAAGCGCTATGAAGAATATTAACGAGCTCATTGCAGACGTCAAACAACCCCCGAAAACCTTCGAAGAGTACCTTGCGGTATTCGCCGGCCCTGTCGGAGACTTGGTAAATTCGTATTTGCCCACCGGCACGCATCCCGACATGAACAAATACCTGTACGATCCGCTGAAAAAGTACAGCGAAAACGCTGGCAAGCGCCATCGTCCGCTTATTTGCTTTGCGGCATGTCTGGCGGTTGGCGGCGATATGAAGCTGGCAACCAGCGCCGCGGCGGCAATCGAGCATTTCCACACGGCTGCGCTTATCCATGACGACATCGCCGACGAGGCGGAGCTTCGCCGCGGCGAGCCGTGCATGCATCGCACCGAGGGCATCGGTCTTGCCATCAATGCCGGTGATTTGGCGTTGTCGTTGGTCAACGGCACGGTTGTGGAAGACCCCGACCTTGACGACCACACGAAGGTGCGGGTTATCACCGAGCTTATCGACATGACGCGTCGTACTATCGAGGGCCAGGCGCTTGACATCGGATGGGCACGCGACGGCCGCTACGACATCACGCCCGAGGATTACCTGGTTATGGCCACGCACAAAACGGCCCATTACTCGGGCGCCGTGCCGCTGGCTGTAGGCGCCATTATCGGCGGCGGCACCGAAACGGAAATTGAAGCCCTGCGCAACTACGGCCTCGACACCGGTTTGGCGTTCCAAATCCAGGACGACCTGTTGAATTTGGTGGGTAGCGAGGAATCCACGAAGAAGGACTTCCGCAGCGACATCACCGAAGGCAAGCGCACGCTCATGGTCGTTCACGCGCTGGCCAATGCCGAGCAGGCGGACCGCGCTCGCCTTATCGAGATTCTTTCCGCAAAGGAAAAGGACCCGGCGGTGCTTGCCGAGGCCGTGGGCATTATGCAGCGCACGGGCAGCATCGACTACGCGCGCACCTACGCTGAAAACCTTACGAGCATTGCGAAGAATCGCTTGGTG
Organism: Eggerthellaceae bacterium UBA5906; assembly: GCA_002431805.1. Lineage (GTDB taxonomy): Bacteria > Actinomycetota > Coriobacteriia > Coriobacteriales > Eggerthellaceae > Senegalimassilia. The sequence continues at coordinate 1,167 of DJEE01000020.1, forward strand.
GACATGGTGAAGCCCTCAGCGGCGCGTGATATGCTGATTTCCATGGCTGATTGGTTTGTGAATCGACTGAAGTAGGCAAACATGGAAACTATCAAGCAACAAGACGTCGGCGCTGCAGTTGAAGACGTGCAGCATCGCCTTTCCCTTATCGGGCTGATGGACAGCGCAAAGGTTGACGGCACGTTCGGGCCTGAGACGGCCGCTGCTGTTCAGGCGTTTCGTGCGCAGGCTGGCCTTCCCGAAGGCACCGATATCGACGAAAAGGCATGGGCTGCCCTGGTAGACGCCTCGTATAGCCTGGGCGATCGCACGCTGTATCTGCGCATGCCGCATTTCCATGGTCACGACGTGCTACAGCTGCAGCAGGCGCTTTCCGCTTTGGGGTTTGCGTGCGGCGCGGTGGACGGCATTTTCGGCGCGTTCACGGAACTGGCTTTGCGCAAGTTTCAAACGAACCTTGGTTTGCCTACCGATGGCATTGCCGGCGCGTACACGTATTCCGCCATTCGCAACCTGCATCATTCGTGGGAAGGCAAGGAGGCGGTGCGTGGTTCGTCGCACCTAGGCTTTGCCCGTGCCGCTGGCGTGCTTGAGCGCCACGCACTGTGCCTGTTCGGAACGCAGGAGTTCACGCGCAGCGTGGCATCGCGCATGAGCAACTTAGCGCTTGCCACCAACCCCGCTTCGAAGATCATGAGCGCCGACAGCTTGCTGGTGGCGCCCGATGAGCAGATGCTGCTTGTGCACATCGTGCTTCCCGAAGAGGAAACGGGCACAACGCCGCGCGTTGTTTTCCAACCCGAAGATGCCCTGCCTACGCGTCTTGAGTCGGCGCTGAAGGCGGCGCGCTTGTCGAATCCTTCGCGCGTTGCGGTGGAGCTGCCGGGCAGCGTGTGGGAAGACGCGGGCGTCGGAAGGTCGGCGCAGCATTTTGCCATCACCTTGCTTGACGCGCTGTGCACGGCGTTGGCGAAACAAGAGCAATAACATGCGTGCAAAACGGCCCTGCGGGGCCGTTTTTTATACCAAAATGTTACTGGTGAACTGGGCGAATACTCCAGCCAGTGTACTTTTGCATCAAGTGGGTGACAGCCGCGCGCACCTGCTTGTTCTTCCCGTATACTGGCATCAGTCGATTGAGGGAGCCTATGGGGTGGTTCCCTTGTAAGGAAGAAAGCAGGTCCTATCATGGCCGATGAAACCAACGAGAAAACCAACGAGCAAGCGCCCGTGGCAAACGATTCCCAAACGCCCGTGCAGCCTGCGCAGCCTGAGCAGCCGCAACCTCAGCCCGCCGCCGCACAGCCGCAACCCGAGCAACCTGCCGCGCCGTATGCAGCGCAGGTGCCGCCCGCGGCGCAGCAGGTGCCCCCGGCGGCTTCGCAGCCCTATTCGCAGGCGCAGCCGCATCAGCCGTACGCGCAACCCGTGTATGCGCAGCCCGCATGCCCGCCGGCTCCGCTGACAAAGCTGACCGGCGGCATGAAGTTCGGCTGGTTTGTCATCGGCGCTTTGGTGGGCATCCCCGGCATCATATTGGCATGGCTGTGCAACGCCGATAAATACCCGCAGGTAAAATCCGATGCCGTGAAGTTCTCCGCAATCGGCTTTGCCGTATGGATTGTGCTGGGCATCCTGCTCACCATGATGGTCGGCGGCATGCTTGCAGCTGCGGTGGCAGGCTACGACACCGGTTACCACGGCTACTACGGCAGCATGTGGTAGCGTGAACGAGCCAACGCCGCCGGAAGGTTGCGACTCGTTACCTTTTCCAAACGTGAATAATGCGTCATAAAGAAGAGCCCCTCGCGGGCTCTTCTGCGTTCCTGCAGATGTTGGGTGGTACAATCATGGAGTTTATCTAGTGTCCGGATTCGGACAGACGAGAGCAATCTGAAGGAGTGAACATGGCACGTCCCATGACCATGGCGGAAAAGATCCTGGCCGCCCATGCGGGGCTTGACGAAGTGCAGCCGGGGCAGCTGATCGAGTGCAACCTCGACCTGGTGCTGTCCAACGACATTACGTCGCCCATCGCCATCAAGAATTTCAAGGAAATCGGCGTTGAGAAGGTGTTCGATCCCACGAAGATCGCCCTGGTGCCCGACCACTACGTTCCGAACAAGGACATCAAAAGCGCCGAGCAGGCCAAGCAGGTGCGCGATTTCGCCCGCGAGCAGGGCATCACGCACTACTACGAGGTCGGCTGCATGGGCGTCGAGCACGCGCTGCTGCCCGAGCAGGGCGTCGTGGGCGCAGGCGACCTTATCATCGGCGCCGACAGCCACACGTGCACCTACGGCGCGCTTGGCGCGTTCTCCACGGGCGTGGGCTCCACCGACGCTGCCGTGGGCTACGCCACGGGCAAGGCATGGTTCAAGGTGCCCGAAAGCCTGCTGTTCAAGATTGAAGGCGAGCTTGCCCCGGGTGTTACCGGTAAGGACGTTATCCTGTACATCATCGGCATGATCGGTGTGGACGGTGCACTGTACAAGGCCATGGAGTTCACGGGCAGCGCCATCCACAACATGTCCATGGACCAGCGCCTTTCCATTTCCAACATGGCCATCGAGGCCGGCGGCAAGGCGGGCCTCATCGAGGTCGACGACATTACCCGCGCCTACATGGACGGTCGCACCGAGCGCCCCTACACCGAGTACCATTCCGACCCCGATGCCGTGTACGCGCACGTGTACGAGATCAACGCCGCCGACATTCCGGCAACCGTTGCATGGCCGCACCTGCCGTCCAACACGCGTCCGGTGGCCGAATCGCGCGACGTGAAAATCGACCAGGCCGTTATCGGCAGCTGCACTAACGGCCGCTTGGAGGACATGCGTCAGGCAGCAGAGGTGCTGCGCGGTCGCAAGGTGCACCCCGATGTGCGCTGCATCGTTATCCCGGCAACGCAGGCCGTGTACAAGCAGTGCATCGCCGAGGGCCTCATGGACGTGTTCCTTGACGCTAACTGCGCCGTGTCCACGCCTACGTGCGGCCCGTGCCTGGGCGGCTACATGGGCATTTTGGCCGCGGGCGAGCGTTGCGTGTCCACGTCGAACCGCAACTTCGTCGGCCGCATGGGCGATCCCACGTCCGAGGTGTACCTGGCAAGCCCGGCGGTTGCCGCAGCAAGCGCCGTGCTCGGCCACATCGGCCTGCCTGAGGACATCGCGGAATAACGGAAAGGGAAGGAAACAAGCATGCATTTCAAGGGTACCGCGCACCGTTACGGCCGCGACATTGACACCGACGTCATCATCCCGGCCCGTTACCTGAACTCCTCCGACCCCGAGTGGCTGGCGGCGCATTGCCTGGAGGATTTGGACAAAGACTTCGTGAAGAAGGTCAAGAAGGGCGACATCATCGT
>DJEE01000105.1 GCA_002431805.1 Eggerthellaceae bacterium UBA5906
AGCTGAACACCTTACCGGTGCCCATACCTCCCTCGTAGCAATAGTAGTACACGTAATCTTTGAAGTTGATAGGGCTATTCGAATTGTTGTACACCTCAACATACGTGTATTTCCCTTTGCCGGGGGAATCGGTGACCACCTCGGTGACAAGCAGCGGGGACACCTGGTCCGCCGCCGCCTGGGTTTGCGCATCGGCGCTTTGAGCCGCAACCGAGCTCCCATCGGCCTCGGCAGCTTGCGCACTTTGCTGCGCAGCCCCGTCTAGTTGCGAGTCATCGGCAAATGCCGACGGTATCGGTACCGCAAGCGATGCCGCAAGCGATGCCGCAACCACCGCGTTAAAGCAACGTTTCATTCCTTAGAATCCTCCCTAGATACATCAAGCCCTGTTTCGCTCAGCGCGAATACAAGCTGTGATTGTGAGAGAGGCTCGTAAGGGGCCAATAATGCGTGCGGCAATTCCCAGTATGTCCATTGCAAATTCGGAATCAACTTTCATGGATAGGTAAAATATGCGTAGATTCCATGAAATCGTGCATTTGCAACATGCTTGCCGCATCGCAACCAATGGCGAGGCATGTTCGCAGAAAAACGTCGAACGCACTATCCCGCTATGTGCATGCCTGACCGACGAGATGAGCGGCTAGTAAGCAGCGCCGTTAGCAGCGAAACGATAGGTACCGATGCAATGATGCCCACAGACCCCGAAAGACCTCGCAGAATCTCAATGCCGATGGTATACTCGTTCCAATATTCCAGATACGGCATAGCGTAGGCGTAAATGATGACCAGCGTGTTAAGCGCTCCGCCCGCAAACGCCAGTATAAGCGTATGGCTCATGGTTCCCATCATGTCGCGCCCCACCGTCATGCCAGACGAAAACAGTGCCCGCCAGGAAAGCCGCGGATTGGCAGCAGCCATCTCGCAAATATGCGAAGTCACCGACATAGAAATGTCCATGATAGCCCCCAGCGACGAGATAAGAATGCCAGCGAACAAAAGGCCCGAAACGTCAAGCTTGCTGTTTTGCCCAATAAAGGCAAGCGTCTCAATTTCGCTAACGTTCAAACCCGATATATGGCCAAGCTGGCCGAACAGGCTTGCAACGCCACCGGCAATCAACACGCCCAAAATGGTTCCCACAACCGAGGTAAGCGTTTTAACCGACCACCCGCCAATAAGGTACATGCCGACAACCGTCACCAGCACGACAACAAGCGCCGCCGACCAAAACGGAGACGCGCCGATGTACACCAACGGCAGGAATAAAAAGAAGATGCATGCAAAGGTGAATGCGAGTCCCGCCGCCGACAAGGTGCCCGACTTACCGCCAACCGCGCATAGCAACACCAGAAACACGCCGATAAGCCCCCACAACGCCAAACCGCGATCGTAGTTGTACACCGTTGCAACAAGCGTGCCGTCTTGTCCCTCGTTCACCAGCACCACCACATGAAGCCCCGGTTCGCAGTAAGCGCCGGAGTTGTTCGAGTTTGGACTTGTGGCCTCAACCTGCTCGCCTGCGAACTGACCATCAGTTATGGTGAGCAATACCCGCTGATTGCCCTGCATTTCCCCCGAATCGCTCAAGCCCACGTCGCTCGACAATACCCCGTCCACCGTTGCCTTCGCAAACTGGCTGCCTCCGGTCGGACGAAGCGGCACGCGTTCTATGCCAGCGTTCAGCCACAGCACGCAGCCGATAAACACCACCATCCCCAACGCAAACGCAACAGGTACGATACGCCGGTGCTTTCCACGGCCTTCGCGCCCATCGCCGCGTACCTTTGCCGTTGCCTGCCCTATATCCATGTCCGCTCCTTGTCGTTTTGCGATATGCCCTTAACCCTATCGGCCGCTTGCGGGCAAAACAAGCAAGCCACAGGGTATCCAGCGCGATTTTGCTCGGCTCTTACGACAACGCCACAGGCATCTGACAAACAATGGCAGCAAAGTCAACAGCTCAGTCGACCAAATTCCCGGCAAACACAAAAAAGGGAACCTCCGTTGCGAAGGTTCCCTTGACAGGTGCTAGCGTTTCGAGTAGACGCGGCTTACTTGGCCTGCTTTGCCTCGATGGCTGCTTGACCGGAGGCCAAACGGGCCAGCGGCACACGGTAGGGGCTGCAGGACACGTAGTCCAGGCCGATCTGGTTGAACGTGTGGATGGAGTCCGGGTCGCCGCCATGTTCGCCGCACACGCCGCAGGTGAGGTTCGGGTTGCCCTGATGACCCAGCTCAACGCCCATCTTCACCAGCTTGGCAACGCCGGGGTCAACCGTGGCGAAGGGGTTGTAGGGCAGCAGGCGCTCTTTGAGGTACTGCGGGATGAACTCAGCCTCAACGTCGTCACGGCTGAAGCCGAACGTGGTTTGCGTGAGGTCGTTGGTGCCGAAGGAGAAGAAGTCGGCCTTCGTGGCAATCTCGTCGGCGGTAACGGCCGCGCGCGGCAGCTCAATCATGGTACCGATTTGAATGTCCAGCTCAACGCCCTGCTCGGCGGCCACCTCGGCGATGGTCTGCTCGGCAACCTCGCGCAGCTTGGCAAGCTCGGGAAGCACAGACACCAGCGGAATCATGATTTCAGGCTTCGGGTCGAGGCCTTCCTTCTTCAGCTTGGCGGCGGCGGTTGCGATGGCGCGCACCTGCATCACGGGCAGGATGGGATACACGATGCCCAAACGGCAGCCGCGCAGGCCGAGCATGGGGTTTGCCTCGGCCATGGCGTCGATCTGCTCCATAAGGGCGCGCTTTTCAGCGATGACGCCCTTGTCGCCGCCGGTGGCCTCAAGGCGTGCAATCTCAACATCGAGTGCACGCGGGCTTTCCAGGAACTCGTGCAGCGGCGGGTCGAGCAGGCGCACGATGACCGGCAGGCCGTCCATGGCCTTGAACATGCCGTAGAAGTCGCCCGTCTGGGCCTCGAAGAGCTGGTCGACGGCCTTCTGGCGGATATCCTCGTCCTCATTCAAGATGAACGTTTGGATGATTTGCTTGCGGTCGCCCAGGAACATATGCTCGGTGCGGCACA
>DJEE01000029.1 GCA_002431805.1 Eggerthellaceae bacterium UBA5906
TGCTTGGTGTCCTTGGGCAGGCAGTAGCCGCCGTAGCCGAAGGAGGGGTTGTTGTAGTGCGACCCGATGCGGGGCTCCAGGCACACGCCCTCGATGACGTCGCGGGTATTGAGCCCGCGCACCTCGCAGTAGGTGTCCAGCTCGTTGAAGTAGGCCACGCGAAGCGCCAGGTAGGTGTTGGCGAACAGCTTCACGGCCTCGGCCTCCGTGGTGCCCAGCACCAGCTTGGGGATGCCGGTGGTTCCGTCGGCGTTCGCTCGCGAAAGCTCCGCGGGGTCGGCTCCCTGCGCCAGCAGCTCCGCGAACGTCTCGGCGGCCTTCGCGGCCTCCTCGTCGTCTCTGGGCGCGCCCACCACGATTCGGCTGGGGTGCAGATTGTCGTAGAGCGCCTTGCTCTCGCGCAGGAACTCGGGGCTGAAGATGATACGCTCGTCGCCGAGCCTCTCGCGAAGCGAAGCGGTGTAGCCCACGGGGATGGTCGACTTGATGACGATCCAGGCGGTGGGGTTCACCGAGCGGATGGCGGCGATGGCGGCCTCGACGCTCGAGGTGTCGAAGAAGTTGCGGTCCGAGTCGTAGTTGGTCGGCGTGGCCACGATGGCGTAGTCCGCGCCCGCGTAGGCTTCGGCGGCGTCCAGTGTCACATGCAAGTCGAGCCTTCGCTTTCCTATCTTGGCCTCGGCCAGAAAGCGCTCGATCTCGTCATCCTGGATCGGCGACTCGTAGCGCTTAAGCTTCTCCACTTTCTCAGAAATGATGTCCAGCGCGTGAATCTCGTTGTGCTGCGCCAGCAGCACGGCGATTGACAATCCAACGTAACCAGTACCTGCGACCGCAATCTTCATATTGCTCTCCTCGTTCTTCGTTTTTCAAAATGCTTATCTGAATCAGCGCGCTTACCAGCTACCGCCGCTTCGTTTCGTCGATCTCCTCTTTTTTACCCTGATATTCAAGGAAAAGGAATCCCGCCGCGCTCATATCCCGCACGGTGTCGTACCAGCCTTCCAGCTCGCCCGACGGCATCTGTGCAACCCAGCTGTTGTACTTTCCAGGGTCGGCGGGGTCAACGTTGTTGTGCCGGATGTTAAGGTTGTTGACCAGGTAGAAGTAGTCGCCCATAAAGACCTTCGCAACTTTATTCAAATCAGCCCTGCGCGGCTCCAGCGCCGACGCGAGACCCGCTAGAATCTTGCGCTTGCCTTCCAAGTCCCCTTTGTAGCCGCGATAGTCATAGCGGAATAGATCGTTCCCTGCGGCTTTCGGCGCAACCTCAGCGGCGGCCTCAATCCCTTCGTTCGCCGGGACGAGAACCCACAGCCCCCGATCCTGCACAAACCGGTACCCTATTTTGTCCGTCAGGGCGTCAGTACGATGAAGCACGGAAATCGAATTAAGTGTCCTAAGCCCCTGATCGGAATTCATCACATACGCAAAGTTGTACGCGTATTCAGCCAGCAGGAGAAGATCGTCAAAGTCATTCGGATATGCGAAATTCTCAAAATCGAATTGATTTCTCTCGTTGAAGTCTTGCAAATTGTACGCCGTCCCGGCAAAGGGCATCCATTCGAAGCACTCCTCCATATCGCCATAGAAGCCGCAGCGTTGAAAAACGAGCATGTGGAGGCTGTGGTACTCAGCAAAGACGTCAACTTCGGCATCGTTCAAAATATCTGCGAAGGTCCTTCTCAACGTACGCCGCCGTAGTACTCGCGATACCACTCCGCGAACGCGCGCAGGCCGTCCTCTAGCGGGGTAGCGGGCTTGTAGCCGAAGTCTCGCTCCAGAGCTGTTGTGTCCGCGTAGGTCACGGGCACGTCGCCGGGTTGCATGGGCACCAGCTGCTTGTGGGCCTCGAAGTCGTAACCCTCGGGCAAGACGCCCTCCTCCACGAGGACCCGCTGCAGCGTGTCCACAAATTCCAGAAGGTTCTCAGGATGCGAGTTGCCGATGTTGTACACGCGGTGCGCCGCCATGGGCAGGCCGTCGGCGCCCATCTTGGCCTCGGGCGCGCCGCCCATCACGCGGCGCACACCCTCAACGATGTCGTCCACGTAGGTGAAATCGCGCCTGCAGTCGCCCATGTTGAAGATCTTTATGGTGTCGCCGCGGCGCAGCTTCTCGGTGAACCCGAAGTAGGCCATGTCGGGCCTGCCCATGGGGCCGTACACCGTGAAGAAGCGCAGACCCGTGGCCGGTATGGAGTAGAGCTTGGAGTAGGCCGCGGCCATGAGCTCGTTGGACTTCTTGGTGGCGGCGTACAAGCTGACCGGCGAGTCGACTCGGTCGTCCTCGCTGAAGGGCACCTTTTCGTTGCCGCCGTAGACCGAGCTCGAGCTTGCATAAACAAGGTGCTTGACGGGATGGTGACGACAGGCCTCGAGGATGTTGAAGAACCCTACCAGATTGCTGTCGATGTAGGCCTTGGGATTCTCGATGGAATAGCGAACGCCCGCCTGAGCGGCAAGGTTCACCACAACCTCGAAGCCATTCTCGGCAAACAACCGTTCAATCAAGGCCGCGTCGCACAAATCACCGCGCACGAAGGTAAAGCGCCCGTCTTTGTCGGCCTCGGCCAGCATGCGCAGGCGGGTCTCCTTGATACCGGGGTCGTAGTAGCTGTTCACGTTGTCTAAGCCGACGATGACGTCATCGGTAGCTTCCAGCAGCTTCTTCACCAGGAACGCGCCGATGAAGCCGGCAGCTCCGGTGACGAGGACTTTACGGCTCATTTGTAACCTCTTTCATCATGACCTATCACTGTCCGCTTATTTGCTTGGCAGGAACGCCGACCAACACCTCATGGCTGGCCTCAGTACCCTTCGTCACAACAGCACCTGCTCCGACGATCGTATTCTCATGCAAGTAAATGTCCCCAACGACAACCGAATTGGGGTAAAGCACGCACCCATTTCGAAGGGTCGGGTACTTGCCATTTTTCTGGCCAAGCGTGACGTTTTGGTAAATCACGCAATCGTCGCCTATCGCCACACCGTCGCCGACAACGATGCCGATAGGATGAGGGAAGCAGACGTTGCGACCGATTTTTGCAGTCGGAGATATCTGGCAGTTGTACTTGTAGAAGATTTGCCGCCAATAATGGTGAGCAAGATGGGCGTTTCCAGCCCTAACGGCATCTTGATACCGTTTGAACAACTTTGCAAATCTGCAGAGTGGGTCTATGTGCTCTCTCAAAAGGTGCAACACGGCTTACACATCCTTAGAATCAGGTATTCGCCTCAAGGCACTGATGCTACGCAATGTCGGCAACAGGAAAATAACGATGCTGGCGCATAGCCAAATGGCTAAAATGACGCGGTTATCCGCCGCAACACCCGTGGTCATAATCAGGCAGGACCCGAAATAGCAGAGCAGGAAAAGAACAGATTTGGCGGAAACAAGCGAGTAGGGGATTATCTTTCTCCCGATAAGGTAACGCCCCAAAAACATCGCAAAAGCCCCGATGAATAGGCCGAGGGCAACGCCTTGACAACCCAGCACCTGAATGCCCAGGCACGACGCAAGAGCCGTGACGGCAGCGCCCACTAGAGACGTAATTGCTATATATTTGGTTTTCTGCGCGGTTTGGAATACGCATGCTGCAACGGTCGAAAGAACCGTCGCAATGCCATAGGAAATGAAGCAAGGCACAAGCGCATAGGACTCAAAGTATTCCGT
>DJEE01000034.1:0-582 GCA_002431805.1 Eggerthellaceae bacterium UBA5906
CAACAAGCTGGTGGGCATCATCAGCCACGTAGAGGACCTGAAAGCCAACATCCCCAAGCGCATCGTGGTAACAAAAGCCCGCACCGGCTCCACTGCGAAGGTGGAAGGATAGCAAGGAATGTGTTGACCTGGTGAAAGTTTGGCGGTGCACCCTATATAACAAAGATGTTATATAGGGTGTAGCCGGCTCCTTCGTATTGCTTCTAACATTTTCTAACAGTCTTATTTTGTTAGAAAGTGTTAGAATACGTTAGAAAGTAGTTTCTTGAATATCGCTTTCGAACGGAGACCGCTATGCTCGAAGGTTCAAATCTGGAATTCAAGCGTATATGGAATGACTCTGCGAAAAAGACGGTCGTTGCATTCGCAAACACGGACGGGGGAACGCTGCTTGTTGGCGTTGACGATGATGGCACGGTTTGCGGATTGGAAGATACGGATGCTTCGGCTGTTCAAATCGTGAATTCGATCGAAGACGGCATAAAACCGGCATTAGGCATGTTCGTAAAAGTTTCGCCTGATCAGCAAGACGGACTCTCTATTGTGCGCGTTGAGGTGCAACGGGCAACGGATCGTCCATAC
>DJEE01000034.1:681-2022 GCA_002431805.1 Eggerthellaceae bacterium UBA5906
CGTCTTCGGTTCCGGCATCTGATGCTGAAATTCGAGCAATGATTAAGGATTCGGCGGGCGATTCATTCGAGGAGACACGCGCGATACATCAGGACTTGACGTTCGTTGAGGCGCAGCGGGCATTTCGCGAATATGATGCGACCTGGGGCGATGTCCAAATGAGATCGCTCGGTTTGATTTCCGACGACGGCTTGTACACCAATCTTGCATGGCTTCTGTCCGATCAATGCGCGGCCGAGACGAAAGCGGCGGTTTTCGAAGGCGAAACGAAGCTGCATTTCAAGACGCGCCGAGAGTTTTCGGGGTCGCTGTTGAGGCAGTTTCGGGAAATCGCGGAATTTATTGACGTGAACAACGGACTACGTTCAACATTTGAAAACGGATATCGTAGGGTTGATACGCGAGACTATCCGGTTATCGCTGTGAGGGAATCGCTTTTGAATGCGCTCGTGCATCGCGATTATTCGTTCGCCGGGCCAATGCTCGTAAGCGTATTCGATTCGCGCATGGAGTTTGTGAACCTTGGCGGGCTGCCGAAGGGACTCACGAAAGACGATGCGATGATGGGTGTGTCGGTGCAGCGCAACCCGAAGTTGGCGCACGTGTTTTACCGGTTGAAGCTGATTGAGGCATATGGAACGGGAATCCCGAAAATCATCGAGAGTTACGCAGGCGGCATGCGACAACCCGTTTTTGATGTGAGCGACAATGCGTTCAAAGTGACGCTGCCGTCTCGAAACGGCACTGCGCGTGAAGAAGCCGCGGATATTAGGGATGACGATGCGGGTGTTCGCGAGACAATCAATTGCCGTCACGCTGCTGTACCGCATTCGGAAAGGGAGGCGCTTTCCCTTGGTTCTCGTCCGAATGGGTTCACAAGGGCTGAGTTGCAGGAGAAGCTGGGCGTTTCCCAGACTTCGACGATTAACGTGCTGAAGAGGCTAATCTCGGCGGGAAAGATTGCGGCCGTTGGGGGAGGGCGCAGCGTGCGTTACATTGCCTTGTAGCGAAACGAGGCTTTAGCATTGTCGCGATGCGGGGTGGGGTTCGCCACCTGACGGCCCCCACCCGTATTTTGCTGCAAAGGCAAACCTTGACGGCTTTCAGCTGCTACTTCAGCGAGGCGCCTAACGCGCGGACCTCGGTTAGCTTGGGGTTTTGGGCCATGTCGCCCTTCTCGGCCATGCCGGGGACGGTGATGATGCCCATGTCCTCCCATTTCAGGTAGGCGTTCATGTCCTTGTAGGCGGAAATCGCCGCCGTGTACACGCCATCGGAGCCGGAATCGAGCAACAGCGCCACCTTCGAGAAGCTGAAGCCGCAGCCGCCGAAGGCGTACAT
>DJEE01000034.1:2073-3009 GCA_002431805.1 Eggerthellaceae bacterium UBA5906
ATGGCGAGTTTCAGCTGCGCGGAAATGTCGAACCAGTACACGGGCGAGGCGAACACGACCATGTCGGCCTGCTTGAGGCGCTCGCGCACCTCGGTCATGTCGTCGTCGATAGCGCAATCGCCGCCGTGGGTGAAGCAATATTTGCAGGCGTGGCACGGCGCGATCTTCTTGGCGGCAACATCGATGACCTCGACGGTGTTGCCGACAGATTCGGCGCCTTCCTTGAACGCGTTAACCATGATGGCCGTATTGCCGCCCTTGCGCGGGCTGCCGCTGAGCACAACGATATGCATGATGATCCCCCTGTTCGTTGATGTGCAAAGGGTATTGTAGTGGCCCTGCTGCCAACAGGCGAATTCGACACGCGAATTGCCGAAATGCCAGGCGCAAGCCCCGTGAGTCAACCTCTCCGTAAGGTTTTGACTCATGAACTTTTCGCGTGGCTATTGAGGGCTACTCCCTGCTTTATAGGTCGATGCGAGTCTAGCGTCGTGGCCTTAGGGCGGGTCTCTCTGCGCTGGCGCACGGGCCGGGCTGCCGCTGCGAGGACATCGCGCCGAAGCGTGAGCTCCCCAATCATTCTCTCGGGAAAGGCTACGTTCCGCTTCACGTTTTCATTATCAGTGCTGGGTAGGCAGCTTCTCGATTCGGTCCGGAGTGGTGGATGCCTCGGCAGTGCGTTTTCTCATACGATGCCGTTTGTGGGTGGTTTTGCAGGCCGGCGACCGGGTTGCTTGCCTGTCCGGCGATCCGCGACCTGGGGTTATGCTCTTGCCACTCTAAAACGCCCCGGCTAAACCGCCCACAAACGGGGGACCGAAGAGCGAAACGGCCCCCAAAAACTGCGAAACCGCCCACAAACGGCACCTTGCGGCTCGGCAAGGCGGGCGGGGCGGGCTTGCGAGGGGCTTGCCCTCGCCTGGCGACTAGCGCGAG
>DJEE01000034.1:3097-13087 GCA_002431805.1 Eggerthellaceae bacterium UBA5906
GTTGACTCACTAACTTTCGACTTCCAGGACCCTCGTTTCAAACTGGGACAGCACATCCGGTGCGATGCCCCAGTTTGCTGTTTGCTGCGACCTTTTCGTCGCTTTGCCTCTTCGCACGGCGTCAATACCCGAAAGTGGGTGATTCTTTCACCTGGTGTTTTCCCGTATGATGGGACGTGCGAAGGGGGTCTCATGATTGCTGAAATGAAAGCGAACGCTCGGTGCCTGGGGTGGGGGTTCCTGCTTGCATGGGTGTTCTGCGTGTTTTACTCGGGCTCGATGGATGGGCTTTCCGTGGCAATTGGCTTGTATGCGCAGGATGTGGCGCAGCAGCTGGCGGTGAGCGTGCTGCCCGTGGGCTCGGCTGTGGCGGCGCTTGCCGTTGCGGCTGCGGTCGAGCGACGATGGGGGCCGCCGACGAACAGCCGTGCAGTGGTCGTCGGCGCACCGATAGCCGTTGCTGTGGCTACGCCTGTGCTGCTGCTTCCCGTGTATGTGCCCGTGGTGTCGGCGGCGTTGTTTGTGCTGGCAGCGGTTGTGACGGGCGTGGGCAGCGGGCTTATGTGGGTGATGTGGGGCCAACTGTACGCGCGCATGCCGCAGGACGTTACCGAGCTGTGCGCTCCGGTGTCGGCGCTGTGCGCGGCGGTGCTGTCGTTTGCCGCGATGGCGCTGCCTTCGGGTGCGGCGATGTTCCTGGTTGCGGCGTATCCGCTGGCCAGCGGCATGCTGTTTTGGAGCTTATGGCCAAGGGCGAGCGAGGCTGCGCCATCGGACCATGCGTCGTCGCCTGCGAAACCGCGCCCGTTGCGCGAAGCGTTCGCTTCTATGGGCCGCGGCGGGTTCGGCATTCTGGCTGCGTGCTTTTTCGTGAGCATCGAGGGGTCGTTTTGGAACGCGAGCGCCGCGAACGCCGTTCAAGCCGCTGGTGTTTTCGTGGTAAGCGCGCTGTTCATGTTGATAGTGAGCCTGACGGCAACGGCGGGCCCGCGTCGCGTATCGCTTGCGTTTGCGTATCGATGGATGTGCCCGCTGATGGTTGCGGGGTTTTCCGCCATGATCGTGCTTGATTCGCAGGCTGGTTTGCTGGTGGCCGCCGGCGTGGGCATCGCCTCGCGTTTCGCGTTTTGCGTGATCACCCAGATGTACTTCGCGTCGTACGCCGCCCGAGGTGCGGCAACGCCCGTGCAGTCCTACGCCGTAGGCTGGCTATTCGTGCATGTGGGCGATTTGCTGGGCGTGCTCGCGTCGGTGCCGTTGCAGCATGCGGTCGACGTTGGCGCTGTGGAGCTGACGTCTGTGGCCGCGGTGCTTATCGTGCTGCTGGTGGGGGCGGTCATGCTGGCGCTCAACGACGGCAGCATGTTTCTGGCGTGGGAAACGCCAGTTCAGGCGCCTGCGCAGGTTGTAATACCAGCGAGCTGCGAAGCTGTCGCCGGCGATGTGGCAAGTGAAGCGGTCGAGTCTGGCGAATGCGAAAAGGAGCGTTCGGATGATTTGCTTGCGTCTGCCAAGGCGAACGAATCGGTTGCGTTACGCTCTGGGGGCGCGGACGCCCCTGCGGCTGCTTCCCAGGCGGAAGCAACTCAGCCGCCGACCGACTTCATCGGGCAACGTGTTGCCCTGCTAGCTGCCGAGCATAAGTTGACGCCGCGTGAGACGGAGGTGTTCGGGCTGCTCGCGCACGGTCGCTCGATCCCATATGTTCGCGATGCGCTGTTCATCAGCCGCGATACCGCTGCCACGCATGCGAAGCACATTTACGCGAAGCTCGATGTGCATTCGCGTCAAGAACTCATCGACTTGGTCATGAGCAGCGAGCTGTAGCAGGACAGCGTGCCCGATGCGCTGTCCTGGTGCGTTGCTTTCCCGTTTCTGTGTTCGGCAGCCTATGTGTATGTGCCGGCAATTCCGGCGATGCGCCCTCGAGGGTTGTTTCGGACCCGCATTTCGGAATCGAGGGGAAGGTTTGCTACGCTCGCGAACCGTCAAATGGTCCAATCGCGGAAAACCGGCAAAGATAATGGACGCATGGCCAAAAAATGCGGGTCCGAGGTGCTTTGGACCCGCATTTCACGCCATTTTTGCACCGCGTTGGGCGAACGATGACCCTCGATTCGGAAAAGTTGGCAACTTTTCCGAATCGCCGCCGCGCGGTCTCTCTTAAGCCTCGTACGCCCAAACCTCGTTGTTATCGCAGGCTCCTGTTACTTCACGCCGCAAGCGTGTTTGGCAGCGATGCGGGCGAACGTGGCCGTGCGGCCGGCGTTGATGCCCGTGAAGTTACTGGGGTAGTGGTGCGGGTAGAATCCGCCCTGGTCGTTGCCGCATACGTACAGGCCGGCGATGACGCTGCCGTCCTCGCGCAGCGGCTGGCTGTTCGTGTCGGTGATGACGCCGTGGATGGTCACCAGCATGGTGCCGGCGATGCGCGCCGCGTAAAACGGCGGCTGAGTCACCGAGCTCATGCGGTAGGCCGGTTTGCCGAAATCGGTGTCTTCGCCCTGCTCATATAGCTTGTTGTAGCGGTCGACCGTGGCAAGGAACGTCTTCTTCGTCTCGCCGGAAAAGCCCATGATGCCGGCCAGCTCGTCAAGCGTGTCGGCCTTCTTCAGCACGCCGGACTCAAGCGCGGGACCGATCCAGAAGTTGTCAAGGTTCTCTTTGCCGCACGCCTCCAGGCTGTACACGTCGGCGTTGAACGCGGTGCCCGACGGTGCCGGCACGATGCGCGAGCAACCGCACGTGTCGAAACGCTTGGCGTCCTCGTAGTACTTGGCGTCGAACACCTCCCAGCTAAAGTGGCCGGGCTGGTTGCAGCCCATGGCGTAGCTTAGGGGGTAGCACTGGTCCTCGTTCATGAAGCGCTCGCCGCGCGTGTTCACGTGCAGGTAGGGCTGGCTGCCCATGATGAACAGGTTGCCGTTGTACGGCTTGCCGAACGTGGTGTCGTCGGTCATGCCGCCGCGGTTCCAGATCATCGAGCCGCCGCCGGCCTCAAGCTGCGCGCCGGCCCACAAGGCCATCTTGATGCCCTGGCCCTTCTCGCCTGTGGCGCTGCCTGTGACGCACCAGTCGGTCACGCCGGGCTGCAAATCGGCCAGCATCTCGTCGTTGGCACCGTAGCCGCCCGTGCACACGATGACGCCCTTTGAGGCGTTGACCTGGATGTATGTCCCGTCGGGGTTCGTGGCGATCACACCGGTGACGTGCCCGTCGCCGTCTTGCACCAACTGCTCGGCGGGCGTGAGGAACTTGATTTCGCCGCCAAGGCCCTCGAACACTTGCTGCAGCATGGCTACGTGCTGGTAGGCCGTGTAGTTCGGGCCGTCGGGGTTGTACTCGCCCAGGCAGGGGTTGTAGCACATGGCGGGGTAGTAGGCGTGCTCGTCGTCGGGCTTGTGCCATTCGAACGGGAACACCATCCCCAGCGGCTCGAGCGTTTGCGCCATCCATTCGATCATCTCGCCGGATTTCTCGGCCCACGTGCGGTACAGCGGCGGGTTGATGTCGCCGGACTCGATCTGGCTTGCGTAGTTGATAAGCTTCGCAACGTCTTCGGTGTGCTCGCCGGCCATCTTCGAGTTCAGCGCGCCAATGGCCTCGCGGGCGCACGCCACGTTGTTGCACGACTCCAGCACAATGACCTTCGCCCCCGCCTGAGCTGCGGTAACAGCTGCAACCATACCGCCGTTGCCAGCACCCACCACCACCACGTCGGCGTCGAACGTCTCGGCGATCTTCGCGGGCATTGCCGGCTTTTCGCGCCAGCTCGGTTGCGCGTCGGCTTTCTGCTTGTCCAGCTCCTCTTTGGTGGCGACGCTAGGTGCGCACCCGGCCATAGCGCCGGCGGCCACCAGGGCGCCTGCTGCGCCGAAGCCCGTCAAAAAGCTGCGGCGGCTAAGCGTGTTGTTGCTCATTCGTGGTCCTCCTTCGCGTTATGCCTGGTTGGGAAGCAGTTTTGCTTCTTGAGCGGAAATCCAGCCGTCGGGCAGTTCCATGTCGGCGTGGCACTCGGTGCAAATGAGCACGCTGGCGCGGTGCGCCTTATGGCAGTCGGTGCAGGCTTGCTGGCCGTGCTGCCAGGAATGCGGGTTGCGGATGGTGACGGCAGGGTCGTCGGACTCGACCTGCGTGAGCTGCGTCAGGTCGCTGCGCGTAAGGTTGTGGCAGTTCTTATTCAGGCAGAACTCATCGCCGGAAACGCCGCGCGCTTCGGTAAGCTGCGAGCTGCCGCGCTCGGACAGCGTGCCTGCGGGGTTGGCGTCGGTGGCAACCAACGTGTAGTTGCCGCTAATCCATTCCAGGCCTTCGGTGATCTGCTCGCTCATGACAGGCTGGTGGCAGCTTAGGCACGTGGCGTTGCTGCTGTTGGTGCGGTGCACGGCCGACAACATGCCGGACGCGTCGGCGACTTCGTTGCCCCACTTGTCGGTTGCGGCTTGGCCGGGCTGAGCCTCGTACGTTTCCAGATAGCCGTCCATGGGGGTGTGGCAGATGGCGTTGCAGAAGCTGGGCTGCTCGTGCCAGACGAACGCCCCGATGCCGGCCACCACCACAACGGCTGCGATGACGCCGCCGATGATGGCGCCGCGATGCGCGCGCTTCGGCGCCGGCTTGTGATTGACTGCGTCTGCGCTACCCTGCGCGGGCGCGGTTTCGTTTTCGCTCACGTTTTCTCCTCTCCTTGTTCCTTTTCGCGTGCGTGAACAAGGTGCAGCATAGGGAAAACGTCGCAAAAGCGAATCGCATAGACTAGGGTATATTCACGTTTCCGCAGGTGAAAGAAGGGTTACTCCCCGCGTACCATGTCGATGAGCTCCTGACGCGAGTGCACGCCGAGCTTATGGTAGATATTGCGCGTGTGATAGTTCACCGTGCCGGCGGCGATGCACAAGTCCTCGCCGATGCGGGCGTTCGTGCGCCCTTCGGCCAAAAGCGCGAACACGTCGCGCTCGCGATCGGATAGGCCGTGCGCGGCGGCAATGACGTCGAGGCGCACGGACGCGGGCTCGGGCGCAGGGGTTGTTGCGGTGCTTGCATTTGCGGGCTCGGGCGCGTCTGCTGTGGTGCCTGCGGGCTCGTTGGCCAACGCGCAAGCAGGTGCGGCAGCTTGACCGGGCTCTGGCATGGCGGCATGCGCTGCGGCGCCGCTCTGCACAGGATGGCTTTCCGTCTGCGGTTGCGTGTCTGCGGCATCGGTGATGCCGGCATCCTCCGGTTTCCCGCTAGCAAGCATGACGGCGGCGAAGCGCTTCCCGCTCATCAAAAACGCCACTACCAAAGCAAAGAGCAATAGCTCGCATGCGGCGAACAGAACGATGCCTGCCGTTTGCGCGACGGCTACTTGGTTTGCCGACGAGTACACGGCAAGACCCAGCCAGGAACCGGCTAAATCGAACACGGCCAGCGTGAGGCGGCCGATCATGAACATGCGTGCAGGGCTTGCATTTATGGCGCGCGCCAACAATACGGTGCCGAACAACAGCACCAGCTCGAAAGCGATGTTGCCCACGGGGTTGAGCGCTGCTCCCACGCTGCTGCCATAGCCGAGCAGAGGCAATAGGGCTGCTACCAATACCAACGTGGGGATAACGAACAGGACGGGTATGCTGCGCGCATCGGCGCGGGCAATGGAAATGGCGCAGAACAGCAGCACAAACGCGCCGCTCAGCGCATAAAACAGCGAGCTGTAGTCGAACCCGGCGGCGGCGACGGCAGGCAACATGGCGATGGTGAAGCCCAAAAGCGCCACCAGTGCCACCTCGGCGGCAATGAAGATGCGCTTGCGCCCGTCGCTCTCTCGTGTCGAGCCCTCCGCGCGGGTGCCGCTTGCCATGTGCTCAGCGCCGCGACCTTCGCCGCCTTCACCGCTGCGAGCTGCGCGTTCGCCCTCGCCGTGCTCGCTTGTAAGCGCATGCTGGTACGTGCGCGCGTATTGCAACGCCGCCCCGGAAAGCAGCGGTAACGCCACCACGAGCAGCAAACACACCTCATAAGGAACGTAATTCACGCTCGCGCAGATAACTGCGATGATTGCCAACAGCGTGGGCAGGTTTTCCACCACGGCGCGCGCCGGCGCCCCGCCGAACACCGATGCCCAGCGTGCTGCCATAACGCCCGAACCAAGCCCGGTGAGCAAGCCGCCGCCAATAACCAATGCTGTTGCGGACGTGAATTGGTTCGCGCAATACAGCACGGTTCCAAGCGCGGTGAGCGCCGGCGCGGCGAGCGCGGCCGCGCGACTTTCGCACAGCTGCATGAACCGACGGGTTCGCAAAATACCCACAGCCATCACGGCCGCAAGGGCCGTAGCCGACGCTAGATACGTGATATCGCCTGCTGCAACAAGTCCCCCGCTGTCGCGCGAGGTGATGACGGCGTTGCCGTACAGCAGCAAGTACATCCACGACAGGTGAAATACGAATCCAAGCAGGTCCGGACGCAACCGTTGCATCGCGGAAAGCGGGTTATATGGCACTGTATGGTCGTTTGAGCTGGTATTTTGCATGCTATTAACCTAATTCCCCCCAAGGCACCCATACGAACCATATGGGTTGGAAAGCCCTCTGTGCAAGTCGAAAAACCATGCGTTTCGGTCGTGGTCTCGACCCTTCTCGGCTCCGTATTATAACCGCAGCTTCCCGAGCACAAGGGAAATCGGCGAAGCTGCCGGCTCGCAACGAAGGGCCGGTTTTCTGCAAGACGAGCGAAAGCAAGAAGGAGGGAACCATGGCGAAACTGAACATGACGCGTCGCGCGTTCACGCAACTGGCCGCTGCAACCGCAGCTGCTGTGGGCGTGATCGCAACGTCCGAGTCGCAGGCGCTGGCAAAGCTGCCGGCCGTAAGCGGCAAGAAAGACGGCGACGTGAGCATCGTGCGCAGCTGCTGCCGCGCATGCGGTAAGAACGAATGCGGCGTGTACGTAACCGTGAGAAACGGTCGCGCCATCAAAATCGAGGGCGATGCGGACACGGCGTTCCATTCCATGGGCAACTGCTGCACGAAATCTCAGGCGAGCCTGCAAGCGGCGTATCACCCCGACCGCCTGTACCACCCGATGAAGCGCACGAACCCGAAAGGCTCGGCCGATCCGGGTTGGGTGCGCATCACGTGGGATGAGGCGTACAGCACCATCGCTGACAAGTTCTGGGAGTTGAAGAAGAAGTACGGCGGCGAGTCCATGTTCTTCATGGGCGGCACGAGCCGCATTTGGACGCAGCACGCCTACGCTTCGTGGCTGCAGCTGGTCGACAGCCCCAACGCGGTGACCGCCTGGCAGATCTGCAAGGGCCCGCGCCACTATGTGGGCGACTTGCAGTCCGAGTTCGCATATTCCTGGATGGCCACCACCGACCGCCCGCGCGTGTTCGTTCCCTGGGGCACCGCAACCGAAATCTCGAACTATGACGAAAGCTGCCGTGCCACCGTTGACATCGCGAACACGGCCGATACCTACATCAGCATCGACCCGCGCATGACCAACCTGAACCACGAGTCGGACCAGCATCTGTGGCTGACGCCCGGCACCGACGGCGCCATGGCGCTGGCTTGGGCAAACACCATCATCGAAAACGACCTGTACGACAGCTTGTTCGTAAAGCGTTGGACCGACGCTCCTTTCCTGGTGGTCGAGGGCATGGAGCCTTCCGGCGGCGCCATCGTCGCGCACAAGGTCACGTGGTGTGACATCAAGCCCATGGCGACGCGCCTGCTGAAGGAATGCGACCTGAAGGAAGACGGAAGCCCGCTGCGCTTCATGGTGTGGGACGAGCTTGCCGGCACCGATGATGCGCATCCGCTGCACGAAAACGACCCTTCGGGTCACCTGACGTATTTCGATGCGGAAACCGGTCTGTGGGAAAACGAGCCCGACGAGGTGTGGGATAAGTTCTACGAGAGCCCGCAGAAGAACCTGCCGAAGCTTACCGTGCCCGGTCGCGTGGCGATGCCGTCCCCGTTCAACCCCGAGATCGACCCGGCTCTGTACGGCGATTTCGAGGTGACGCTGAAAGACGGCACGAAGCATAAGATGGCCCCGGTGTGGCAGCATTGGGATGCTCGCTGCGCCGAGTTCACGCCGGAGAAGGCCGCTGAGATCACCGGCGTTCCGGCCGAGCAGATCCGCACGGCGGCGTTGACGTACGCAACGCGCATCGACCCGTCCACCGGTTACGGCAACGGCGGTATTCAATACGGTCTGGCGCCTGAGCATGCGTGCAACGCCATCGACAACAACCGCATCTTCGACATTATCGTCGGCATGACGGGCAACTGGGATACGCCCGCCGGCAACCGTGGTCCTAGCCTGGGCAAATACCTGGGCGTGGACGACGCGCAGCCGACCATTGCGTCGGGCCATGCTCCGGAAGACGGCGATCTGACGTACTTCCCCAACAAGATTTTGGGCCAGGACAAGATCCCGATGCTGTCGTGGTGGCAGCAGTGGGCTGACGCCAACGCCGTGCTGGATGCTATGATCGACGCCGATCCCTACCCGGTGCGCGGCGGTTTGTGCGAGGCGTCCGGTTTCATGAACCAGGCGAACTCCCACAAGTATTGGCAGGGCCTGAACAGCCTGGACTTCTTTGTGGTGCAAGACCTGTGGAAGACCCCGACCGCCGGCGCCGCCGATATCCTGCTGCCGGTGTATCACTGGCTTGAGGTTGACTGCCCGCGTCTATCGCAGGGTTCTACCGGCGCGCAGGGCGCAACCTGCCGCGCCATCGAGCCGCCGGCCGATTGCCACTTCGACGTGCAGATCGTGGTGGACGTGTACAAGGCCATGGGCGTTCCGTATGCCGATGACCCGGTTGAATTCGGGCTGCCCGAAGGCGTGGTATACCCTACGCCCGAGCAACTGTACGATCGCACCATTTCCCCCATGGGCATGACGTGGGAAGAGTACCGTGCCGCATTCCAGGAGCATGGCTGGTGGGACTGCCGCGCCATCAACCCCGAGGTGTGGGGCACGTATCGTCGCTACGAGACGGGCATGTGCTCGTCCGAGGTCGTCGTGGGCACCACGCCGGCGGGCAACCCTATGAAGGGCATGTCCACGCCTACCCGCAAGATGGAAATCTGGTCCACGGCGGTTGAGACGTTCATGCCGGGCAAGGATATGGAACTGCCGAACTGGAAGCCCGCACCGGAAACTGAGCTGGCGCAGCCGGGCATCTCCAAGGAGTGGCCGTTCCTGATGACCACCGGCCGCCGCATCCCCGTGTACTTCCACAGCGAGCACAGGCAGCTGCCTTGGTGTCGCGAGCTGTGGCCGGCGCCTCGCTGCGAGATCAACCCGGAAGACGCCGCCGAGCTGGGCATCGAACAGGGCGACTGGGTGTGGATCGAAAGCCCGCGCGCCAAGGTTCGCCAGGTGGCCGACCTGTACTACGGCGTGGCGAAGGGCGTCATCAACTGCGAGCACCAGTGGTGGTTCCCCGAGCTCGATCAGGCGGACAAGGGCTACGGTCTGTCCACCATCAACTGCCTGGTCGAGGGCGAGAACCAAGACCCGCTGTGCGGCGCGTCGAACCTGCGTGCCTACAACGTGAAGGTGTACAAGGCAACGCCGGAGAACAGCCCGTTTGGCAACCCGTGCCCGTGTGGCGACGACGGCACCGAGATCATCCACGATGCGTCCGATCCGCGCCTGAAGAAGTGGTTGCCCGATTATTCCAAGCGAGAGGAGGCGTAAAACCATGACGCAGTATTCGATCGTGACCGACGTCAACCGATGCGTAGGTTGTTTGGCCTGCTCGGTGGCGTGCAAGGTGGTCAACGGGGCGCCGGTTGGCGCATTCTGGAACAAGACGCTGCGCATCGGGCCGACGCCGAAAGAGGATGGTTGCGGACAGTGGCCCGACGTGGACATGTACTTTTTGACGGTGTCCTGCCAGCATTGCGCACACCCTTCGTGCGTGGAAGTGTGCCCCACCGAGGCCAGCCACATCGCCGCCGACGGCACCGTGCAGATCGACAAGTCCAA
>DJEE01000015.1:0-6373 GCA_002431805.1 Eggerthellaceae bacterium UBA5906
AACGCGCGCAAGAACAACGCCGGGTGGCGTATTGATTATTTCCTGGTCAGCAACGTGTTGGCCCCGCGCGTGCGAGCCGCCAGCATTTACAGTGAGGTGTTCGGCAGCGACCACTGCCCCGTCGGCCTGGAGCTAGAGGAAGCGTAAGCGGCGTAAATGGTGGCGCTCGCATGTCACGAAATCGCTCGTGTTTGTGTTTTGCCGGCAACTGCGCAAATAGCAAAATTTTCAGCAACGTTATGACCTGCGGAAATGCCGATGCGCGTTTTGGAGCTACTTGGCGCTTTCGGATTAAAACGCAAACACGAGCGAGTTCGTGACGGTACGGCTTGCAAGCGGGGCATCGTGCGGCTTGTGGGTGGATTCGCGGAGCGCGCCCGCGGCGCATGGTATTATGCAACAGTTCAAGACGATTGACGGCAAACCCCTGATGGGGCGCGCCGCACGCGCAAAGTATCGCTAGAAAGAAAGCAACTCAATGGATACTGCAAAGATTGAAGCCGGCGTCCGCATGATTTTGGAGGGCGTGGGCGAAGACCCTGATCGCGAGGGCTTGAAGGAAACGCCTGCTCGCGTGGCCCGTATGTACGAAGAGGTGTTCTCCGGCCTAACCGAAGACCCGGCCGTGCATTTCGAGAAAACGTTCGACGAGCACTGCAACGAAATGGTGCTCGTGCGAGACATCTACTTCTACTCCATGTGCGAGCATCACCTGGTGCCGTTTTTCGGCAAGGCGCACATCGCCTACATCCCCGCTCCCGACGGCCGCGTGTGCGGCTTGTCGAAGCTTGCGCGCCTGGTAGAGGTGTACGCGAAGCGCCCGCAGGTGCAGGAGCGCTTAACCGGGCAGATTGCCGACACGCTGGTTGAGCAGCTGCATCCGCAAGGCGTGGTGGTTGTGCTTGAGGCCGAGCACATGTGCATGAGCATGCGCGGCGTGAAAAAGCCGGGCAGCCACACCGTTACCAGCGCGGTGCGCGGCGTGTTCGCCGGCAGCACCGACGCGGCACGCGCATCCCGCAGCGAAGCCATGTCGCTTATCCTGCGTGACGCTCGCTAGAGTTTTCGCTGGCTATGGATTTTCTTCTGAGCGGGTGTCAGGCGCTGTTCGGCGTAGACGTGTGGGGCATGGTGTTGCTGTGCGCGTTTGTGTTCCTGGCGGGTTACGTTGACGCCATTGCGGGTGGCGGCGGGCTTATATCGCTGCCGGCGTATATGATTGTCGGCCTGCCCACGCACGCGGCCATTGCCACGAACAAGCTGAGCTCGACCATGGGCACCACCATTGCCACCTGGCATTATGCGAAATCGGGCTACATCCAGTGGAAGCTTGCCGCCGTGTGCGTGGTGCTGGCCGTTGCGGGGTCTACACTTGGCTCGAACCTGGTGCTCATTACCAGCGATGCGTTTTTGCGCGTGTTCCTGCTGGTGGTGCTGCCCGTTACCGCCATCTACGTGATGCGGTCGAAAAGTTTCGGGAAAGCAGACAAAGAGCCCCTGCCGGCAAAGCGCACGGCGGCGCTGTGCGCACTTGTTGCGCTGGCGGTTGGCGTGTACGACGGCTTCTACGGCCCGGGCACGGGCACGTTTTTGATGCTGCTGCTTACCGGCGTGGCACACCTGAAGTTGCAGTCGGCTGCAGGCATCACGAAGGCCATCAACCTTACCACCAACGTGACGGCGTTGGTGGTGTTTTTGCTGCACGGGCAGGTGCTGCTTGCGTTGGGCCTGGTGGCAGGCGCGTTCAATATCGTGGGCAACTACCTAGGCTCGCACAGCTTCAGCAAAAACGGCGGCGCTGTCGCCCGCCCCATCACCATCGTGGTGCTGGTGATCTTCTTCGCAAAAGTCATCTGGGACTTCGTGGCGTAATACGAGCGGGATTAGCGCGAACGCAAGAGCAACTGTGAACGTAGGGACGGAGCGGATGTTCACGGATGCCCCTTGGGAAATGCGAAGGTCACCGTGAACATTCCCTCCGTCCCCACGTTCGCGCAATACCTCTTCCGTCTACCATGCGATATGCGTGAAACGTCGGGTTGTGGTGGAACGTTTGCGGCAATCGGGTACTATGGTTTCCAACAACAAATGCGCGTGCGCAAGAATGAAAGGGAACGACATGAAGTGCGTTATCAGTGTCCTTGGCAAAGACCGCAGCGGCATCGTTGCCGCCGTTTCCGTGGCGCTGGCTGAGTGCGGTGCGAACATCGACGACATCAGCCAAACCATTCTGGGCGATATGTTCTCCATGACCATGCTGACCACGCTTGATACCGAAAAGGCAGACTTCAACACGGTGCAGGAAAAGCTGGAGGGCGTGGCGTCTGACTTGGGCGTGCAGATTACCATTCAGCGCGAAGACGTGTTCCAGTTCATGTACAAAATCTAAAACGCACTGTAACAGCAGCATGCCGATGCGCCGGGCGGCCAAGTGCCCCCGGCGCATCGGCATGCGTTTTTTACCCACGGGAGATGGCAGATGACCAGGATTTTCTCGTACACGCAGCCGCTTGACGCCGACATCGTGGACGCGTTTTGTTTACTGCAAAAAGGCTTCACCGACCAGTTTGTGTATTACCGCAAAGACCGCCCCACCCGCTTCATGGGTTTGGGCCGCTGCATTGCGCTGCCCACGCTTGAAGAGGCGGAATGCGAGCTTTCTGGCCCGGCGGACGAACAGCCGGTGTTCTTCTCGTTCAACCGATTCGATGCGCACAACCCCGCACCGGCCGACGAACTATTCCAATCGTTCCCGAGTTTGCATTTCATGCTGCCCGAAGTGGTGCTTATCGAAAACGAGCGCGGAACGTTTTTGCAGGTGAACTCGCTTGGGCCGGTGTACGCGGGCCGCGTTGAGCGCTTTTCGCGCCTGGCATTGACGGCACCGCGCCGCCATCGCAGGCACATCGACTACACGCTTACGCTTGATTCGCGCGAAGCGTGGGAACAAGCGGTTGAAAGCGGGCTTGCAGCCATTCATGCGGGCCGCGTTGACAAGGTGGTGCTGTCGCGTCGCCTGAAGTTGACCGCCGCCGCACCGTTCTCGTCGAAAGACCTGCTGGTGAACCTGATTGACGGCACGGCGCACGGCACCGTGCTTTTATACCGCTACGCCGACGTGTTCTTCTGCGGCTGCACGCCCGAGTTGTTGGTGCGCAAGCGCGGCGAGCAGCTGGAAAGCATGTGCCTGGCCGGAACGTGCCCCACCTCGCCCGACGCGCAGGAAAACGAGCGCCTGGCCGCGGCGCTGATGGCCGACGAGAAAAACCGCACGGAACACGATTACGTAGTGCGCTTCATCCGCGACGTGCTGAATCGCACGTGCTACAGCGTAGACGTGCCCGCGCAGCCCACCATCATGCCACTCACGTGCATCCAGCACCTGATGACGCCGGCGCGCGCAAAGCTGCTTGAGGGCGTTGATCTGTGGTCGATGATGGGCGATCTGCACCCCACCCCGGCTGTTTCCGGCGCACCGGTGGGCGAAGCGAAAATGCTCATTCGCCAGATTGAAACGTACAACCGCGGCTTTTTCGCGGGCGCATGCGGCTATGTTGACGCCGCGGGTAACGGCGAGTTCAGCGTGGCGCTGCGCACGGGCGTGTTCGACGGCGAAATCGGGTACGTGTACGCGGGCTGCGGCATTGTGGACGGCAGCCGCGCGGCCGACGAATACGACGAGATTGCCTTGAAGCTCAAAACGGTGCTGTCGGCGTTTAGCGACGGTACGGAAGCAGATGCAGCCGACACGCGTGCTCGCGAAAGCGAGGGCGCGAAATGACGGTGGCGAACCCGCGCGAGGTAGCGCAGTTTTTGGGCGAATTCTTCGATGAGCTGGCCGCATGGGGCGTGCACGACGTGGTGGTAAGCCCCGGTTCTCGCTCAACCCCGCTGGCCATGACGGCGTACGAGCTTTCATGCCGCGCGCCCGAGCGTATGCGCGTGTATGTGGACATCGACGAGCGCGGCGCGGCGTTTTTCGCGTTGGGCCTGGCCAAAGCGTCGGGTGCGCCAACGGCGTTGGTGTGCTCGTCGGGCACGGCTATTGCGAACTACTATCCCGCTATTTTGGAAGCGGAGTCGTCGCGCGTGCCGCTGCTGGCGCTGACGGCCGACCGTCCGCCGCAGCTGCAAGGCCTTGGTGCTCCGCAAACGTGCGATCAGCTGCATGCGTACGGCAATCACGTGCGCGCCTTCCGCGCCATGCCGCTTCCCGCAGGTGACCAGGAGTCGCTGCGGTTTGCGCGGCAAGCGGCACGCGAAGCGTGCATCGCCGCGTTGGGCGCTTGCCCGACACCTGCCAAGCCCGCAGGCCGTCAGGCCGCGCACCGCATCGCGGGCGCGTGCTTCGGCGGTCCCGTGCACTTGAACTTCCCCTTTGACGAGCCGCTCAAACCGGATTTCTCGGCGGCAGACGTGTTTGCCGGTGGGCTGGCTGAACAGGGCTGCGAAGCTGCAGGCGTTGCGAAACCCGGCGAGTTGCATGGATTTGTGCGCGGGATTGTCCAACCGCAAACCGTTGTGGACGGCGCGACGGGCGCGCAGCTTGCGCAAGCGCTGTTGGCAGGAAACACGCTGTTGCTGGCAGGTGAGGGTTCGTGCGCAACTGTTGAAGAAGCGCGCACCATCATGGACTTCGCCCGTGCGTTTGCCATGCCGGTGCTGGCCGACCCTTTGTCGGGCCTGCGCTGCATGGACGATGCGCTGCTTGTTGAAAACTACGACAGCGTGCTGAAAGCGGGTGGAAAAACGCCTGATGAAGCGTTGAACCCGCAGATTATGGTGCGCTTTGGGCGCTACCCCATTTCAAAGAAGGCAACGCAATGGGCGCGTGCGTGCGAGCAGGCCGGCGTTGCGCAAGTGGTGGTAGACCCGCTGGAAACGCGCGACACGAACGTGGCAACAGCGGCGTTTGTGCGTGCGTTGCCGGTTGACTTCGCCCGCAGTATGGTGCGCGCGCTGCGCACCGAAGGCGGCCCTGCGGCTGCCGCGGCGCACGACCATGGCTTTGCGGCAGGGTGGCAGCAGGCAAACGCTCAGGCAGCGGCGCGCATTGCGCAAGCCGATGCCGCGACGAATACGCAGGCGGACAGCTTCGAGGGTGCGTACGTTCGCCGTGCGCTGCAACTTGCGCCTGCGGGGTCGTGCCTGTTCGCGGCAAACTCCATGAGCGTTCGCGCGGTTGACACGTTTTGCTTGCAGGGAGAAAAACAGCTGTGTGTGCTGGCAAACCGCGGTTTGAACGGCATCGACGGCACGGTTTCCACGGCGCTTGGGGCTGCGCAGCATTTTGAACGCACCACGCTGGTGGTGGGCGACTTAACTATGCTGCACGATATGAACGCGCTGGCGTTGCAACGCGAGCTGCGCGTGCAACGCCAGCTGGCGCAGCGCCGCTTACCTGCCGATAGCGCAAGTTGCAACACGGCGGAAACGGTTGCGCCGGGCCCGGGCATTACCATTGTGCTGCTGAACAACAACGGCGGCGGCATTTTCGACATGCTGCCCCAAAAGTCCAGCGAGGCGTATTTCGAGCGTTTGTTCCTTACGCCGCAGGACGTTGACTTTGCGCACGCGGCGACGGCTTTCGGCATTCCGTATGCGAAGGTTGCCACGCTGCAAGCGTTTGACCAGGCGTATCGCAAAACGCTCGACGTGCCGGGGATCAGCTTGATAGAAGTGCCGGTGCCGCTTGAAGGCGTGCGCGAACGCTACGGCGAGTATTGGTAAGCGCAAACGTGGGGCAGCAACCGTGAACACGGGGACGGAGCGGGTGTTCACGATATCCGTTTCGTTCTCCAAAACGTCCTTGTGAACACCTGCTCCGTCCCCGCGTTCACCCAAATGCTCAGCCTGAGCGTCCCGTCCCTTGCTCGCGAACGGGGTTTGCAGGGTTTTGCGTGTAGAAGCGGCTTTTTGCATAAGAGACTGGGGAGGCTTTGATGCAACCGACAACCGACTGCTTCGACTCCGATGGCGTTCGCTATCGGTATGTGTACATGAAAGAGGAAAGCCCGCGCGGCCGGCGTCGTGCGCCGGTGATTTTGGTGCACGGGTTTGCCCAGAGCGCGTCGTCGTGGTTCGACGTGGGCGCGCGCATGCTTGATGAACGCGATGTATACGCGCTTGACCTGGTAGGACACGGCGGTTCTGCCGTTCCCGCAAGCGCAGCGCCATATAGCCTGCGTGCTATGGGCGAGGCGCTGTTGGATTTCATCGAGCTGGTGCCGGGCCGGCCGGTGGTGGTGGGCTACTCCATGGGCGGGCGCGTGGCGCTTGCCGCGCTGCTTGAAGCGGGCCCTGCCGCGTTCGCCAAGAAAACGCGCGGACTGCTGCTGGAAAGCGCCGGCTTCGGCCCGAAAACCGAGGGCGA
>DJEE01000015.1:6475-11902 GCA_002431805.1 Eggerthellaceae bacterium UBA5906
TTGGCGGACTTCATGGAATACTGGGAAAACCTGCCGTTGTTCGAATCGCAGCGCGCGCTGCCGAAACGCAAGCGCGCCATGGTTCGCGCCGGGCGTTTGGCCAACGACCCCGAGGCGCTGGCTCGTTGCGTGGAGTGCGCCGGGCAGCACCGTATGCCGTCGTTTCATGAAACCACGCAGGCTCTGCGCGACTTGGGAATGCGCGGGTGCCCCACCTTGTATCTAACCGGCGCGAAGGACGCAAAGTACAGCCGTGTGGCAAACGATTTGCACGCCGCCGGCGTGGTGCCCACGCGCGTGGCGCCGAAGGCTGGCCACAACGTTCACCTGGAGGACCCGGCCGCGTTCGCCGCCTGCGTGCACAGCATCGCGTAACGGGCGGCCGCCGATTCGCTTCTGATGCGTTTGGTGCGGGCTTGGTACGCTCGGCAAGCCGCATGCTTGCGCGTCGCTCGCTTTCAGGCTGTTTTCCCTAAAAAGGGCGTTGACATTTCGCGTGATAGCCGTTTTGCGCACGCCTTGTTTGCTACAATGAACTGGTTATACGCGAACGCACGTGAATTGTCGAACAACCAGGGTAGAGGCGTGACGGCTATGGAAAACTCCAACACTCGCGAAGACGGCGCAGTCGATCAGGACGTCGTGAACCTGTCGCGCGATGAGATCGGCAGCGAAATGGACCGCCTGCGCGAGATTTATCCGGTGGTGCGCCTGCTTGACGCCGATAACATCGACGAAGAACCGTTCTGCCTGTTGTGCGGCAGCGATTGCATCTGCATGCGCCGCGTGTGCGAGGACGTGCTGCAACACGGCGGCGCTCAAACGCATTCGCTGCGCATGGGAGACGAGCAGCATTTGGCCAGCGCGCGCTTTGTTGAAGTTGAGGGCGAGCGCAACGTGTTGTTGTACGCTCAGCCGGTTGAAACCGAAGGCACGGTTGGCTTAGACGACGAGCTTTTGTACCACGACGCGCTTTCCGGCGCGTATAACCGACGCTACTACGAAGACAACTTGCGCACGCAGCACCTCTACGCCGGCGTCGCGCTTATCGATCTGGACGATTTCAAGCTGGTGAACGACACGCTGGGCCATCATGCCGGCGACGTGGCGCTGAAAACCGCAGTGGCGGCCATGAAAAGCTGCATCCGCGGCACCGACAAGCTGGTGCGCTACGGCGGCGACGAGTTCGTCCTCATTTTGCCCGGCATCGGCGCCGATGACTTCTCGCGCAAGCTGCGCGCCATCGCCGACAGGTTGGTGGACACCACGGTGCCCGGCTACGAGCGTCTAAGCCTAAGCGCCAGCATTGGCGGTGCGCTTTCCGAAGGACGCACGGTTGAGGAAACGGTGCGCCAGGCCGACACGCTTATGTACAAAGCGAAGTCCCTGAAAAACTCCGTTGTTACCGAATCGGACGACGTGGACACCGAAACCGTGCACAAGCCGTTGCTGCTGGTGGTGGACGATTCCGAGATGAACCGCGTCATCTTAAGCGAAATGCTGAAAGACCAGTACGACATCATCGAGGCCGATAGCGGCGAGGCGGGCATCAGCTGCCTGGAGCGCCACGGCGAAGGCATCTCCATTGTGCTGCTAGACATCGTGATGCCCGGTGCAGACGGTTTTGACGTGCTGTCCCGCATGTCGCGCAGCGGCTGGATTGACGACATCCCCGTCATCATGATTTCCAGCGAAGACTCCGACGATATGGTGCTGCGCGCCTATGAGCTGGGCGCATCCGACTACATCAGCCGCCCGTTCGATGCGCGCATCGTGCGCCAGCGCGTAAGCAACATCATGCGTCTGTACGCCAAGCAGCGTCGCTTGTCGGCCATGCTGGCGCAGCAGTTCTACGAGCGCGAGCGCGACAGCCGCATGCTGGTTGACATCATGGGCGGCGCTATGGAGCTGCGCAACGGCGAATCGGGTCCGCACGTGCAGCACGTGCGCAAGCTTACCGAGATGATGCTGGAGCACCTGGTGCGCAAAACGGACCGCTATCGCGTAAGCTCAAGCGAGCGCGCAACCATTTCGGCAGCTTCAACGTTGCATGACCTGGGCAAACTGGCTATTCCCGATTACGTGCTGAACAAGCCGGGGCGCCTGACCTCCGAAGAGTTCGAAATCATGAAAACGCACACCACCGTTGGCGCGAACATGCTGGAGAGCATGACGCAGTACCGTGACAGCGCGTTGGTGCAGGCCGCGCGCGATATTTGCCGTTGGCATCATGAGCGTTGGGACGGCAACGGCTACCCCGACGGCCTGAAGGGCGATGACATTCCCATTTCGGCACAGGTGGTTTCGCTGGTGGACGTGTACGACGCGCTTACGAGCGACCGCGTGTACAAAAAAGCCATCCCGCACGATGAGGCCATGCAGATGATCCTAAACGGCGAATGCGGCGCGTTCAATCCGCTGCTGATCAGCTGTTTGGTTGATTTGCAGGAGCGTATTCTGGCCGAAAAAGACGACCAAGCGGTACCCCCCCCCTCTTTCAAAGCTAACTAATACTAACGATAGACAGCAACAGTAAGGAGAAGCATGAGCGCGATTCAAGATGCATATGAGAAAATCGGCGCCGACTACAACGACGTGGTGCGCCGTCTTACCAGCGAGGCGTTGGTAGTACGCTTTGCCGGCAAGTTTTTGCAGGATAAAAGCTTCGAGAACCTGCGCGACGCGCTGGCGGCCGACGATGTGAACGGCGCGTTTTTGGCTTCCCACACGTTGAAGGGCATTGCGCAGAACATGGGCTTCACGAACCTGTTCGAGCCGTCGAACGCCCTCACCGAGTTCCTGCGTCCTATCCCCGCAACCGCAAAAGGCTCCGAAGAGTTATTCGCCGCCGTTGAAGCGGAGTACAACAAAACCGCCGAAGCCATCCGCGCCGCACTGTAGTATCCACGGCAAGCCGACGCGCACGTGGACGGGGATATTTAGGACAGCGCTTGCGTGAACAGGGGCGTTCAGGACAGCGCTTGCGTGAACAGGGGACGGAGGGAGTGTTCACGAAAACGTTTCGGGACACGAAATGGCTATCGTGAACACCCGCTCCGTCCCCTGTTCGTCCCCTGTTCACGGAAATCCTCGGCGCGTTTCTTCCGTCGTCCACCATTCCGATTGCGTTTAACGCTCCGCACGTGCAGTTATCGTGCGGAGCGTGCGCGTTTGGGCGTAATTCGTTACCATTGTTTCGAACAGGTAAAACTTTGCGAGAACTTTGACGTTTGCGCACAGTGAAAGGACCTTATATGAGCGATATCCAGTGGCAACCTGGAAAAGAGTACCGCGAAATCATCTACGAAACGTACGAGGGCATCGCGAAGATCACCATCAACCGCCCGTTTAGGCGCAACGCCTTCACGCCGTTGACGGTGAACGAGATGTACGATGCGTTTTCCGTTGCTCGCGACGATGCGTCTATCGGCGTGATCATCCTTACGGGCGCCAACCACGGCGGCGCGCACGAGGACGAGGCGTTTTGCAGCGGCGGCGACCAGATGGTGCGCGGCAATGGCGGCTACGTGGGCGAGGACAACATCCCTCGCTTAAACGTGCTTGACCTGCAGCGTCTTATCCGCGTGGTGCCCAAGCCCGTTATCGCTATGGTCAACGGCTACGCCATTGGCGGCGGGCACGTGCTGCACATCCTGTGCGACCTGTCCATTGCAGCCGACACGGCAAAGTTCGGCCAAACCGGCCCGAAGGTGGGCAGCTTCGACGCTGGCTACGGTGCGGGCTACCTGGCTGCCATGGTGGGCCAGAAGAAGGCGCGCGAGATTTGGTACCTGTGTCGTCAGTACACGGCGCAAGAGGCGCTTGACATGGGCATGGTGAACAAAGTTGTGCCGTTTGACCAGCTAGAAGCCGAAACCGTGCAGTGGGCAAAGGAAATGCTGCAGTTCAGCCCCACGGCGCTGCGCTTCATGAAGGCGTCGTTCAACGCGGCAACCGACGGCTTGGCCGGCTTGCAGCAATTCGCCGGTGACGCCACGCTGCTGTACTACACCAGCGACGAGGCGAAGGAAGGCCGCGACGCGTTCAAGGAAAAGCGCAAGCCCGACTTCTCCAAGTACCCGAAGTTCCCCTAGGAAACACAGGGCTGGCGAAAGCCAGCCTGCGTTCCCTGCAATTTACCGGCTAGCAAGTAAGGCGAAAGCAGGCGTTACACCCACATGATCGGCGTGTTCGAAAGCATGGTGCGGCAGAATCCGCAGCGCACGTGCTTTACCTATGTCGACAAAGAAGGCAACGTGGAAGCGTTGTCGTACCGGGAAACCCGCATGATTTCCGCGGGCCTTGCTAGCCTTTTGCGTCATCGCGGCGTTGAGCCGGGCAGCGCGGTGGTGGTTGATTTGCCGAACAACCCGGCGTGCGTGTTCTTGCTGTTAGCGGCTGCCTACGGCGGGTTTTCCCTGGTAACGCTGAACAACAGGCTTACCGATGCCGAAAAGCAGTCGCGCTTGCTTGACCTTAAGCGAAGCCGCAGCGTCACGCTTGCTTACACCGTCGACGAAACAAACGTCGACAGCCTTATCAAAACGGTGGCGGTTGATGCCACCGGCACGGCAGAGGCAGCCGGCCCGGGCCACGCGCAGCGCACGTCGTTTTATGCGCGCACCAACATCGCAACTGCCGAGGTGCGCACCACGCGCGCGCTTGGTCGCGCGGGTCGCAGCCGCGGAGCTGCCGCGCGCCGTCGCGAGGACATGGCACGCCAAGATGCGCTTGAAAGCGTTATCCACTTTGCGGAGCGCGGCGCGCACGTGTTCGACCGCGGGGCAATCGCGGTGGTCATGTTCACGTCCGGCACCACGGGGCGTTCGAAAGCCGTGCCGTTGACCTGGGAAAACCTGTGCGATTCGGCGCGCATCTTCAATAACCAGCTGTGTAGCCGCGGGGAGGGGCTGTGGCAGATTGCGCTGCCGCTGTACCACGTGGGCGGCCTGCAAATGGTGGTGCGCAGCTTGCTGAACGCCAATCCGTTCATTTTGTACCAGCGCTTCGATGCCGACCGCATGCTTGCCGATGCGGCACGCCGCGGTGCCACGCATGTTTCGGTGGTAGACAAGATGCTGCAGGACATGATGACATCCTCGCATGCCGCTGAACTGCGGCGTTATCAGTGCATCTTGCTTGGCGGCGGCCCTCTGAACGCGCAAACGCTTGGGCGCGCGCTTTCGCTGCATGCGCGCGTGTACGCCAGCTACGGCATGACCGAAACGTCAAGCAATATCGCAAACGCGCTGGTCACGCGTGGTTTTACGGGCGGCATGACGCTGCTTGATGGCTACGAGGCGCGCATTGTGGACGCTGCCCCCGATGGTTTTGGCCGCCTGGCCGTGCGCGGCCCGGGCCTGTTCGCCGGCTATTTGAACGCTCGTGCCGCCTATACGGCCGACGGCTTTTTTCTTACGGGAGACT
>DJEE01000015.1:11937-16233 GCA_002431805.1 Eggerthellaceae bacterium UBA5906
CAGCCATTGCCCCCGACGGCAAGCTGTACGTAAAAGAGCGCACCGACGACATGTTCATTTCCGGCGGCGAAAACGTCTACCCCGCCGAGATTCGCGAAAAGCTGCTGCGTGTACCTGGCGTGGCGGATGCGTATATTTTCGGCGCCCCCGATGAGAAGTGGGGTCGTCGCCCGGTGGGCTTCGTTGAACGCACAAACATGGAAACCCGGCCTGCCACAGCGCCTGCCGGCATTTCCGGCGGCGTGGCGGGAAGGCATGCCCGCGGCCTGTCGGACCGTCGTTTCGCGCAAGAGGTTGCCCAGGTCGTCACGCCGCAGCTGTCACGCATGTATCAGCCTAAGCACCTGTTCGCGCTCCCCCGCTTTCCGCGCACGGGCATCGGCAAGGTGGACCGCACGGCGCTGCGCAAGCTGTACGACCAGCGCATCGAAATCAAGCGCGTGAACCTGTATCGCATTCGCCTGCCGTTCCGCAAACCGTTTGCCACGGCGAAAGGGACGCTGTCGTTTAGGGAATCTCTGCTGGTTGAAGTGGTGGACCACGCAGGGCGCACCGGCTTGGGCGAATGCGTGTCCTTTCCTACCGATTGGTACCTGCCCGAGGTGCTTGACCAGGACATTCGCGCGCTGCGCGACCAGCTGATCCCCTGCGTGCTGAGCACGGTGCTGCTGCATCCTTCCGAAGCGGACGGCCTGTTTGCCGCCTGCCCGGGCGCAAACGACCTACCTATGGCGCGCGGTGCGCTTGAGCCTGCGCTGTGGGATTTGTACGGCAAAATCGTTGAGCAGCCGCTGTGGCAGCTTATTGGCGGGCAGCTGCCACAAGGTGCTGAGCTGGCCGCTGTGCCGGCGGGCGCTGCCATTCCGGTTGGCCCGGTTGCCGAAACCGTGGCTGCGGCGCAGCGTTGCGTTGAGGCGGGCTATACGCGCGTGAAGCTGAAAGTGACGCCGGGCACGGCGTACTTCAGTGCGCAGGCTGTGCGAAAAGCGTTCCCTGAACTGGTTATTTCGTTGGACGCCAACCAAAGCTTCACCGAACACGACATCGAAGAGCTGCGCAACCTTGACGAGCTGAACATCGCGTGGATTGAAGAGCCGCTTGACCCGCGCCGTTCCCCCGCGTCGGGCCCGCATGACTTGTTCGACCGGTTGGCGCAGCTGCAGCGTCGCATCAAAACGCCCGTGTGCTTGGACGAGTCGCTCACGTGCGCTCGTGATGTTGCACGTGCCTTGAAGCATTCGGAACTGAAGTGCTACGCGCTGAAAATCGGCAAGTTCGGTGGCGTGCAACCTGCCATGCAGTTTGTGCGCATGGCGCAAGCGCGCGGCATGCGCGTGTGGATGGGTGGCATGTACGACACGGGCATTTCGCGCCGCATGCACGCAGCGTTTGAAACGCTGCCCGGCGTAACCGATGCAGGTGACATCGGCGCTACCTCGCGCTATTTTGACGTCGACGTGACCAACCCGCCCTATACCGTTGAGCGCGGCTTGGTAACGCTCACACGTCGCGGGCACGAGTTCGGCCTAGGCTGTGAGTTGGACAGAGCGGCCCTTTCCCACGTGCTCATCGCCCAAGAATCCTTCGAAGCGTAAGCTCCTTTTGCATGCCGAAGGCGCTTACGTGGCTCGGCTGAAGGGTTACCGTGAACAGGGGGACGGAGGTGGTGTTCACGGTGAATCTTTGAGAAATGCGGGGCTATCGTGAACACCACCTCCGTCCCCCTGTTCACGCAAGCGCTTTCCTGCCTTCCCGCTTTTTTGGTACCCCCCCCGGCGAACGCCCAGCCCCGTTCACGCGAGCGTTGCCTCAAAGGCTATCAACTTGCAATATTAAATTGTTGCTTTCAGGTGCCCCGGGGGTGCGCTTGCTGGGGTATGATGATGGGCAACTGTTTTTCTCAACGATCGGGGTTTCAATGAGTAACGCAACAGGGGCTGCGCCTTCGGGTGCTGCTTCCGATATGGTCGTCACGGGGTCGGGCATGCTGCCCGAGGTTGACAAGCATGGCAAGCTGGGCATTTTCCGCCTGGTCACGTCCGTAATCACGCTTATCATCGGTGCCGGCGTGTTCACGCTGTCCGGCGACCAAGCGGCGCACGGCGCATCTGGCGCGGCAATCCTCACGGCCTGGGGCATCTCAGCTGTGGGCGTGTTGTGCCTTGTCATGACGTTTTTCGCCCTCTCGCGCATCAAACCGCAGCTCAAGGGCGGCATTTACAGCTACGCAACCGCCGGTTTCGGCGATTTTCTGGGCTTCAACAGCGCCTGGGGTTATTGGATTAGCGCACTGCTTTGCACGGTCAGTTTCTCGGCCCTGCTATTCGGTGCGCTTTCTTATTTCTTCCCCATTTTCGAAGGCGGCAACAACCTGGCTTCCGTCATCGGCGCCAGCTGCCTTATCTGGTTCTACACGTTTTTGGTAAGCCGTGGCGTGAAAGAGGCCACGGGCGTGAACTTGGTTATCACCATCAGCAAGTTCGTGCCTATTTTCGTGGCCATTGCCGCCATCATCTTCTTCCAGAAGTTCGACGTGAACATCTTCATGGAGAACATGTCTCACGGCGCGGTGGACGGCATGCCGTTCTTCGAGCAGGTCAGCGGCACCATGATGGTTACCATCTGGGTGTTCTTGGGCATTGAAGGCGCCGTGGCAATTTCGGGCCGCGCGAAGAAGGACAAGGACGTGGGCAAGGCCACCGTCATCGCGTTCTGCTGCGTGCTTACTATTTACCTGCTGGTTTCTACACTGTCCATGGGCGTTATGCCGCTGTCTGAGCTGGCGGAGCTTTCCAACCCGGCGCTGGCCGGCGTTATGGAGCGCGCGGTTGGCCCGTGGGGCGCTACGCTCATTAACGCGGGCGTTGTGCTTTCACTGGTGGGCGCCATGCTGGGTTACACGGTGCTTTCGTCCGAGTGCCCGTACGAAGCTGCTGCTCAGGGCGGCTTTATCAAGGCGTTCGCGCGCGTGAACAAGAAGGGCGCGCCCATTGTCACGCTTATCGTCACGAACTGCATCATCGAGCTGTTCTTGATCATCATGCTGTTCTCCGACAGCACCTACCAGTTCTTCTACTCGCTGTCCGCGGGCATGATTTTGTTGCCCTACCTGCTGTCGGCCGCGTACTTCGCAAAAGTGGCGTTCAAGGAACCCGAGCTGTTTAAGAGCAAGCTTAACGCGCCCGTTGGCCTGTGGCGCGTGTTCGCCATCTTTGGCGTTATCTACAGCGTGTTTTTGGCGTGGGCCAGCGGCGCGGTGGGCGTGACGCTTATGTCCATCCTGTACGCGCCGGGCATTTTGGTGTACATCAAGGGCAAAAAAGAGCGCAACCAGCCCTTCCTGCAAAGCACGCTTGACCGTGTGGTGGCGGCCGTTATCGTTGTTGCCGCCATTGTGTCCATCGTGCTTTTGGTCACGGGAACGGTTGCCCTGTAAGGCACATATATAGGTATCGATTGTCGGGAAGAAAGAACGGACTGTGGAACTGCTTGAACAGCGCATCAGGCGCGACGGTGTTGTGAAGTCGGAAGGCGTCCTGAAGGTGGACAGCTTCTTGAACCATCAGATGGACATTAACCTGTTCAACGAGATGGGCAAGGAATTGAAGCGTTTGTTTGCCGATGCGCCCATCAACAAGATTCTCACCATTGAAGCGTCGGGCATCGGCATTGCTGCGGTGGTAGCGCAGCATTTTAACGTGCCGGTGGTGTTTGCGAAGAAAAGTCAGTCCATCAACCTTGACGGCGACGTGTACGCTACGAAAATCCAGTCGTTCACGCACCAGCGCGTCTACGACGTCATTGTGTCGAAAAAGTTTTTGAACGCTAACGACCACGTGCTGCTTATCGACGACTTCCTGGCCAACGGTTGCGCGCTCAACGGCCTGATTGAGCTGGTTGAAGACGCGGGCGCTACGGTTGAGGGCATTGGCATTGCGGTTGAAAAGGGCTTCCAGCCTGGCGGCGATGATTTGCGTCGCCGTGGGTATCATCTGGAGTCGCTGGCAATCGTGCAGTCCATGAACCCGGAAACGGGTGAAATTGAGTTCCGTCGATGAGCGCGCACCTGAAACCGTTCGACCATGACGAACTGCTAAAGCTTGACGGCGATGTGCCGTTTATCCGCTCTATCCCCTATGGCGTGCAGCACATTTTGGCCATGTTCGTGGCCAATTTGGCGCCCATCATGATCATCGCCGGCGTGGCGGGGCTCAACGACGCGCAAACCGGCGGCATGATTCGAGCAGCCATGCTTATCGCGGGCATCGGCACGCTTATTCAGCTGTTCCCCATCGC
>DJEE01000041.1:0-5947 GCA_002431805.1 Eggerthellaceae bacterium UBA5906
GTCAACCGTTGCAGCAACGAGGTGCCTCGCACTGCTTTCACGCCCGAAGAATTAGCTGACCTGACCATCGGGTTTTACCGTCGCAATTACATAGAGGGCTTGTTTTTAAGCTCGGGCGTCATTCGCACGCCTGATTACACAACAGAGCTGATGATTCGCGCCTTAAGGCTGTTGCGTGAAGAGCATCGGTTCAGGGGGTACATTCATGCAAAAGCGGTTCCGGGCACTTCGCCCGAACTTATTGATGAGTTGGGGCATCTTGCCGACCGCATGAGCGTAAACCTGGAATTGCCGAGCCAAAAAAGCCTGCA
This sequence comes from Eggerthellaceae bacterium UBA5906, assembly GCA_002431805.1. Taxonomy (GTDB): domain Bacteria; phylum Actinomycetota; class Coriobacteriia; order Coriobacteriales; family Eggerthellaceae; genus Senegalimassilia. The sequence goes on from DJEE01000041.1 coordinate 312, forward strand.
GCTGCTGTGCCCGCAAAAGAACAAGCAACGCATCATCCAGCCTATGCGTCAAATCCGCGACAATATGGCGCAAGACGCGGAAACGCACGGGCAAACGCGCCGTAAAACCACGTATCTGCCGTCAACGCAGCCAAAGCATCGCAGAAGGGCGTTCGTGCCTGCGGGGCAGTCAACGCAAATGATCATCGGCGCTACGCCAGAGTCGGATTTTCAGATTCTGAATCTTTCGCAAGCGCTCTATAAAAGCATGGGGCTCAAGCGCGTGTTTTTTAGCGCGTATCTGCCGGTAAGCTCAGATGCGCGTCTTCCCCAGAACACGGCGGTGCAGCTTAATCGGGAGCATAGGCTGTACCAGGCAGATTGGCTGCTGCGCTTTTACAAATTCGATGTGTCGGAAATCATAGGTGCGGACAACCCGAACCTTGCCACCGACGTTGACCCGAAGGCTGCGTGGGCGCTTAATCATTTAGATGTGTTTCCCGTTGAGGTGAATACAGCGCCGCTGGAAGTACTGCTGCGCGTGCCGGGAATTGGTCCGCGTGGCGCGCGTTTGATTGTTCGTGCGCGAAAAACATCGTGCTTGCGTGAAGCGGAGCTGCGCAAGCTTGGCATCGCGTATAAGCGTGCGCGCTACTTCATTACCTGCAACGGGAAGTATCAAGGCCGTGGGGTTGAGTTTAGCCCTGAGGCTTTGCGCGCTCAGCTTGCCGCGCCAATTGACGGGGGCAAGCACGGTGCCCGTGCCGGGAGGGTATTACCGGGACAAATGAGCCTGTTCGGGCAAGAAGTGGGCAGGGCAAGCATTGGCAGGGGCGATAAAGCATCCTTGCCGTCTTCGCAGCAGAACGTGCAGCTTCCCGGTGCACAGGCGGGGCTTGCAAGTGATCAGGCTGCAAGTGCCGCTTCTTCTGCTGACGGGCTGTTTGGATGGCAACATGCGCTGCAGGGTCGTCAGAAGGTGCTCGCATGAGGGCCGCTGCCGAGCCATTGAACAACGTTGCCTACGTGTACGATGGCACCACCGAAGGGCTGCTTAGCGCGGTATTCCAAACGTATGCGTTGCACGAGCAGCCGCAAGACATGCTGCGCGAGGATATGCTGCAACCGCGGTTGGGGCAAAGCATCCGGTTTGTCGAAACCGACGCAGCGCTTGCGCAGCGCGTGAAAGTGGGCATCTGCAAGCGTGCGGGTCGTTCGGCATGGGAAGCGGTGCTGCACGCATCGCTTTCGGACGACCCTCAGGCGGCAATGGCGGTGTATCGTTTCGTGCGTTATGTGATGGCGCGTCCGGCAGCAAGCAATCGCGGGTTGGTGCACAACCTTGCGCATCCCATTGCCGGTCCCGTTGCAAAGCTCAGCCGCTCGGTCATGAACGAGCGGCACCTTATGCAGCAATTTTTGCGGTTCGAGCACTTTGAAAACGATATATGGTTTGCGCAATGCAACCCAAAAGCAAATGTGGTTCCGCTGTTGATGGATTGGTTTTCGGGACGGTTTAACAACCAGCGGTTCGTCATCTACGACGAGGTGCACCACGTGGCAGGCATCTACGATGGTTCGGGCTGGTGTCTTGCCCGTACAGACGAGGTGCATCTTCCGTTGCACGCTGAGGATGAACAGCTTATGCAAAAGGCGTGGAAGGGGTTTTATGATGCGGTAGCCATACCGGCGCGGTATCACCCTGAGCTGTGGCGTCATTTCATGCCGAAGCGCTTCTGGAAGAACATCCTTGAAGTGCGCGACGAAGCGCTCGGTGCTGGGGTGGGGGCAGGGGAGCTTCCGCCGGTGTCGTTGGCGCAGGCGTCAAGTGGGCAGCGCGACAAGCTTGCAGGTGCCAAATTTGCAAACGGTGTTGATGCGCGCTAATGGCACCTGAGTTCGAGTTCGGGCGTTGATGATTCGCCTTAAGACGCGCGATTTGCATCTTGAGGTAACGTGCGTGCAAGAGGTTACGCAAGAAAGCTTAGCGCAACCGATTGCACGGAAATTCGCATGGTGGCGCTACATGGTACGGGTTGCATTGCCGGGATCTATGGACATGCTTTGGAAACGCTCTGCCATGTAGTCGTTATCGAAATGGTCGTCAATGAACTGCGAAATGGCGTTATCAGGTTGGATGCCCGCTTCGCGCTGATACCAGCGGTCAAGCGACATCAACGTCATGGCGCAGTCAACAATCATGATGGCGGCGCAAATGGCGGTAAGGCTATAGCGCCAATTCCAAGGGATGCGGTTTACCAGTTTCAGCATCCAAGGCAGGCACAGTTTCACCCAGAACATGCCCAGCACGCCCCACATGGCCATGAACATGCCGTTGGTGCGCCCGTCAATGGAAAGGAAGGTCCCCGTGTAATCCCAGGCCACAATGCCGAAAGCAAATTGCATGAACCAGCTTACGGCAAACTCAAACGCTCCGCCGATAACCGCGCTTACCAAAAAAACCACAATAAGCGGCGCTTTATGGAAACGGTTCAGCGCCATGGTCATAAGCATAGCGCCCACACCGTAAATGGGCGAAAACGGGCCGAACAGCAGGCCTGCGCGGTCTTGGTACACGCCGGGCTCAACTACCAGCACGTGGTAAATCGTTTCTATGATCAAGCCAAGCACGCTGCACACTACGAAAATCCAGAATAGGTTGAAGAAGTTCAGTGTGATGTAGCCCTTGCCGGTGGGGTCAAGCCCCAGCGTGCCTTCTTCAGCCTGCTCGCGGGTTTCCATGTCGCGCAGCTTGCGGCGCAGCTCGCGTTCGCCCGCAAGGGCGGGGTCTAGGTAAGACTGCATGACAATCAGGAACACGGCAACGACGGCATGGGGGATAACGTTCGCGCCCAGGCCGCTGAGCATGATGGAGCACACGATGATGGCGGCCAGGATGAATATCATGGCCTCGGTACCTTGCGCCGCATGCTTGCGCTTGTTGCGAAGCAAGCGAATGCCGAATGTTGCAAACATGGCGGCAAGTGCTGTGTACAGCACCATCTCAACGATATAAATGGTTACCGTGGCGGTGCTGGCCTTGATGTCAAGGTTCCCGGATGTGAATTCCAGCACCATCGAAACAATGGTGATTGTTAAAAGCGCAGCCGTTGCACCACCGGCAACCAGGCACAGCACCCCGAATACCTTCACGGCTAGGGGCAAACGCTTGCGGTCAATAGCATCGCGATCGGCACGAAACCGCTTTTTCGCGTGCGAATTGTTGTTTGAAGTGCTGGTGTTGCTGTTCGTAGTCATAAGACCCCTTGTGCAAGTGCGGCGTCCTGGCGGGCCAGGGACGTTTGTGTGTCTGAAACAGTATACCGTGGTCAGATGGTTTGCGCCTATAAGGGCAGAAAACGCTTTGATGACGAGGAAATGGAGCATCAGTAACGCGTTTGCGCGCCGTCGAAGGCACCCTGAATCCTCTTTGAACAGCTTCTCTGTCAAGTTAGGGGCGGCACGCTTGAGGGCAGCTTGCTTTGGAGATTCCTGGGTCTGGAGCAAATTAGTGCTTTGAGATGCAGCGGTGTTGGCGTACAATAACCAGACACGTTTTCCGTGCCGGCATGACGCAACGGTAGCGTAGCAGTTTTGTAAACTGCCTGTTGCAGGTTCGAATCCTGTTGCCGGCTCCATAGTAAGCAAAGGGCCGTCGCAGCTGCGACGGCCCTTTTGACGTTTGCAGTGCTGAGTCCTGCCTAATGAGTCGGAGGGTGCCGGGCTTCGTTGGCTCGTTTGCGAGTCAGATAATAGTTCTCGCAAAAGTCCACGCGTCAAAGCGATCCGGTTGGATTGGCTTATTTCAAAAGCTCATGAGTCAAAATAGTCCGGTATCTTTTAGTCGGCACCAGCTGCTTACAGGTGTCTCGCTTTGCCATAATGGCGTCGGAGATAAGCGAGGCCACGAAATACGCAATGCTGCTACATTTTTTTCGTTCGCGCTTTCTCGGATGCAGATTTTGCTCGTAATGAGAAACGTTTTCGTGTCCCGATGCACATTTGCTGGGGAGTGGGGAAGTTTTGGCCTGAGCTCTGACTAAAACACCAAGTGATGTTGCAGAAAAGTACGGTAGTGAGATTCTAGTTCCGAAAAAGAACGGTTGCTGGTGCAAATTTTCGGGGGGGGGGACCGGAGGTTCTCATTCCCCTCAAAACCTGCATCGGCGCCGCGTAACTGACGAGCTTGTATTGGCAACACACAATTGGCGGGCTTGTATCAGCGTTGCAACGTCATCGAGCTTGCGTCAACGTCGTATAGCTGGCGAACTTGCGTTGTGGCTGCAAAGCCGTCAGAATCAGCATCGATACGTTCGTTCAGCTTTGCGGTGTGCTCGTATGCTCTTGCTCTCGCCCGCCACCTGGCGCAACGGTGCGCGGCGTGCCCTGCTGCAGCAACTTATGAGCACCTTGCCCCTAGCTTTCCCACTTGCCAAATGTTGCGCTTGGCTGCTTTGCAGCTGTGCTTGGCACATAATTTCTGGACTCGTTTTACTCAAGCTTGCGAAAGTCGCTGTAACAGACGACTTTCTCCATAGGGCGATTTGACGCTCGCGTGCCTCGTAATATTTTGCAACAGAATGAGGATTGCGGCTTTTTGCCGATGCTCGCAAGGGGCTTTGACGTTGCAGCACAATGCGAATTTGCTCTGCAGCATGCGCGTATGAGCGGAATTCAAGCACCTGCGCGGTGGATAAGCTGATATGCGTCGCAACATTGATGGTGGCCATTTGGTTTCGCCGAGCGGCGTCTTTCGCAAGTCCTTTGCGCGACGCGTGAACGGAATCGGCGTCGAAATCGACCAGCACGCTTCGGCGAGCGCCATCGCGGCCACGTGCGGAAATGGTCAAGTCGGGAATGCGCGTGACGAAGCGTCGACTTCCCGAATCGTTTCCGTCGAACAATCGTATGGGCTGGTTGAGCCGAATTTCCCCAAGCCCGAAGCCCCCGAAGTGCACGGGCAGACCGAACCCCATGGCCAAGGCAGACTCCATGGGCGACCGTGCGTTGTCGCGCACGTAAGCCAAAGCTCTCCGTGCTTTGGCACTCCCACAAAATCCCGGAACTGTGTCAAGAAAGCGTGCTAATGATGCTGCGGACGTCAAAGGCTTGTCTTTGCCCTCGCGATGCGAGATCCCGCCAAGCGCCGTCTCGTCGATTCTGTACGCCGAGCATAATGCGTGGCCAATGTATATGGTCTCTTCGATGCTCAACACGGCGGTTCGATGCACTTTTTTGGGTTAATGAGAATTCTGGCGAACCCGTGTTAGCGTTGCAAAGTCGTTGCGCCCATGCTGCCGGAGGACGGAAATATCGCGCACATTACGTGTTTTGGCGCGGTGGCGTTTTGTGGAGGGCGTGTGCATAACGTTTGTGCAAACCCGTCAGTTCGGTGCATCTGTGCCGTGCAAAAGCAACAAATGGGTGCACGTGCAGGACAAACACGCGTCTGACCGCTATAATCCTACAAGTTTGAAACGTTCCGCCTACAGCATGAACCCGTAACGCAACACCAACGCGCGGGACGTTCCCTCAAGTCCTGCGCACGTGCGGGCGGGGGGTGGCGCCAAAGGGGCGCGTAGGCTGGCCGCGAAGCGAGTGCGGCCCGTAAAAGGAGCAAAGGTGCTAGATCAGTTCTTCTCGCAGGTCTCGTTTGT
>DJEE01000041.1:5994-11061 GCA_002431805.1 Eggerthellaceae bacterium UBA5906
CGTTTGTTGACATATTCAACTTCTGCGTGTTTCTTGCGTTCACCATCTGCTACACGTATCAGCTGTATTACGTGTTCGTGGTGCTTACTCGCAAGCCTAAGCAGCTGGTGGCGAAAAAGAACCACAAGTTCGCGGTGGTTATTAGCGCGCGCAACGAAAGCGCGGTCATCGGGCAGCTCATCCACTCCATTAAGGTGCAGAACTACCCCAGCGAGCTTATCGACGTGTTCGTAATTGCCGACAACTGCACGGATAACACGGCCGATGTGGCCCGCGAGGCCGGCGCCACCGTGTTCCCGCGCTTCAACACCGAGCAGGTAGGCAAGGGCTATGCGCTCGACTACGGCTTCAACGTGATTTTGAGCCAGTACGCCGACCGTGGCTACGAGGCCTATTTCGTGTTCGACGCCGACAACGTGCTTGACGTGAACTACTTCCGCGAAATGAACAAGACGTTTGACAACGGCGCGGTGGCTTCCACCAGTTACCGCAACTCCAAGAACTACGACAGCAACTGGATTTCCGCGGGCTACGCCGTGTGGTTCCTGCGCGAGGCAAAATTCCTGAACCAGGCACGTCTGACGCTGAACACCAGCTGCGCCATCTCGGGCACGGGCTTCTACATTTCCGCAAAGGTCATCGAGCGCAACGGTGGCTGGAAATGGCACTTGCTTACTGAGGACATCGAGTTCTCGGCGAACTCCATCTTGGAAGGCGAGCGCATCAGCTACACGCCCACGGCAATCCTCTACGACGAGCAGCCCGTTACGTTCCGCGACTCGTGGAATCAGCGTTTCCGCTGGGCAAAGGGCTTTTACCAGGTGTTTTGGCACTACGGAGCCCGCTTGGCGAAAGGCATTGCCACCAACCCGAAGGGTAGCCGCTTTGCGTGCTACGACATGCTCATGACCATTGCCCCGGGCATGCTGCTGACTATCATCAGCGTGACGTTCAACGCCATTATCATTGCGTTGGCCGCGGCGGGCGTCATGTCTACCGGCGTGATGGTGGCGTCTTCGCTGTCGTCTATCTTCTTCTGCCTGATGAACTACATGGTGTTCATGTTCATGTTCGGCGTGCTTACCACGTTTGTTGAATGGGACTCCATCCACTCCACCACGGGCAAGAAGATCCTATACATGTTCACGTTCCCGTTCTTCATGCTCACCTATGTGCCTATTGCCCTGGTGGCGCTGGTGAAGAAGTGCGATTGGAAGCCCATCAAGCACTCCATCAACGTGGACGTGCAGGAGTTTGCGGAAAGCGAATCGCGCCGCGAGCGCGCGTAACGGTAGTGCGCCCCAAGCGTTTCCAGCAAAACGTATAGCGAACAAAAGGCGGCCTGCGGGCCGCCTTTTTCGTGTCTTACACCCGGGCGAACACCAGGCAGTGCAACGTTTGGGCGCCTGCGGCGCGCAGCGCGTCACAGGCGGCACTCATGGTGGAACCGGTGGTGCATACGTCGTCGATAAGCAGCACGTGTGCGGGTGCCGTGGCTCCTTCAAGGGTGCGGAAACTCCCGCGCAGGTTGCCCATGCGCCCGCGGCGCCCCAATGCGCGCTGGTCAAGGGTGCGCGGCCGCGCCAGCACGCCTACTACGGGCAGGCCGAGCAAGTTGCCCACGGCGTGTGCGAGGTCGTTGCCGTGGTCGAACCCGCGCCTGCGCCGCGCGGCGCTGCTGGCGGGAATGGGCACAAGGGCAGGCCGGCTAGCAAGCCACGCCGGCGGCACCTGCGGCACCATCAGCCGTGCCATGTCGTGCACCAGTGCGCGCTCGCCTGCGTCTTTCCAGCCGCGCACGATGCGCGCGGCGTCATCGTTGTACGTGACGGCGGCGGCCATGCCGTCGAACGCCGGGTGTGCGCGGCCAGCGGCTGCCAACATCACCTCGTTGCACTCGCAGCATTGCAGGCGCCCAAACGGCGCGCCGCAGCGCGGACAGGCGCGCCACCAGTCAACAAAGCGCAACTTTGCCGCGCATGTGGGGCACAGCGATGCTCCGGGCGTGTCGCACACCACGCAACGCGTGGGCCACACGGTTTCCGCTAGGGCCTCGGCGGCGCCTAACCCGTACAGGGCAAACCTGTCTGCTATGTTACGAATGGAAGTCATACCTACAAGCGTAGCGAACCAACCTTGCAGGTATTATGCGCGTCTCGCGTTTGCCATCAGCGCAAAGCTTGCGCACGTGCGCAGCGATGGGGGTTGCGAACCTTGCGCAGGCGAGTGCCAAACCTTGCAGGTTTCGAAGCGTTCGGATGAACTTGCGAATCGGTTCGGGCTTCCTGCTGCGCGATTCACATGCAACTCGCAGGCAACTTGCATGCTGCAGATTCTGCGCATAGGCCGCCGCCGCAGGCCGGCTTCTGCTAAACTACGTACCACTTCTTTCGAGTCTGTAGTTGCGGGTTCCCACGGAACCCTAGTCCATGGCAGATGCGGTCAAAAGGATCCACGTAAGCCGCGCGGTGCATCCCGGGCGACGAGCATGGCGTATCCTAGAGGTAAGACGTACCTTCCGTTTATACGAGCGGCATACCGTCGCGACGGAGGAGAGGGCGGCGCGAAAGCTAAACCCCGGTACGCGAGTGTGGGGTCAAAAACTAGGTCAGTCGAAAGAAGCCTTTTCGAAAAGCTAGATGGAGGAAGTCCGGAATGAAGCATTTCAAGCGCTTTGCAGCATGTTGCGCTGCCATGGCGTGCGCAGCGGCTATGCTGCTTACCGCATCAGGGTGTCAGCAGCAGCAAGAAGCCTACACGCCCCCCGAGGCCACGCCTACGGTAAGCAAGCCCACCATCGGGCAGGAAGGCGTGCTGCGCGTGGGCGTGAACGCCAACAACGCGCCGCTTGCTGGACAACCCTCTTCTTCCACGAAAATCGTGGGCATTGACGTTGACATGGCTGCGGCCCTAGCTGACCAGCTGGGCTTGAAGCTTGAAGTGACCGATGTGGGAACCGAGGCGTCATCTGCTTTGTCTTCGGGCAAGGTTGACCTGGTCATGGGTGTGAGCAAGTCTGATTCCACGGTGTCGTTCTGGACGTCTGACACGTACTTGCCCACGGGCGTGGTGCTGTTTGCGCAAACGTCGAACAACACAGTGCCCACCAACACCGCCGCAACGAAAATCGCTGCACAGGTTTCTTCCAACAGCGCCTGGGCCGTTACGAACGAATACGACAACAGCACTATCACCACCACCGATGACCTGAAAAGCGCGTTCAGCGCACTGCAGTCCGGCCAGGTGCAGTACGTGGCCGCCGACGCCGTGGTGGGAACGTACGTAGCGCGCAATGCGGGTATGGACGTGCATATGGTGGCCCTTATGCAGGCGGCGGGCGGCTATTCGGTGGGCGTGCTTGACGGCAACACGAAGCTTAAGCAGGCCGTTTCCAATGCGCTGTCAACCATGAACAGCAATGGCGTGGCGTCTGTCATCCAGAAGAAGTGGCTGGGCCAAACCATGGACCTGTCGAACGTGAAGATGACGGCCGGCGCGCTTTCCAGCGACGATTCCAGCGAAGATGATGCGGCTACCACCACAACCGATCCGGTGGCTGCGGCCTTAGCTGCAACCACTGCGGGCAAATCCGCTGCAGCAAACGGTACGGCGTCGAGTGAGACTTCCTCGACCACCAGCACCACTTCTACGAACTAGTTTTTCGAATACGGATGTGCTGTATGTGCGGCCCTTGCAAACGTTGCAAGGGCCGCACTGCTATTGTGCAAGGTTGCGGTTTGCGCAGCGGGGTTGCACAGTGATGGTGAAACCGCACAAAGGTAAGCTGATGCTTGACCTTGAGTGAACTTCAAGTTGTGTAATAAGCTGAACGTTGAAAGGAAACGCGGCCAAGCCCGGCAGTTGCACGGCAAGGGCTACGTTTCTTGGTACGAGGAAGGATTGCGGCTTGGAAAAGCGGCAGATGTTGGAAACCTTGCAGCAGGTTGCGCAGCATACGCTAACCCCCGAACAGGCGCAAAGCAAACTTGCCGATGCAGGGTTTGAAGATTTGGGCTTTGCGAAGGTTGATACGCAGCGTGCGCAGCGCACGGGTGAGGGCGAGGTGGTGTACGGCGCGGGCAAAACGGCGCAGCAAATCGCAAGCATTTGCCGTGCGCTTGTGAAAGGCGGGCAGCGCTGTGTGCTGGTCACGCGCTTAGACGCGCAAAAGGCGGCAGAGGTTACGAAGCTTATTGCGTCGGCGGATGACGCGTGCGTCAACCCGCCCGTGTTCGAATATCGCGAACTGCCTCAGCTTGGCCTGTATGGCAGCATCCCTGAACCAGCGGGCGAGGGCTACGTTGCCGTGGCGTGTGCGGGAACCAGCGACCTGTACTGTGCGGAGGAAGCCGCCGTTACGGCCGAGGTGCTCGGGTCGCGCGTGGTGCGCCTGTACGACGTGGGGGTTGCCGGCATCCACAGGCTGCTTGCCCATGCCGACGACATTGCGGGCGCTTCGGCGATTGTTGCCGTTGCCGGCATGGAGGGCGCGCTTGCCAGCGTGGTGGGCGGCATGGCAAAATGCCCGGTCATTGCCGTGCCAACATCGGTGGGTTACGGCGCCAGCTTTAACGGGCTGGCGGCGCTTTTGGCCATGTTGAACTCGTGCGCGTCTGGCGTGTCGGTGGTGAACATCGACAACGGGTTTGGCGCGGGCTTTCAAGCCCATATGATCGCATCGATGTGCCGCGGGCACGAAAGAAAGGAACGCACCATGGAAACATTGCGTTGGAACATAGCGGAAAACGCCACGCGCACGCAGCTTCTTAACGATACGCTGCTGCAGCTGCCCGATGGCGCACTCGAACAGCTTGAGGCAAAAGCCCAGGCCGCTGGGGTGCCGGAAGGCCACCACCACAACATCGGCGAAGTGCTGGCAACCATCGACGGCCTTGCGGTAAGCGATTGCGTGAAGTCCGACATGCGCGCCATCTACACCATTTTGGCCGAAGCCGAGGCCACAGCACACGGGTGCGCCGTTGAGCAAACGCATTTCCATGAAGTGGGAAACGGCGACCGCATTCGCAACACGTTGCTGTTGTGCCTGGCGGTTGAGCAGGCAAACCC
>DJEE01000041.1:11131-11366 GCA_002431805.1 Eggerthellaceae bacterium UBA5906
CCGGCGCAAACGGGCGAGGGCACCGTTATGTGCGCTCACGGTGAGCTGGCCATTCCCGCCCCGGCAACTGCGGCCATCATCGCTCGTGGCATCCCCACGGTGGAGCGCACGCTGCCCGGCGAACGCATGACCCCCACCAGCGCCGCAATCATCTTGCATTTCGTAACCGAGTTTAAGTAGACCGCCCGAAAAACAGACGCGGGCGGAGCAACGAAGAAGGGCCACCGTGAACACG
>DJEE01000041.1:11423-12765 GCA_002431805.1 Eggerthellaceae bacterium UBA5906
GTGTTCACGGTGGCCCTTTCATTTCCTGAAAACGCTTTCGTGAACACCCGCTCCGTCCCCGTGTTCACGCAAGCGTTGTCTCGAAAGGCCGGGGTAAGCACATTAGCGCGCTTGCCCCGGCCTTGTTGTCTATTCGTTCAGCAGATCGATTACGTGCAGGGTGGTTTTCGCCCCTTGGATAATCTCTTTGTTGCCGAACACGCAGATGGCACCCTTTGCCAGCACGCCTTCAATGGTTTTAGCCAGGCTGTGCAGCTGCTCGGGTGTGGCGTCGATCATCTGCTGGCGCGTTTGCACCCGTGAGTGCGGCGTACGGCCGCTGAAGAAGTCGCCGTCTTGACGGCGCACGAGCATGCGCGTTTTCAACGGAGTGTCGAACCCGGCAACGGTGCTAACGATGTAGCCGTCCATTTCCTCGGGCGTGGGGTTGAACGCGGCTAGCCACGTCGGCGTGTCGTTGATGCGCGCAAGCGTTTCGTCAAGGTGCGGGTCGCGGTACGAGTAGAAGCGCACCGTGCCCGAGCGAACCGCCTGGAACCCGGCACCGTAAGCGCCGCCTTTCACGCGAATCTCGTTCCACAGGTAATCGTACGAAAGTGCGCGGGCGGCAATTTGCCAGGCCCCGCTATACGGCGCGGGCGTATCAAGCGCGCGGCGATCGTAGCCGGCGGCCACGTAGCACACGTCGGTGGGAACAATAAACGCCTCGTTGAGCACTTGCGGTGTGGGAACCTGCAGAGCGGCCGGCGCGGCTGCGGCGGCCGGCGCAGTAATGCCGGCGCATTCCCAGAAGCGCGCGAAATCGTCGTCGGAGCCAGCGAACGACACGGTTGTGTTCTGGGCGCTAAACAGCTTGCGTGCCACGTCTTCCAGGCGTCTCACCAGCTCATCGGCTCGTTCGTCGAAATGGGCCAACAGGTCCTTCAAGAACTGATAGAACCCAACGCCGCCAAGCTGCTGGCGCACCACGCTGGCGGGCAGGTAATACGACGTCAGGCGCGCCATGGCGGCCGAGTGGCCCGCGTTGGCAAAGCTTTGCTCCATGCCGATGCGGCGCTGCTGCAGCGCATCGCGAATCTTGCTCGTGTCGTCAAATAGCGTTTCGCTCATAATCTCGCCGGGCAGCTTTGCCAGCCACTCGATGTTTTCCGTAAGCGCCGACGCGCTTGCCACGAACATGGGGCGCATCTTAGCCGGGTCGGCCTCGTCCTCGTAAATCTCGCAGAAAAACGAGCAGTTACCCAGCTTGCCGTTCGTAAGCGTGTCGATGCTGGCCGCCGAATGCTGCTTGGTGGCCAGTTTGCCCAGCACAATGCCCAGCACGGCTGCATACGGTAGGTCC
>DJEE01000041.1:12835-24249 GCA_002431805.1 Eggerthellaceae bacterium UBA5906
CGCAAGTAATGGCGCACGCAGGGCACGGGCGTGCCTTCAACCAGATGGTATGCGGGCTCGGCGGGGGCGGGGCCGATATCGTCAACCGTCAGCTGCGGCAGGCATGCTAGCGCCTCGGGGCTGTCGGGTGCCTCCTGCAGTTCGCGCAGCTTGGCCACTTCGGCTTCCACGCGGGCGAAATCGTCATCGGTAAAGTTAGCGGCAACGGCGGCTAGTCGTTCGCTTTCGCCGTCGTCGGCCTGCTCAATGGGCACAATCTCCACCTCGGCCATATGCTGGCTGTTCAAGAACACGCTGGTGATAAGGTCTTCGAAATACCCCTCGTCAAGCGCCTTGCGCAAATAGGCGAAGTCGTCCTCGTAGCGCAGGTACGTGGTTGCCAGCTTATCGTCGTACAACCATCCGCACAGCGCCGACATGGTAAGTGCCACGCCGTCGGCAACGCCGAAGTCACGCTCGCGCATAACGAACTCGGCACGAGAAAGCGACGCTTCCACCAGCGCATGGTCAAGCCCGCCTGCAGCCAAGCGCGCCAGCTCGTCGTTCACCACGCAGCGCAGGCGCTCAGGTGCGTCTGCGGCAAGCCCGCGCAGCTGGATGACGGCAAAGGGCTGCTGCACGGAATCGGCAAGGTAGGCCTGTACGTCTTCGGCCAGGCCCGCGTCAAGCAGTGCGCGCTTCAGCGGCGCCTCGTTGCTGCCGGCAATGGCATCAAGCAGAATGTCGGTGGCAACGATACGCGTGCGCTCGCGCACGTGCCCGATTACATACCCCAGCCCCATGCAGGCGTTTTCCGGCGCGGTTTGCATGGTGCGCTTCACGCCGAGCGCGCACACGGGCGCCTGTTCGTCAAGCGTGCGCGGCGCAAGCGGCTCAAGGCCCGCCGCTGCGCGTTCTTGGGCGCGCTGTTCCTGCTCAGCGGCAACGGGCGTTAGGTAGCGCTCGTCTAAAAACGCCAGCATGCGATCTAGGTCGACGTTGCCGTACAGCGTCAGGTAGCTGTTGTCTAAGCGGTAGTGGCGCTCGTGCTCTTCCAGGTAATGCTCGTAGGTGAGCGTGGGAATGGCCTCAGGCGTGCCGCCGGATTCGAACGCGTAGGGCGTGTCGGGGAACAGGCTTGCCTGTAGCTGGTCGTACAGCACGCTGGTGGCGTCGGACAGTGCGCCTTTCATCTCGTTGTACACCACGCCGTTGTACGCGAGCTGCGGCTTAGCGTCGGCCGCATCAGCACCGTCTTGCGCGGCCGCAACCTCATAGTGCCAGCCTTCCTGCTCGAACACCTGGCGCTTGCGGTAGATGTTGGGGTGCAGCACGGCGTCCATGTACACGTCGGCTAGGTTCATGAGGTCTTGGTCGTTGGTGGACGCAACGGGGTAGAGCGTTTTGTCGCCGAACGTCATGGCGTTCAAAAACGTTTGCATGCTGGTTTTCAGCAGGTTCACAAACGGTTCTTTCACCGGGAACTTCTCCGAACCGCACAGCACGGAATGCTCCAGAATGTGGAACACGCCCGTGTCATCGGCCGGCGGCGTGCGAAACGCGATGGAAAACGCCTTGTTCTCGTCGCTGTTCTGCAGGTACAGTAGCTTTGCGCCGCTGACCTCGTGCAAAAGCGTGTAAGCCACCCCGTCGATCTCGGGCAGCGGCTCGGCAGTGCGCACGGTGAAGCCGTGCAGCTTCGCTCCTTGAGCTAGGTCCATGAAAACCGCCTTTCATACTAAGGTAATGGGGCTATTGTGCCACAACGCGCGAGGGTCGATGCCTTCGCATCGTTTTGACCCGCTAACTTCTACGCTGCGCCTTGTGCCGGGCGTGCTCCGTGGTTTTTCTACCGAGCGGCAAGGGCGCTTGCGGCTATCCCTTATAATGAGCTGCAAACGCAACGGCGAACATGAGCACAAGGAGGGCTTTCGTGGCGGACGAGAAGCGGTTTTCCCATATCACGGTGAACGCCAGCGAAGACGACGATGTGGTAATCCAGGCGGGCGCATATGCCCCGACAGCGCAGGCTGAACCGCAAGTGTGGGAGCAACCGCAGGCTGACCAGGCATATTACGGCGAACCGGAGCCCGAAACGTCGGCCCAGGCTCCGCAGCCGCAGGAAGAAGGGCGCTACGATTACCAGCCTAATCCTGAGCCTGAGCACGTGCCCGCTCACGCAAAAGCTCCTGAAGCGCAACGCCTCGTCAAGCGCGAGGAGTACCACGAGCAAACGCTTGAGGACCTAGATGTGGGCCCCATGTCAAAGATGCAGAAAATCGTGCTGGGCGTTGTAGCGGTGTTTATCATCGGGTTTGCCGCGTACTATTTCGCGTTCATGCACTAAGCGTTCAAGGAAGGTGCGACCATGTCAAAACATAGCTTTAACGTAGCCCGTGGCGCTCGAAAGGAACAACCCGAACAGGATACCTCGCTTGGACTGACCGAGGCGTTCGCGCCCATCGGCGCAGGTGGGGACCGCGCGGAAGGTGAACAGCCTGCCAAAGGCGACACGAACCTGGGCCTGACCGAGGCGTTTGCCCCCGTGCCCGCCGGCCGCGGTGCGCATGCTGGCGGTTTTAAGTACCAAGGCGATACCAGCGAGGAATACGCCGACCCGGTGGAAAACATGGAGCCGCGCGACGAGCCGGTATTCGGCGACGAGGCCCCCGCGCCCGAGCCGGTGCACGTGCGCGGCAAGCACGGCCGCGTGGCCGCGGTAGTGGAAGAGCATCCGCACCTGAAGAAGTCGCGCCGCGTGCGCAAGGTGCTGGTGGCCATCGTGGTGCTGCTTATCGCGCTTATCTGCGCGCTGGGTTACTACGCCTGGCAGCTGGCGAACGAGTCAAGCCGCGCTATGGTGCAGCAAACGCAGGCGCAGCAGCAGTCCACCGACGTGGGCAACTTGTCGCAGGAAAACTCCGGCAAAGACGCGGCGTCTACCACCACGAAGAAAACCGAGGTGCCTAACTTGTCTGGCGTTTTGGGCATGACCCAAGAGCAGGCCATCGACCAGCTCAAGCACGGCGCCACCGTTACCACCAGCAAAGACGTGAACGAAGAGGGCAACGCCGTGAAGAAAAGCGTCACCGTGGCGCTTACGGCCGAGCCTGCCGATTCGCGCAGCGGCACGCCAAGCGTGTACTTGGGCCTGAACGAGGACGGCAAAATCATCCAGGCGGGTTATTCGGCGGCAACCGCGTCGCTGGGATATGGTTCGCTCAGCTTCGCCGATGCCGTGAAAAACGAGCACGTGGTTGAGAAAACCCTGCGTGACGCCGGCGTTCCGGTGGTGGACGGTGCGGCAACGCTGCCTACCGACAAAACGCAGTATTCCACGTATGCCTCCGATGGCACCACGCTGGTGAAGGAGAACTGCTCGTTTAGCGGTCAGGTTGACATCAACGGCGCTTCGCACAACTGGTCAAGCGTGCTGCTGTACGACTACAGCACCGCAAATGCCTCCGGCAACCTAGCCGACACCATCCGCATCATCTACATTTACGTGAACGCGTAACGCGGCACGTTGAAGGTGTGTAAAACCAAGGCCCGGCTTGCAACATGTGCAGGCCGGGCCTTGTTCGCGGTTTGTCGCAGCCCCGTCGCTTTCCTCGCGTGGCAAGCACGCTGCGTGCTCCTTCGGGTTGCCCGCCGGGTAGCGTCCGCCTTCGCCTAGACTGCTGTGCACGTTTCGGCGTTTGTATGTCCACCTTGTGGACGCGCCGGGCTGCCGGCAAATTCGCCCTTGCGTGTTGTTGCGTTCGCGCTATAATATAACAGCTGTTTTCAAGCGGGGGATTAATCCTCCCACCTAGTTCGGCGCTTTTAAGGCTGCTGATGGGTTCTATGAATACCTGGAACAAGGTTTGTTCATACTGCCCGCACGCTTGAAAGCTGTGGGTTTTTTTATGCCATGCAAAACGCATGCAAGGAAGGAAGGTGAGTGCGATAGCTGCTCAGGAGCCTAGGCTCAACGAACAGATCACGGTGCGTGAGTGCCGCCTGATCGGGTTCGACGGTACGCAATTGGGTATTTACCCCGTTGCCCAGGCGCAGCGCGTTGCTGACGACCAGGGGCTTGACCTTGTGGAAATCGCCCCGAACGCGGAACCGCCCGTGTGCCGCATCATGGACTACGGCAAGTTCAAGTACGATCAAGCCATCAAGGCGAAGCAGGCTCGCAAGAACCAAAGCAAGATCGAGACCAAGGAAATGAAGTTCCGCCCGAAAATCGACATCGGGGACTACACCACGAAGAAGAAGCACGTGCTTCGCTTCCTCTCCGCGGGCAACAAGGTCAAGATCACCATCATGTTCCGTGGCCGTGAGATGGCCCACCCGGAACAAGGCCTGACCATTCTGGAGCGCCTGGCCGATGACCTCAAAGACGTTGCGGTCATTGAAAGCCAGCCGAAGATGGAAGGCCGCAACATGCACATGCTTATCGCCCCGCTTCCCGCAAGCATGGCGGCGAAGAAAAAGAAAGCAAACGATAAGAAAGACGAAGGAAAGGACCAAGGCAATGCCTAAGATGAAGACCCATCGCGGTACGGCAAAGCGCTTCCGCGTTACCGGCTCTGGCAAGATCATGCGTGCTAAGGCTTACAAGAGCCACATTCTGACGAAGAAGTCTCAGAAGCGTAAGCGTAATTTCCGTCACGAGACCGAGCTGGCTGCTGCTGACCGCCGCGTTGTGGCCCGCAACCTCGGCCTTCGCTAGTCATAAAGGAGCAGTGATTATCAATGGCCCGTGTTAAGCGCGCAGTTAACGCAAAGAAGAAGCGTCGCACCGTCCTCAACCGTGCAAAGGGTTACTACGGCGCGAAGTCTCGTTCCTACACCGCTGCTAAAGAGCAGGTGCAGCACTCCCTGCAGTACCAGTACCGCGATCGTCGCAACAAGAAGCGTGAGATCCGCCGCCTGTGGATCACCCGCATCAACGCTGGTGCTCGCCTGAACGGCATGAGCTACTCCACCTTCATGAACGGTCTGAAGAAGGCTGGGGTGGAGTTGGACCGCAAGGTGCTCTCCGACATGGCCATCAACGATCCCGCGGCTTTCACCGCTATCGTTGAGGTTGCCAAGAAGGCCCTGTAAGCTTATAGCGCTTGCTTATTGCTAAGGCCCCGTCTGGAATGTCCAGACGGGGCCTTTTGCGTATGGTGAAGATAACAAAAAAGCGCCGAACGGCGCTTTTTTAGGATGCGGGCTTTGGCGCAGGTTACGAAGCCTCCAATTCTTCGTCCCGGCCTGCCAACGTGCGCGCAAGGTACGTGCGCGCCGCGCCGGATGCTGTTCCCGTGGCCCCTGTTTCCACCTCGATTCCCGCTTGCTCAAGAGCTGCTCGCGCGACTGGTTCCACGGTTTGCGCAAGTAGTACCGTGACGCCAAGATCTTTCATAAGCGAAGCAAGCTGAGCGGGCGGTAGCGACAGGTTCGGCATGTTCTGGCAATCGATGATCATGCCGCGATCCACGCGATAGCACATGTAGCTGGCGCAACGCAAAACCTTTGAGGCGACATCAAGCCCCTGGCTAGCTACAGCTATGCGCATGCTGTCCTCCCTCCTAAGACGTATACACTCTAGCGGTAGTTTGGGGCTGCACAGGTGCCATATCCCTCTATCGGCGGCATCAGGGCTGTTAGCGGCGCTTGCTGCGCTGGCTGGCAACAGCGGCGCGATGCGCGCGGCCGGGGCGGAAATCGCTGCCGGAAGGTTGGCTACCGCGTTTGGGTGCGGATTGCTTCTTGGCGTTGCCCTGTGCGTTGTTTTTATGCTTGGGCTTGGCAGTTTTTTGCGCGTTGGCGCTTGCGTGCTTCTTGCTGGCTTTTGCCGTGCCGCTTGCGGGTTTCTCGGCGTGCTTCTTGCCGCTATGGTTGTTGTGCGAGCTCTTGCGCTTGCCGTTGCTCTCTTCGGCGGCTGCGGCCTCACGTGCCTTGGCCTTCTTGCGTTTGCGCGCGGCTTCTTCCTTCTTCGCCTGCTGAATTTCTGGGTCGCGGCGTGCTTCGGCCTGCTGGGCCTTTGCTGCGGCCTCAATTTCGGCTTCGTGCATGTCGAAGTTTTCAAGCTCAAGTTCGGGGATTTGGCGCTTCACCAGCTTTTGGATGTCGCGCAGCGCATCGGCGGTTTCGGGGCTTACGAACGACACGGCAAAGCCCGTGGCGCCTGCGCGGCCCGTGCGGCCGATGCGGTGCACGTAGTCCTCGGGCTGCGTGGGCAGGTCGTAGTTCACCACGTAGTTGACGTCTTCCACGTCGATGCCGCGAGCCAGCACGTCAGTTGCAACCAGCACGTCGGTTTTGCCTTCGGCGAAGTTGTCAAGCGCGCGCCTGCGCTGGTTTTGGCTACGGCTGGAGTGGATGGCCTCAACGTGCCAGCCAACCTTCTTCAGGCGGCGGCATGTGGCGTCGGCGCGGCTGCGCGTGCGGCAAAACACGATAACGCGACGATGCCCGCGCTCCTTCAGCAGGCCTTTGAGCAGTGCCGGTTTCACGGCCTGCTGCACATGCATTACGTACTGCTCAACGGTATCGGCCGTTTCGCCCTTGTGGGCAATTTCCACCATAGCGGGGTTGCGCAGCAGCTTGCCGGCGGTTTTCATGATGGAATGGTCGATGGTTGCCGAGAACAAAAGCGTTTGGCGGCTTTGCGGCGTGGCGGCGATAATTTTCTTCATGGCAGGCCAAAAGCCCATGTCAAGCATGCGGTCGGCTTCGTCAAGCACCAGCACCTCAACGTTTTTCAGGTTGGCGGCGCCTTGCTCCATCAGGTCAACCAAGCGCCCGGGCGTGGCAATAAGGATGTCAATGCCGCGGTTGAGCGCCTGGATTTGCGGGTTGTACGAAACGCCGCCTACCACGGTTAGGATACGATGATGCGTGTGGTTGGCAATGGTGCCGCACACCTCGCCGATTTGCTGCGCCAGCTCGCGCGTGGGCGTGACCACCAGCATAAGCGGGCCCTTGTTGCCTTTGGCGTGACCCAAGCGGTCCATGGCAGGCAGGCTGAACGCGGCGGTTTTGCCCGTGCCGGTTTTCGCGGCGGCAATAAGGTCGCGGCCTTCAAGCACGTAGGGGATAGCTTGCTCTTGCACAGGGGTAGGAGCGCTGTAGCCAAGTTGGGCCACAGCTTGCAGCGCCTGGCCGGACAGGCCAAGTTCGTCGAAATGCGACATATAGGGTTCGTTCCTTTCTGAATGCGCACGGATTAGCGAACGTGCGCGGGTTTATGCCCCCAGTAGAAGTGGAGGAAATGCTTTCTGTACAGCGGGTTTGCGACGTCTTTCGGCGCGTCGGCAAGCTCCATCGTTGCTGCGGCGATTTCGCGTGCGGCGTTGGGGTGGCGCAAAAAGCTGCCGTTTACCAGCATGGCACGCGCGCTTTCGGGGTTTTTCGCAATGTGGCGCAGCGCTTCAAGCAGTTCGCGCCATGTGGTCACGTGCATGGCGGCGCCAAGCGAGGTAAGCAGCCGAACGTTGGCCTTTTCCTGCCCGTAGGCTTTCCCCAGCAACACCATGGGAACCTGCGCGCATAGGCATTCCGTGACGGTAAGGCCACCCGATTTGCAGATTACCAAATCCGACGCGGCCATAAGCGACGCCATGCCTTCGACGTATTCCAGCACGGTGACGTTGTCGGATATGCCCAGCTCGCGGCACGATGTGCGCAGGTGATCGGCGTATTCTTTGTCGTTGCCGGCCACGAACACGAAATGCAGCGACTGCCCAAGCGTGTGCAAAAATGGCAGCAGGTTGTCCAACGCGGTGCGGAAGTGCACGTAAGGGCGCGGCAAGTATGCGCCGGCCAGCGCCAGCACGATGCGCTTGTCGTGTGGAAGGCCTAAGCGTTCGCGGGTTTCGGCGCGGTCGTACGTGCGGCGGAAATCATCGCGTGTGGGGATGCCGGTGATGCGGATGCGCGCTTCGGGCACTTTGCGCGGGCGCAGCGTTTCGGCCATGCTTTCCGTTGCCACGCAGAACAAGTCGCTTGACAGGTGCGGCCACATGCCCTCGATTTCGTAATCGGTGGGCACGCATACGATGGGGTAGTGCTGATTGGTGATCATGCGCGCCGACACGGCAACATTCGCGGCGGTGATGTGCGTGCACACGATGGCCAGCGGCGGACGGCGACGCACATACTCCACGAATTTCGGGTACATGACGTGCGCCCATACGGTGCCGCCGCCCCACAGTAGCCGACCGGTAAGCGTGTAGCGCCACGTCAGGTCGTAGATAGGACGGGTAGGGCCGGTGAACATGGAAGCGGTTTTGTCGCCATCGAACACGATGCGGCCGAAATCCAGGATGTCGAGAACTTGCACCTCAAGGTTTTCCGGGATGTGCGGCACGTCAGGCTGCGCTGCGTCGCCGGTGCCCGATGCCTGTTCGTCGCGCATAAGCTCGAACGCTTGCGCAACGGCGTTCGCCGCGCTGCGGTGGCCCGAGCCAACCGAAGCGTGCATGACAAGCGCCAGCGGACGTTCGCTGGCGGCATCCTCGGTGATGGCAGCGGGTTCAGTGATGACGAGGGCCTTTCTCTTGATAGAGCGAAACGCTGACCAGCTCCGCCTGCCTTGCGCGCGCTTAACGCACCCGCAGGCAAACGACCGTAATCAGCGCCTTACTAGAAAAGCCGGCGAAAACCGGCTTTTGCAAAAGAAAAGGGCCGGTACTCGACCGGCCCTAGCGTTCGAATGGTGCCCCCAACGAGAATCGAACTCGTGTCTCAGCCTTGAAAGGGCCGCGTCCTAACCTCTAGACTATGGGGACGAAGTTTGCGCTTCCGTGTCGAAAAGCAGCTTGATTAGTATGTCAAACTTCCCCGATATGCGCAAGACCCAATTTCGGGGTCGTTCACATTTCTTGCACAACTTGCGCTATTCCGCGCGGTTGCAGCGTCCGTAGCGCTCGTACGCCTCCGTTACTTGCAGCTCGTACTGCTTGCGGTTGCCCTTGACCACCGTGTCCAGGATCAGCCCGCACGCGAAGGCCAGAAGCCCCACGAACACCAGGCCCACGGCCAAAAGCGCGGTGGGCAGCTTCGGCACCAGGCCCGTGGCGACGAACTGCGCGACGACGGGCACGCCGGCGATAAGGCCCAGAAGCACGAACAGCAGCGCCACCCAGCTGAACAGCGCCAGCGGCTTGTAGTCCTTGAACAGCGACAGGATCATCATGAGCACCTTCATGCCGTCGGAGAACGTCGACAGCTTGCTCTCGGACCCCTCGGGCCTGTCTCGGTAGTCGATGGGCACCTCGGCGATCCTCCAGCGCTTGTCCACCGCGTGGATGGACAGCTCCGTCTCTATCTCGAAGCCCGGCGAGAGCACCGGCATGGTCTTGGCGAAGACCTTGCTGTAGGCGCGGTAGCCCGTCATGACGTCGGAGAACTCGAAGCCGTAGATGGCCTTGATGAGGAAGCGCACCAGGTTGTTGCCGAACCCGTGGAAGGCGCGGTCGTTCTCCTCGCCGTAGGTGCCGTTCGAGAGCCGGTCGCCCACCACCATGTCGGCCGTATCGGCCGCCAGCGGCGCCACCAGGTCGGGGCCGGCCTCGGCGGGGTAGGTGTCGTCGCCGTCGACCATCAGGTAGTACTCGGCGTCGATGTCGCGCATCATCTGGCGCACGACGTTGCCCTTGCCCTGGCGCCGCTCCACCTTCACGCGCGCCCCGTGGGCCCGGGCGATCTCCCCGGTGCCGTCGGTGGAGTTGTTGTCGTAGACGTACACGACCGCCTCGGGCATGACGCGGCGGAAGTCGTCGACCACCTTGCCGATGGTGACGGCCTCGTTGTAGCAGGGTATGATGACGGCCACGCCCGCGCCGCGGCGGGCGGCTTCTATGGTCTGAGTCACCGATTGCTCCTTTATATGATAGGTGCACAAAGATACTTGGCATGCTACTTCAAAGCGCACGTGCGCGCTATAGATATGTGTTCGTTTCCGCAGGATATGCGCGGACGGCGCGGGATTTGTTGTGTGCGCTGCGCCTTGGGTGCGATAATTGAACGGTTGCGCGCGCATGCAGCTTCATTGCTGCCGCGCGCTAAAGAAACGTTCATGAGCTGCCGTGCCGCGAAGCGTTTGGGCTCATGCTATGGAAAGGAAATTCGCGTGAAGAAGTTGATCGCGCAGTTTATGAAGTTCGGCGTTGTGGGTGTTATCGCGTTTTGCATCGATTGCGGCCTGCTGATTGTGCTCACGGAGCTGTTCGGGGTGAATTACCTGGTCAGCGCCACTATTTCGTTTACTGTTTCCGTTATCTTCAACTACTGCGCCTCCATGCGCTACGTGTTCACGCACAAAGAGGGCATGAGCCGCCGGCGCGAGTTCATCATTTTTGTGGTGCTGTCGGTTATCGGCCTGCTTATCAACAACGGCTGCATGTGGGCCGGTGTAGAGCTTCTCGGCGTGCACTACCTTATTACGAAGATCTTCGCCACGGCTATTGTTATGGTGTGGAACTTCGTGACGCGAAAGATTTTCCTCGATGGCGGAGACGCGCAGGAAGCCTAACTGGGTGCGCCCCGCCGCTTTCCTGCGAGTTTGCGCGAGCCGGCAATAGGGCTTGCGAACAGGGGCGAAAAGCAACGAACCCGCCGGGCTTGACGCCGGGCGGGTTCGAGGAATGTTCAAATGGTGCCCTAGGCAGGGTTCGAACCTGTGGCCTTCTGCTCCGGAGGCAGACGCTCTATCCAACTGAGCTACTAGGGCAAGCGCTTTAGGATTATACGCTATATGGGCCGATACAGCCCAAAAAAGAATTGAGTGTGAAGATGTCCGAAACCATCACGATTGAACGCATGGGCTACAGCGCCGAGGCGGTGGGGCACCTGGCCAGCGGCAAAACGGTGTTTATCGAAGGCGGCGCGCCGGGCGATGTTGTGCAGGTGGAGATTGTGGAGGAGAAGCACAGCTTTGCGCGGGCGCGCATCGCAAAACTTGAGCAGCCTGGCGCGTGTCGCGTGGCTCCGAAGTGGGCCGAGCCTGCGGCGGCCGGGTCCGCTCCGTGGCAGCATGTTTCTTACGACGCGCAGCTTGAGGCGAAGCGTGCCAACGTGGTGGCGGCGCTTGCACGCACGGGCGGCTTTGGCGATGCGGCTGCCCAGCTGGTTGCGCCGTGCGTGCCCTCGAAGCGCCAGTGGGGCTATCGCAACAAGCTGGAGCTTGGTGCGCAGTTCGACGCGAAGGGCGCGTTTTGCCTGGGCTTTCACCAGGAAGGAAACCCGAACGTGGAGCAGGCGCTTACCTGCCCGTTGGCGCATGACGCCATCGCCAAGGCGCCCAAGGCGCTGCGCGGTGCCTTGCGTTACCTGCAGGGTAGCGATGACCTGGGAATTTTCCGCGTAGGGGTGCGCACGAGCGTGCGCACGCGCGAAACCGAGATTGCGCTGTGGACGCGCCCATCGGGCTTTCCGCGCGCCGCGGCGGCCAA
>DJEE01000040.1 GCA_002431805.1 Eggerthellaceae bacterium UBA5906
GACCTGCAGCCGCTCAGCGAGAGCCCCGAAAGCGAAAAGGCTGTGAACGCGAGCGAGCAGATCAGCTAACGGTCAATCGTTCACGAAAGAGCAATCGTGAACGCGGGGACGTGTGAACCACGAGGCCTCAAGAACGGAATCGTGAACACGGGGACGGAGGGGGTGTTCAGGTTAAACCTTTGGGAAATGCGCGGGTAATCCTGAACACCCGCTCCGTCCCCGTGTTCACGCAGGCGGCATCCTGCCCGCAAAAAACAGCACCGAGCTCCCCACTTTCCGCTAAACCACGAGGGCCTCAAGAACGCATCGTTCTTGAGGCCCTCGTTCACTCTCAACGCAACGCACGTTGGCCTGCAACTTGCAAGCCAACGCAAGTGCTTACTATTCCGCTAGCTTCTTTGCCAGCAGCTGGTTGATGATCTTCGGGTTGCCCTGGCCGCGCATCTGCTTCATGCACTGGCCCACGAAAAAGCCGATGACCTTCGTATTGCCATCTTTGTAGCGAGCCACCTCGTCGGGGTTAGCAGCGATAACCGCGTCCACCACGGCCTCGATAGCGCCGGTGTCAGACACCTGCTTCATGCCGCGCTCTTCCACGATAACCGAAGGATCCTTGTCCTCGTCCATGATGGCGGCAAACACCTGCTTGGCCTGCTTCGAGGAGATGGCATCCTCGGCTAGCAGGCGCATAAGCTCAACGGCACGCGCCGGCGTAAGCGGGCTTTCGTCCAGGTTGGCATCCTCGCTTGCGTTCAACCACGCGGTAACGTCGTTGATAACCAGGTTGGCAACCGGCTTCGCCAGCTTCGCCGCATCCTTGCCAGCAGCCTCCATGCACGCCTCGAAGAAATCTGCCGTAGCGCGATGATCAACCAAATGGCGGGCATCGTAAGCCGACAAGCCGAACTGCTCGGCAAAGCGAGCAGCCTTCTGATCAGGCAGTTCGGGCAGCTTGGCGCGCACGCCTTCAATGAACTCGTCGGACAGGTCGTACGGTGCCAAGTCGGGCTCGGGGAACAGGCGGTAGTCGTCAGCGGTTTCCTTCACGCGCATGACGATGGTGTGCTTCATGGTGGGATCCCAGTGGCGAGTTTCCTGGTAAATCTGACCGCCCTCTTCTAAAACCTCAGCCTGGCGGCAAATCTCGTAGGCCAAGCCGTCATGCAGGTTCTTGAAGGAGTTCATGTTCTTCAGCTCGGTTTTCACGCCCAGCTTCGTGGAGCCGCGGCGACGCAAGCTGACGTTACCGTCGCAGCGCATGGAGCCTTCCTCCATGGA
Organism: Eggerthellaceae bacterium UBA5906; assembly: GCA_002431805.1. GTDB lineage: Bacteria > Actinomycetota > Coriobacteriia > Coriobacteriales > Eggerthellaceae > Senegalimassilia. Next base: position 1,279 of record DJEE01000040.1, read on the forward strand.
GCAGTCGGAAATGCCGATGGCCAGGTAAATTTGACGCAGCTTCTGCATGAACAGGCGTGCCTCTTCGGGCGTGCGCAAATCGGGCTCGGTAACCAGTTCGATCAGCGGCGTGCCGGCGCGGTTGTAGTCAACCAGCGAATGCGTGGCACCCGCGATACGGCCCTCGTCGCCGCCCACGTGGATCATCTTGCCCGCGTCTTCTTCCATATGGATGCGCGTGATGCCCACGTGCGCCGTGTAACCCGAATCGGTGACGGTAACGTTTTCGCACGTGTCGCCCGGCTTCAGGCCAGCGATATCGCCGCGTTCCTTAGCCGCCGGGCCGTCAACGTCCAAATCCAAGTGACCGCGCATGCAAAACGCCACCGGGCCCTGCGTGGTTTGGAAGTTCTTGGCCATGTCGGGGTACATGTAGTTCTTGCGATAGAACATACTGTGCTTCTCGATGTCGCAGTTCGTGGCCAAACCGGCAAGCACAATAGACTCGATAGCGGCCTTGTTCGGCACGGGCAGCGCGCCGGGCAAGCCCAGGCACACCGGGCAGGTGTGCGTGTTCGGCGCGGCGCCGAACTCCAGCTTGCAGCCGCAAAACATCTTCGTGTTCAGCGTGGTCAGCTCGGCATGAATTTCCAAGCCGATAACGGCTTCCCAATCTTGTAGGACTTCTTCCAGCTTACGCAAGGCAATCCACCTCCGTGCCCTTTACCATCCCAAGGGCCTGCGCCCCGCTTCGCGCTGCTCGGCCTGTAACAGCCCACTGGGCTGTTACATCTTTAAGTACTTCTTCCAACTTACGCATTATTCAATCACCTTCCCGTCGGCGAAGTTCGGGGCCACGGGTGCCTTGCCATACGCAGCCTCAAGCGCCATGGCGGCACGGAACATGTTCTCATCCTTGAACTGCGGGGCAATCAGCTGCGCGCCGATGGGCATGCCGCTTTCCGCGCCCAGGCCGCACGGCACGCTCATGCCGCCGTTGCCGGCAATGTTGATGGAAATGGTGAACACGTCGGACAGGTACATGGTGGCCGGATCAGCAATTTCGCCGAACTTAAACGCACAGGCCGGCGCAACGGGCGCCAGAATAACGTCGCACTGCTCGTATGCGTTGCGGTAGTCCTGCGTGATAAGCGTGCGCACCTGCTGCGCCGGGTAATAGTACTGCTCGTACACGCCGGCGGAAAGCAGGTAGCTGCCCAGCATGATGCGGCGCTTGGCCTCTTCGCCAAAACCGTGAGCGCGGCTGGCCTCGTACTGGCCGCCCAGGTCTTTGTGACCTTGCTCGCAGTAGCCGTAGCGCACGCTGTCGAAACGTGCCAGGTTCGAGAACGCCTCGCACGGGCCCAGCACGTAGTATGCGCTGATGGCGGCATCGATGTGCGGCAAGTCAACTTCAACAAGGGTGGCGCCGGCGGCTTCAAGCTTTGCCGCCGCTTCGTTTACGCGGTCGCGCACCTCGGGCGACAGGCCCTTCGCGTCCATGAAGCTGCGCACAATGCCCACGCGCATGCCCGCAACACCCTGCTGGCAGGCAACGCGGAAATCGGCCTTGACGTTTTGCGACGTGCAGTCCAGCGGGTCATGGCCGCACAGCACATCCATGGCAGCCGCCGCGTCTTCGACGCTGCGCGCAAACGGGCCAACCTGGTCAAGCGAGCTGCCGAACGCAACAACGCCATAGCGGCTGACCATGCCATACGTAGGCTTCACGCCCACGATGCCGCAGAAGCTGGCAGGCTGACGGATTGAACCGCCCGTATCCGAGCCCAGCGTGATGCACGCCATGCCCGACGCAACCGCCGCTGCCGAGCCGCCCGAGCTGCCGCCCGGAACGCGCCCCAAATCCCACGGGTTGTGCGTGGGGCCAAACGCGGAGGACTCGGTGGTGGAGCCGAACGCAAACTCGTCCATGTTCAGCTTGCCCAGCGGTAGGCCGCCCGCGTCAATGACGCGCTGCACGCACGTTGCCGTGTAAGGCGACACGTAGCTTTCCAGCATGTGAGACGCGCACGTGGTGTGCGTGCCCGTAAGGTTCATGTTGTCCTTGAAGGCAACGGGCACGCCGGCAAGCGGGCCTAGGGCGTCAAACGTTCCGGCAGCGATGGCGCTGTCCACACGCTGTGCAGCTGCCACGGCGGCGTCGGCCGTCACTTCCAAAAACGCATGCACCTGGCCATCGGCCTTGGCAATGTGGTCCAAGCTTGCCTGCGCAACTTCCTGCGCGCTAAATTGCTTTGCGGCCAAACCTTCGCGAATTTGCGCGATACCCATATCGGTGAGAGCCATTACGCATCGCCTCCTTCGCCCAAAATAGACGGAATCAGAAAGCTGCCGTCTTGCTGCTTCGGCGCGTTCTCAAGCGCCACTTCCTGCGTGAACGATTCGGTTTCCACGTCCTCGCGCATGACGTTGGACAAGCTTCCGATAGGATGAAACGTAGGCTCCACGCCCTCCAAATCCAGCTGCTTGATGGGCTGCAGCGTTTCGATGATGTTGTTCAAATCGACCGTCATCTCCGAGAGTTCCTCGTCGGTAAGGCCGATGCGCGCGTATTCCGCAATGCCGCGGACGTCGCGCTCGGTAAGGTATTGGGTCATAGATGTTCTTTCCTTTCGATTCCAACGCACCTGCCGCTTTTTGCTGCAACCGGCACACGCTTGCGGTTTGAGCGTGCTGCAGAACGCAATAGCCCCAAACGCATTGCGCAGCGTTGCCGCGGCAAAGCTTCACATACGCTGAAAACGGCTTGACCATTAACGTCAGTATGATAGCAAACAAGCCCCACCATCAGGCCGCAAACCCTAAGGCAACAGCGATTCAATAGAGCCAACGAAACGCCCGCTAACCCCTTACCGCCATTCGGCCATGATTACGTCGCCGGCTTTGGGGGGCTCGATGCCCGGACCAGTTGGCAACATATCGTATGCATTGGCCGTGTAGCTTATCGGACTGCCAGGGTGACCCGCCACAGGCCAGGCGCGCAGCGTGCCGTCGGCGGCGTGTTCGGCGCGCAACAACTTGATGCCGAAAAATTCCGGCTCACCAGGCTTGTGCGCCGGATGCTCGGGCGGTCGATCCTCGCCACGCACAGGACCGCCGTTGCCCTTCTTGCCGCCCGGGCCGCCTGCGGGGAATGCCTCGGCCAGCACCATCGGTGTACGCGGTACCTCAGGTTCTAAGCCCGCAAACGCGCGCATAAGCGGACGCAAATAGAAATTCAGCGTGAACGACGCACCGGCGCTTGGCCCCGAAATGCCCACAACAGGCGTGCCGTCAATAATGGCAAAGCTGGAATGATGCCCCGGTCCGTGATTCGTTTGATGGCAAATCATCTGTCCCATCGCTTCCATGACCTCGCACGACCAGTCGTCGCTGCCCTTCGACGAGCCAGCGTTGAGCACCACAATGTCCGCAACCTCAACAGCCCGGCGCAGCGCATCCTCAATGGCGTCTCGGCGGTCGGCCACAATGTCGAACGGCACGAACTGCCCACCCCACTTCTCGCACTTCGCACGAACCAGCACGCTGTTCGTCTCGAAGTTCTTGCCGCGGGCGGCGAACAGCTCGGGGCGCTCGGGATCGAACGGAACGCCCGGCGCCACTAACTCGTTTCCCGTGGGGATGAACGCCACGCGCGGGCGGCGCACCACCGGCACGCTGGCGTTGTTGCCCGTGCCCATGCGCGCCGCAATGTCGGGCGTCACCACCGTACCAGCCGCGCCCAGCACGTCGCCGCGGCGCATAGTGCTGCCCGCAGGACGCGTGCCCGCGCCCTGGCGCGACGGCACCGCATCAATCACAATATGCTGCTCATCTGCGGAAACCTGCGCATGTTCAATCACAATGGCCGTGTCGAAGCCCGCAGGCATGGCTACTCCCGTGTTCGCAAACTGCCAATCGCGGCCACGCACCCATGCGCTGGTGTCGGGGATTTCCCCTTCCGCCAAATCGACGAAATCAGCCCAGTGCAGCGCCACCGAATCCATGGCGCACGTCAGGGTGTTGGGCATGTCGGTTTGCGCAATCACGTCGTAAGCCAACACGCGGCCGACCGACTCGGCCAGCGACACCTGCTCCACCAGATTGCGCGCAACCCGATGCGCGTGCGCCTCTTGCGCGCTTGCACCCTGCGCTGCGGCCTTCTCACCGCGCCAGCCAAACCCGCCCGGCTGCGCATCAAGCACCTCCAACGTTTTCGCCACCGCTTCCTCGCGCGACAACTGTATATGTTGCGAATGATCCCGCATGCAAACCCCTTCCGTAGTTCCTTCCCGCAACGCACCCGATTGCGGCAGACCAAGACACGTGCGTGCGCGAACGCCGCACCAACGTGGCGCAGCGACACGCCACCGGCGCCAAGACGTGTCTTTCTATTCTCGAATGACTACAACAACTATAGTACTTTTCTATCAATATGCGGCCTTTCATTTTCACCGCCGATGCCGGGACAAATTCCTTGCACGTGCGCTCAGGGCAGTCGTATACTGCAGCGCGTAAGGAGCGCGGATGACCCGGAACAGTCCAGGCATCCAGCCTCGCAGCACGAAACGAAAGGCACGAACGTGACCACCACGGTAGGTCCGCGCCCCGCAGAACGCACCGCGCAGTTGCGCGTAGGGTTCGTGGGAGCCGGCAAAATCGGGTTCGCCTTGGGATTGCACCTGTTCAGAAGCGGTGCGCACATCTCGGGGTACGCCAGTCGATCACATACCGCTGCACAATGGGCGGCGCAGTGCACGAATTCCGTTTCGTTCTCTTCGCTGCAAGCGCTTCTTGATTCCACAGACCTCATCTTCATAACGGTGCCTGACGGGGCAATTGCCCAGGTAGCTGGCGAGCTTGCTGCTGCCGCGAACGCACAGGGCGCACAGGGCTTGGCAGGCAAAATCGTATGCCATGCAAGCGGGTCGGCCACGTCCGACGAACTTGCCGCATGCCGCGCTGCCCTGGCCGCATGCGCCAGCGTGCACCCGCTGTGCGCAGTGCCCGACGTGCCGCACGCCGCAGGCAACCCAAACGAAGACGAGGCGCACGTGAAAGGGGCAGCCGCGCAAAGCGCCGCCCTCGCATCTATCCCCAACCGCCTGGCCAGCGCGTTTTTCACCCTCGAAGGCGACGCTGCCGCCGTTGCCGCCGCAAGCGCGTTGCTTGATGCCGCCGGCAACAACCACTGCACCATTGCCGCCGCTGACAAGGTTCGATACCACGCCGCCGCAGTGTTCATGAGCAACTTGGTGTGCGGCCTGGCGTCAGAGGGCCTTGGGCTGCTTGAAGGATGCGGGTTTACGGAAAAGCAGGCGTTGGAAGCGGTAAAACCCCTGTTCGCGGGCAATTGCGCAGCCATCGCCGAACGCGGGCCGCAACGTGCGCTGTCCGGCCCCATCGAACGCAACGACGTTGAAACCGTGCGCCGCCACCTTGCCGCACTTGACGGGCAAGCGCGCGCCGTGTACGCGACAACGTCGCTTTCCGTATGCGATTTGGCCGAACGCCGCCACCCCGACCGCAACATGCAGCCGCTGCGCGCGCTGCTGGAATCAGCTCTGAATCGGTAACGAAGCGAAAGAGAGGAACCCCCATGAAGAACACTGTAGCAACGTTTGCGCAGGCCAAGGCCGAGGGCCGCAAGCTGGCAATGCTTACCGCCTACGATTATTCCACCGCAAAGCTTGAGGACGAGGCCGGCATCGACGGCATCCTCATCGGCGATTCGCTGGGCAATGTGGTGCTAGGTTACGAAGACACGCTGTCCGTGACCATGGAAGATATGATCCACCACAGCGCCGCCGTGGCACGTGGCGCGAAAAACGCGCTTATCGTGTGCGACATGCCGTTTTTGTCCTACGAAGTGAGCGTAGAAGAAGCCGTGCGCAACGCCGGGCGCCTGCTGAAGGAAGGCCGCGCAAACTGCGTGAAGCTGGAAGGTGGCCGCGAGGTATGTCCGCAGGTGAAGGCCATTGTGGCGGCCGGCATCCCCGTGATGGGGCACCTGGGCCTAACCCCGCAGTCCATTAACGCGTTTGGCGGATTTAAGGTGCAGGGCAAGTCCGAAGCCGCGGCGCGCAAGCTCATCGAAGACGCCAAGGCGCTTGAGGAAGCCGGCGCGTTCTCCATCGTACTTGAAGCCGTGCCCGCCAAGCTGGCAGCGCTGGTCACCGAAGCCGTTGGTGTGCCCACCATCGGCATTGGCGCAGGCGCGGGCTGCGACGGCCAGATTTTGGTGTACCAAGACATGCTGGGCATGTTCAGCGATTTCACGCCGAAGTTCGTCAAGCGTTTCGCCAACGTGGGCGAGGCCATGCGCGGCGGCTTTACCGCCTACATCGACGAAGTGCGCGCCGGCACGTTCCCCGCAGCTGAGCACACGTTCAAGATCGACGAAGAAGTGCTCGAGAAGCTGTACTAGCGCGAGGCGGGAAGCGTTCGCGCAAGCCAGTGCGCATTGCTTTGATTCGCCGCCGTTATTAATCGCGGGTTCGCAGACATTTGCCCGCACCCCGCAGCCAGCCCGCTGCGGCATCCATCCAGAAAGGAATTCACTATGCTGACCGTTGCAACCACGCCCGACCAGGCAAAAGAAACCATCCGCGAATGGAAGGCCCAAGGCCTGACCATTGGCCTGGTACCCACCATGGGCTATTTGCACGAAGGGCACAAAAGCCTGATTGAGCGCGCCGTTGCCGAAAACGACCGCGTGATGGTCAGCGTGTTCGTCAACCCCATCCAGTTCGCCCCCGGCGAAGATTTGGAAAGCTACCCGCGCGATTTCGAAGCCGACAAGCGCCTTATCGAGGCCGCCGGCGCCACGCTGGTGTTCCACCCCGAACCCGAAGACCTGTACTACCCCGACGCGTGCACCTATGTGAACGTTGAGGGCATCACAAGCGAGCTGTGCGGCAAAACACGCCCCACGCACTTCCGCGGCGTATGCACCGTTGTGAGCAAGCT
>DJEE01000068.1 GCA_002431805.1 Eggerthellaceae bacterium UBA5906
GCGCGCAGGCCGTTCACGTTCCAAGAAATCATCCGCATAGGGAAGTACCTCCTTTATATGCGCTCGTGTTCATGCGCCAAGTATAAAGCGAGGCCGACGCATGCCGCTGCCAAACTTATAGCATGCACTCAACAAGGATAAGCGCGCAAGCCGCCGCCAGGACAAGCACGTCGGCGCCGCGAAGCGCGTATGCTCGCAAGCAGGTGCGGGAACCGGCGGCCCCGAACGCGCGAGCCTCCACCGCGTAGGCTACCGACTCCGAACGGCGCAGGGCGCTGGCGAACACGGGAACAAGCGCCGGCACAAGCGCAAGCGCACGCTGCAGCACGCCGCCGCTTGCGAAATCGGCGCCGCGTGAGGCCTGAGCTATGCACACTTTGTCGAACTCGTTTACGAACGTGGGGATGAAGCGCAGCGTCATGCTCATGGCCAAGCTGGCCGACGCTGTGCGCACGCCCAAGCGGTCAAGCGGGCGCAGCATCAGCGCAAACCCATCGGTCAGCTGCGTTGGGGACGTGGTTGCCATAAGCGCCGACGTGCCCAGCAGCACGCAGATGAAGCGCAGCACGTTTTCGACCGCGCACGTCACGCCGCCTGCGGTAAGCGTCACCGGGCCCGCGCTCCACAAAACAACGCCGGAGTTTACGAACAGCGCATCGAACACCAGCACGAAAACCATGAGCCACGCAAACGGCTTCAGCGAGTGCAAGGCCACACGCACGCCTGAGCCCGAAGCCACCTGCACAGCAAGCGCCGCCGCCAGCAAAACGCACAACGCCAGCACCCCTTGCGCGGAAAACGCCGCCACAAAGAACAACACCACGAAGAGTATCTTTGCGCGTGGATCAAGCCGGTGGGCAAGCGTGTTCCCGGGGCAATACGCGCCGAACGCCGCGGCGTTGCCGCTAAGTGGCGTGAAGCCGCCCGCAGGCGATGACGCCGATTGTTTCACGTGAAACTTCGGCAGCCCAATCTGCTCGCCCGCACGCGCCCCATCTGGCTGAGCAGCCAAAACGCCTGCCGCAACCGCGCCCGTGGCAAACCCCGTTGCGCACGCAGCCAACATAAGCGGCGGCAAGCTGAGCAGCACCGACGGCGTTCCCAGCATCAGCGCGGCCACCGCAATCTGACCAACGTTGTGCAACACGGCGGCAACCATGCTCACCGGCACCGCGCCCAAAACGGGAATGCGCGAAACCACAGCGCAACCGGCAAATGCAAGCGCCGTGCCTCCCAAGCTGTACGCCAACATCATCGGCGAGCCGAACAGCAGGCCCGACGCAACCACCTTCACCACCGCAACCGCCGCCGCAGCGCGCACATCAAGCCCCAGCAGCGCCACAACCACGGCCACGTTCGCCAACCCCAGCTTCACGCCTGGCAGGGCTACCGGCAGGGGAATCATCGTTTCGATGTAGCTCAGCACCAGCGCAAGCGCGCTGAGCAGCGATATGCGTGCCAGCCGCTGCGTGGCGGCAATATGCGGGTTCACGGCCATTGCGAAGCGCTCTGCCTGCTATTTCCCGACAACGTCATACGTTGCCTCAGAGCCACTGTCCGCGATGGTCACCACCAGCTTGTGCGGCAAACACACAATTTGCTGACCCGCCTTCGAAACCCAGCCCTGCTCGACGCAATCCTGGTTCGGGCAGTCCGCCTCGCTCACGCGCACCTTGCCGCCTTGCACCTCGATCACGTTCGTGCCGGCGCTTGACGCAACCGTCAGGGTGCCGTCTTCGGAAAGCGGCATCGTATACGTATGCCCGTCCGCGTCTTGGATTTTCGCCACGCTCGCACTGGCAGCATTGCCAAACGCGTTGGTGGCCACCACTGCCACCAACGCAACCGCCACAATCGCAAGCACTACCGCAACGTTGACCTTCATGCGGTCAAACGCTTTCTTTTGAGCCACCGTCATGCTGCACCAGCCCTTCCTACTCGTTCAGCAACGTGAAATTCGAACCGTTCGACGCTGTTGCCACGTCGTTCATATCCACCAGCAAGCCGCTGAATCGATCATCGGAGTTCAGCAGCTCCATGGCGCGGTCGTGCCCCATTAAAAACAGCGTGGTGGAATACGCGTCGCCGTCGGTGGAGCTGTCGGACACGATGGAGGCGCTTGCCAGGTCGGTTTCCACCGGATAGCCTGTGCGCGGATCCAAAATGTGGTAGTACAGCACACCGTCAACCGTGAAGCTGCGCTCGTACAGGCCGCTTGTGACCAGGGATTTGTCGCGCGCGGGGATGCTTGCGATCACATCGTTGGCCGCGCCGTTGGGGTCTTGCACGCCCACGTTCCAATCGTCGCCGCGGAAGCTTTCGCCCAGCACGTACACGTTGCCGCCCAGCGAAAGCATGGCGCTTTTGCAACCCGCCTCGCGCAGCATGGACACCAAGTCGTCGGTGATGAAGCCTTTTGCGATGCCGCCCAAATCAAGCATGGCATCGGGGTCGGCAAGCGCGACCGTGGTCCCGTCTACCGAAATGGTGCGGTAGTCAACGTGCTTGACCGCCTCTTCGATGGCCGCGTCATCAGGTTTTACCCCTTCAACGAAGTCCCAAAGGCTGGAAACGGCGCCAATGCTGATGTCGAACAGGCCGCCTGAAGCCTGAGAATACGCCAGCGACGCCTGAATGCACTGCGCCGTTTCCTCGGCAACTTCCACCGGCGCGCCATGCGCATGGTTGATGTTCCAAATGTCGCTGCCTTCCTTTGTGCGCGAGAATTTATCCTCGAAATACTGGCAGCGGTCGGAAATGCGGTCCATCAGCTCGGGCGCACACAAGGCGCTGATTTGGATGACGGTGTCGAACAAAAACAGCGTGGTGGACTGGACCTCGTACGTCGCTTCATCAGCGTTTTTATCGGCGGCAGCGTCGTCATTTTCGCCTTGCTTCGCCGCCGAGCAGCCCGTCAGCCACGCGGGCATTGCCATCGCGCAAATCGAGCCTGCCGCAAGCGCCAGAAACCTTCGACGGGAGAGCATTTCGTTCGCCATCAACCTAATCCTTTTCGATACTTACATGAACAACCAGCACAACGCGAACAGCACTGCAGCTTTTACCAGCACCAACGGGATTTCGCTGCCGCGCAAGCGCACAAGGAATTCCCGGACCGGGGCCTTTTCGGCACCGGGAGCTTCCGCAAGCCTTGTTGCCGCCGCAGCACCCGGGTTCGGCACGCGCAGCACGGAAACGTTTTCAAGCGGGCACCCGTCTGCGCAGCGGCCGCACGAGATGCACTCTCCTGCGGCGAACGCATCAGGGTCGGGGTACACCGACACCGGGCACGAGCGCTTGCACAGCCCGCACTTTTTCGCGCAGCGCGGCGCGTCGCGGCGAAACGCCGAGAAGGGCAACACCGGCAGCAGGCTGAACACCGCGCCAAGCGGGCACAGGAACTGGCAAAAGAAGCGCTCCACGAACAACATGCCAACCGCAATAAGGCCAAGCACTGCAAACGCACCTGCGGCAATGCCATCGACGTTGCCGGCCACAATGCCCGCAAACGCCGTCCACGGGCTGTAGCCCGAAATGCTCGACCACGCACCCGCAAAGCACAGCGCGCAAATGGCAACCAGCACCACGTATTTCAGCAATTGCAGTCCGCGTTGCAGCTTCGGGGACATAACGGGTTTCTTCACGCCAATGCCCAGCTTTTTGCGCACAGGTGTGAACAGGGTAAACAGTGCATCGCCCAGCGTGCCGAACGCGCAAGCGTAGCCGCAGAAGAACCGCCCGAACACAACGGTGAACGCAAGCACCGCAACCAGCGTTACCACAAACGCGCTCAGCTCAACTGGCTGCATGCTCCCGATTTGAGTGAACGCGTATTTCACGCCGTTGAAAGCCGCGCTGAACACGGCAGGGAAGGCAACGAAAAACGCGATTTGAACAGCCCAGCGAACTCCGCGGTCAAGCACAAGGCGGCGGTGGCGCTTTAAGGCTTTCGTCACAATCTTCGCCATGCTTACTCACCGTCCCCGGAAGCGGCGGACGAGCCCGATTGGCCCGAATTGCTTGTTTCAAGCGCCTGAACAGCACCGTTGATAATGCCTGCCGACGAGAACGTGGCACCTGAAACGGTGTCAACATTGGGCGTTTGCTTAACCAGCATGTCGTCGATAAGCTTCACGGCCTGCTCAAGATATGGGCCATCTTCGTTGGGTGCATCAACAACCTGCACGTCGTCGATATAGCCGTCTTTCACGGTAACCTGCGTGGTTACCGGCCCTCCGTAGCCCTGCGCCGTTCCAGTGAATACGCCGTCGGTGGCAAACGGCCCGCGCTGCGCGGCGCGCTCAGCCTCTTGGATTTGCTTTTGCACCTGCGCGTCGGCAGCGTTCGCGTCGGCGGCCCATAGGCTAAAGCCCACAACCAAGCACGCGATAACGGCCGCGTTGAGCACCTTTGCAATGAAGTTGCGCTTGCGCGCCAGATAGTTAAGCACGGGCACCCTCGCCTTCAGAAGCTGTGGCGTCGCCTGCCGCAGAAGAGGAGCTTCCCGCAGAACCTGATTCGTCCGCATCGTCTGCAGTGCCGCCTTCCGTTGCGCCGCTTTGAGGCTTATCGGACGGATTCGCTTTCTCATACGCGTCTTTTGCCAGGCCAAGCGCCTTTTCGTACGCCTTCACAATAGCTTTCGAAGAATAGGTGGAGCGCGTCACCACATCCACTTTCGCAGGCGCGGTTTGCAGGTCGATAAGCTGTTTCACCACGCCAATGTATTCTTTACCGCGGATAGTGCGCCCGAACGCCGCCCACTCAAGATATGCGTCGTTGGCCTCGTCGTACTCCTCGAGCACTGCGTCTTCTTCGTCGGCCTTGTTCGTGCCGTGCACGTCCTTGATTTCGGTGGCCTTGCCGTCTTTCACCACCACGGTCATGGCAAGGTAATACGGCTCGAACGCATCGGGCTCTTCGGTGTTTTCGCACTTCACGAACACAGTGTAGCTGCCGTCCAAGTACTGCACCTTGTCATTGTCGCCCGCAGGTTCATCCGAAGGCTTGTCGCCGCTTGCCGTGCCGCCGTTTTCACCGGCATTGCCCGCGTTGCCATTGTTGCCTGCGTTGCCGCCGTTGCCTGGCTTGTCGGCAGACCCGCTGCCCGCGTTGCTGCCGCTTGTGCTGCCTGCCGCTGCGGCTGCTTGAGAAAGCGCGTCCTCAATGGCGGCAAGGATGCCTTCAGAGGAAAACGTTGCGCCTGACACGGTGTCCACTGCCGTGGATTGCTTGGCGACAACCGAGTTCACCAGCGCCTTTGCGCGGTTGAAATACGCCGCGTCATCGTTCTGCGACATGATTTCCACCTGGGAAATCTTCCCACCGGCAACGGTCACGGCAACGCGAATGGTGCTTTTGTAGCCCTCGCCCTCGCCATAGTACACGCCATCGGCATAGCCGCCTGCCGGCGCTTGCGTAGGGTTCAACGTCACGTGGGTTTTATTCGAGCCCGCAGCAGGCGCCGACACGGACGATGCGCCCGCATCGGACCCGCTTCCGCCAGCCGCTTTCTCCAACGCGTTTTTGATGGCAACCAAAATTCCCTTCGAGGAATATGTTGCGCCCGAAATGGTGTCGACCGACGTCGACTGCGCCGCGATAACCGAGCTGATCAGCCCTTTCGCATTGCTGAAGTACGGTTCATCGTCGCCCGCGGACACTATTTCGATTGCGGTGATCTTGCCGCCGCTAATGGTCACGGCCACGGTGATGACACTTTTGTAGCCCTGACCAGAACCCGTAAATGTGCCGTCCTTAAGGTTCGTTGCGTCAATTCCGTAGTCGGCCGCGCTGTAGTTCACATCGGTGGTCGGTTGGGCATCTTGGCGTTCTGCTGCAACCTCAACCGGTTTGATTTCCGCAGCAATGGCCTGATCGGGCTGCGCATACGCGTCGGGATCGAACACGAGCGGCTGATACTGCGCCACCACCAGCGCAATCACCACACCTGTCAGCACCGACGGCATCAAAAAGCCAGCCGTCGCCGCCTTCTGCGGCAACGCGGCGTGCTTGCCGAGCTTTTCCTTGCCCGTCATCGACCCTGCTTGAGGCGATTCCCCGCCAGCGTGTTTTCTGGTCTTTCGATCCGTCACGGTTTCGTTTCTCCTTCAAACGGCCTTATGGCGGAGCCGAAACCCCGCCATAAGGCACGATGCATCACCATGGGGCAGGTGACGAAAACACCTTCGCCACCTGCGCTTTTACTTTCGCAGCAACTAGTCCTGCGTACGACGGCGCATAAAGCGCGCCACTGCAGCCAGCACTGCCGCGCCGAGGGCGGCCGCACCCGTCGCCGCCAGCGGGGCAGCGTCACCCGTGGTTGCAAGGCCGGAACCATTCAAAGACCCGTCCGTTGCGCCATTGGCAGAACCGGTGTCGGGAGACCCGGTCGTGGGCGTTTCACCCGAACCCTGCTCGCCCGCGGCAGGAGTCTCCGCCGTCGGCTTTGCGAGCGACTCGCGCGCCTGCTTCAACGCAGCCGTCGCGGCCTCGACGTCATCGCCGGAAGCATCAGCGTTGTCGATCAGGTCATTGGCCTTAGACAGAGCCGCCTGATACGCAGCCCAGCTTTCAGCGGTGTAGTCAGATTCCTTCAGGTTCTTACCCGCCTCAATCTGCTCGCGCAGCGCATTGTTCTGGTCTGCCGTAGCAGCCTCCGTCAAACCAGCTTGTGCGCTCTGCAGGGCGGCAAGAGCGTTCGCGACGTCCTCGTCAGTTGCTGCAACGCTTTCGTCAACACCCTGAGCAGCCTTGAGTGCTTGCTGGAATGCCTCCCAAGAAGTCGAGGTGTACACGCCGTTGTTCTCAATCTTGGATGCGGAATCGATGGCAGCCTCAAGCGCATCCTTGTCGGCAACCTTGGCGTACGTAAACTTCAGGTTGTTGGTGTAACCCGTCGATACAACCTTGATGTCGTACGCGCCATTTGCAGCGAACACCAGCGAGCCGTCGCGGTTCGCGGCCGCAAGGTTCAAGGAACCATCGGCGTTGAAAATCTTCACAGCACCTTTGCCCTGCGCGTTGTAGACCACGCCGTTCACGGTCACCTGAGAGATGTTGCCCAGATAGTTTGCGAAGTCGTCGACCGAGGCGCCATCTGCGGCAGCAAGCTTCAAAGCGGAAGCGTCGAACGCGGCTGCGGCCTTAGTGGTCGTCAGCGTGAAAGATGCGCTGATCGGAGCGTACTTGCCGCTCTTATCGGTAGCCACGATGGTGTACTCGCCCGGTTGCGTGCCGGTCGGGATCTTCACCTCGTTGCTATACGACCCAGAGCCGGCCGTCGTCACCTCAACGTCGCCGCTCCAGCCTTCAATGGTGTACTGCGCATCGAAGCCCTCGGGCAGCGTAGCGTTCATATCGATGGCGGAAGCGTCGTCAATCGATGCACTTTCCTGGGTAGCAATATTGCCCTTATCAGCGGAAACCTTCACCGGAACATACTGGTCCATCGCCACCGTGTAGGTACCGGTCGACGTGTAGAACACCACCGACTTGATGGTCTTGCCCATCATGGACTCATAGTGTTTCGAGCTCAGCGGGCTGCCATGCGCCTCGGTCACAAAGCCGCAACTCCAAGCAAGTTCTTTGCTCTTCCAAATGTTTTCGAGAGCGCGCATGCCGTAGCCCTCGATGTTGCCTTCAGCATCTGCAGCATTCACCACAGCACCGTACACCACGGCTTCTTTGCCGTCAGCATCAACCATTTGCTCGCGCAGGTTTTCGAAATCAATCTCGTAATCGCCGTACTTGCTTTCAGTGGTGAAATCAGCGCTAACGTTGGAAAGGGCGACAGCTTCCTTGCCTTCAACGGCACCGAACTTCAAGTTGCCGGACTCACCGACCGTTACTTCCTTGTAGTTCGCAGGCGTTTCGCCCTCAGGCAGCACGTAGTACGAATAGCTAGCAGCCTGGAACAGCGCATCGCGACCCGAATACGTGGTCGTAGAAGTGTTGCCCTTGATGGACGTAGTGACGTCGATGGAATCGGCATCAGTCACGCGCTTGAGCTTCGACCAGTCAATGTTGTCGGAGCCCACCTTCACGGCAAACGTCGCGCCCGTAATGTCGCTGCCATCGGTGTTCACATGGTACGAACCGGCAACGAGCGAGCCTGCCAGCGTCTTCTGCTTCGTGGCGGACGTCACCACGTCTGTGCCGGAGTTGTTCTGCTCGGCGGCATAGAAATCGCTGTACGGGATGTTCATCAACACGTAGGAACCAACCTCGGGGTACAGGCTGACCAAGGCGTCGAGCGCAGCCTGCAGATGCGTGATCTGCTCAGCGGCTTCGGCTTCGCCCAGGTTCTTCTTGGCAAGCAGGTCCTTGGTTTCGGCGGTTTCCGTCTCAATCGAAGAAGCCGTCCAGGATTCCTCGGTGTACTTGGACTTGTCAAGCGCAGAAGCCTTGTCGTACAGGCTTTGCAGCGAAGCCTTCGTCGCCTCGCTCACAGGCTCCTTTGCACCAACGATGTTTTCGTCGGTGGCTTCGAAGGTATAAGTGTAATCTTCGTAGCCCAAGGCATGCACGGTAAGCTTCCAGTAGCCGGTGCCGTCGGTGCCCTCAGGCAGCTGACAACGCTCGGACTTGGTGAGACCCAGTTGGATGCCCATCATCTTGTGCATCCAGTTATCGGCCGCGAATTTGGTGCCATAGGTGGCAAGAGCATTGGAGTAGGTGTTGTCATCGCCATAGTACGTCCAGGTCACGGACTGCATATTGGCGCCCAAGTCGCCATAGTCGCCGTTGAGGTCGACGCGCAGGAACTCGCCATAGGAGCCACTGGCGTCCTTAACTTCGGGCTCGACGCCCGTGGCGGTCTTGAGGGTCTGACCCTGAATACCCGAGTCGCTGCCGGTGGCAGCGGCGGAGAAGCTGAAGGTGCCGTCGTTGTTCGTTGCGGTCTTGAGGCCGTTAGTGCTGTCGTCAACGCTTGCCACCAGGCCAGAGTAAGCTTGAAGGTTCTGCTCACCAAAACCACCAGCAAGCGTTTCGCCATTTGCTACAAAGCTGTGATTCGCTTTGAATGCCTCAAGGTCGACGGTCTTGATTTTGACGGGCACGTATTTAAGACCCGTGACTTCATGACCCGTCATGTTGTATGTCGTGCCGTCGGCAGCCGTCACCGTTTTAGCCTTGCTGTCGATAGAGAACGTATTGCCATCGACATCAATAAAAGACTCGCTGTCGGGATAGTATGAAGGATAGATTTTCACGCCCTCGGCGGTTTCAATCACATCGGTGCACTGGAAGCTGCCGCGATGCAGGCCGTGATTGAAGGTGGCGCGGGTCACCGCATCGAAGGCACCCTTGTCAGCCTCATTATGGGAATCGAGCTCGTCGGAACTCGCGGTGGAACCGGCTGCCTGCACGTTCTCGCCCGCCCAATACTCTGCCCAGGTCAAGCCAGCATAGCCGTAAGTGTATTCATCTTCGACAACGGCAGGATTCTGGTCGTCGTAAGCAGCCTTCAAAGCGTTGTCCACGGCAGCCTTGATGGCGTTGGAGGAAATCGTTGCCGTGGAAACAGCATCAATATTGTCGGTATTACCGGCACCCTCGATTTGGCTGACAACGCCCGCGTACGTCGTTCCCCTTGACTTATAGCCGTTTACCGCTCTGTCCATGCGGTCCCAGTCATCATCGCCAAGTGCATCGTAGTTGGCAACTTCGACCTTCGTGATCTTAGAACCGGCAACAGTGACGGTAACCGAAACGTCGTAGCTTTCCGCATTCCATTCGTCGCCCTTGTTCAGCGGGTCGCTGGAATCGGCTACGGCAGAACCCTTGTATTCGCCGTCGGCAATCTTGTTCAAATCATATGAACCAGCCTGCACAGCGATAGCGTTTTCGCCTTCTGACAGGGTATAATTCTCGATTGAGTCCGAAGACGTTTCCGCGTCTTCGCTCGATTGCGGGGCAGCCGTTTCAGTGTTGGTAGCATCGGAGCCGGCTGCCCCTTCTATTTCACCACCGCCGGTTTGGGCAAGTGCCGCCGCCGGGGTCAGTGACAACGTTAGCGCCATGGCCAGCGCGCCTTTGGAAGCGCTGCTTCCCGCGCGGGCCAGGACGCGCCGAACCGCATTGCGTTCGATCATCCTCTTTCCTTTCGTCGTTTTCCTCGGGCGTTGCCTCATTTGCAGAGAGCAGTCGCCATGTGACGGACTGCTATCGCAGGATGCGTGCCGAGTTTTCCAGCATTAACAATCCGATAAACAAACAAATAATGTATGAGCAAGGTAACAACGTCAATGAAAACTTTTCTTAAGGTAACTATTGTTACCGCATAAAACACAATCTCACTACATAGTTTTCAGGTTTTGGCACCTAAGGAAGGTAGCTTAATGTAACTTTATTCCTATTTGAACATAATACCTGATAGTCGTGTTATTTAGTCATGGATAACTAGAGAACGAGCGGCCGGACTGGTCATTTGGATGTTCCCGCCTCGCGCTGCGCGCGATCGAGAACGCGCCCGCTCGGGCGCATACCATCGGCTTGACGGATATGCTAATTCCCATCTGAAACGTTTCAGCACCTGCCTCGCGCTTTGCGCGATCAGGTGCGCGCCCGCTCGGGCGCATAAATGGGATGCCAAATGTCCACTGGACATTTGGCTATTTGTGATACGGCTCGCCGTGGGAGATTTTTTGCGTGCGATAGAGCTGCTCGAGCAGCACCACGCGTGCCAGATTGTGGGGTAGCGTGATGGGGCCGAACGACAGCAGCTCGTTGGCGCGTTGGCGCACCGCATCGCTTACTCCGTCCGAACCGCCAATGACGAACGCGAAATTACTTTTCCCTTGCAGCATCAGGTTGTCCAGGCGCTTCGACAACCCCTCGCTTGAGCGTTCCTTACCATCGATGGCCAACAGCACCACATGCGTGTCCGCGCCCAATTTCTCCAGCTCAGCGCAAATAGCTGCGCCTTCTTTATCGCGCGCGCCGTCCACGCCGCCAGCCTTGCGCGGGTCAATGTCGGCAATCTCACGCACCTGGGTTTTCGCATACGGCTGCAAACGCTTCAGGTATTCTGCGCACGCATCAACCCAAAACCGCTCCTTCAGCTTTCCAACCGCCACAACCGTAAACTTCATGCCCAACTCCTGCACTCGCGTTTCATGCTCTGCGCAATTCTCTCATTCCACCGCCGCAAACACAACGAACCTGCCACACCATTCACGCCCACGTCACGCGAATCAGCTGCCTACCGATGACTCGAAACACAGTCGAAACAAACTGCGCCTCATTTTCGTCCACTTGCCCAAAAAATTGCGTTTCACGATGAATAGGGTGTTTACAAGTTGTTACCTCGCTGTTAATGTTCATTCCACAATTTCATAGCGTCACCCCGTTGATATGTTCTGGATCGGAAGAAACAGGGCAGGCAGGGGCCTCTGGAGAATCCCACATGTGGGTGCCGAAGGGGCAAGACGAGCGCAGGCAACCAAGCCGAGCCGCATAAGCACAAACCATGCTGCAGCGGCGAACCGCACCGTCGAAACTCTCAGGCAAAAGGACAGAGAAAAGCATTTCGCTTGTCGCAACCGCGAACGTTATTCGCAAACTCAAACGTTCGCTCGCAGCTTTTCCCTTTCCTACAACCGCATAGTTTTCCAGCAGTGCTCCTCAAGCGTTTCGGCACTTCGCGCGAATGTCGTACACGTCCTCGGGTTTCGCAGAGGTTGTATTGGCATTCGATAAAAGACGAGGAGTGAAAAGTGGAAGGGTTTTTCGACGTCGCCAATGATGTGATCACCGCCATTGACGACTTTGTATGGGGCGTACCGCTGATGGTGCTCATCCTGTTCGGAGGCATCTTGCTGACGGTGCGTTTAGGCGGCTTGCAATTCCGCCAACTGCCGCGCGCGCTGCGCTACATGGTGAAGAACGAAAAAGGTGGCAACGGCGAGGTCACCAGCTTTGGCGCGCTGTGCACCGCGCTTTCAGCAACCATCGGTACAGGCAACATCGTGGGCGTTGCCACCGCTATTGTGGTGGGCGGCCCGGGTGCCATGTTCTGGATGTGGCTGGCAGCGCTGTTCGGCATGGCTACGAAGTATTCCGAAGGTTTGCTTGCCGTGAAGTTCCGCAGCATCGACAAAAACACCGGCCACGTGCTTGGCGGCCCGTTCTATTACATCGAGCGCGGCATGGGCAAACGCCTGCCGAAAATCAGCTGGCGCTGGTTGGCTAAGTTGTTCGCGTTCTTCGGCATGTGCGTTGGCTTGTTCGGCATTGGTACTTTCACCCAGGTGAACTCCATCAATACCGCCATCACGAACTTCTTCGACCCCGAAAAGTCCGTTACCGTCAGCATCCTGGGCATGGACTACTCCATCGCAACCGTTATTGGCGGCATCGTGGTCGCCGTGCTGGTGGGCCTGGTGGTCATCGGCGGCATCAAGCGCATTGCCAGCGTGTCCGAGCGCGTCATCCCCGCAATGGTGGTGCTGTACGTTGGCTTCTCCATTGTGCTTTTGGTAACGAACCTTGATAAAATTCCGGACGCTTTCGTGGTAATTTTCCGCTCCGCCTTCGGTCTGGACGCTGCTGCCGGCGGCATGCTCGGCGCTATCTTCATCGCCATGCAGAAGGGCATTGCCCGCGGCATCTTCTCCAACGAGGCCGGCCTGGGTTCTGCGCCTATCGCCGCCGCTGCTGCGCAGACGAAAGAGCCTGTGCGCCAGGGCCTCGTGTCCATGACCGGCACGTTCCTGGACACCATCGTGGTGTGCTCCATGACCGGCCTGGCCTTGGTTATGACCGGTGCGTACCAAATTCCCGGCCTTGAGGGCGCTGCCGTTACCACCGCCGCATTCCAAGCCGGCCTGCCGTTCATTCCCGGCGACGTGGTTGCGTTTGTGCTGATGGCATGCCTGGCGCTATTCGGCTTCACCACCATCCTTGGGTGGGACTACTACGGCGAGCGTTGCCTTGAGTACTTCAGCAACGGCAGCATGAAGGCCGTGAAGGTGTACCGTTGGCTCTACATCGCCGCCGTGTTCATCGGCCCTTACATGACCGTTTCCGCCGTGTGGACCATCGCTGACATCTTCAACGCTTGCATGGCCGTCCCGAACATGATTGCTCTGATCGTCCTATCCGGTGTTGTGGTGCGCGAGACGAAAGACTTCTTCAAGCGCCTCAACGATGCCGGCGGCGACGAAGAGAAGATGGCACCGCACGAGAACAGCGAAGACGTGCCGCCCATCGACAGCCTTACCGATCGCCTGGGCGCCAAGACCGCCCAGGAGGATACCGCAGCAACTGCACAAGGTTTCGCCACCGCTTAGCAGTTGCCTGTCCCTCTAAGAAGGCCCCGTGTTTCACGTGAAACACGGGGCCTTCGTTTTACTTGCATGCCTGTGTGAGCAGGGAAATGGTCGAAGGTTAACCGCGAACACGGGGACGGAGGGGCGTGTTCACGGTTAACTTTGCTTATCCTAAAGCGAATACGTGAACACCCGCTCCGTCCCCGTGTTCACGCAAACGCTATCCTAAGCACCAGCTCCGCTGCAACGTCCACGATATCAACGTTCAAAACGCCCAGACCGCGCCTGCAGCATCCTAGCAGCCACGCACTATACTGCCTTCTGACCAGCAAAAAGGCCGCCCGAAGGCGGCCTTTTGGTTCACAGCTGTTTCACGTGAAACACGTTACTCTACGCCAGCGTGTACAAGGGCATCGGCAACCTTGCGTGCAGCTGCGGTGATGCTCAAGTCGTTCACGTCAACGGTGATGTCGGCGTACTGTTCGTACAGCGGCAGGCGCTCGTCGTACAGCTCGCGCAGACTCATGCCGATACCGCCCTTCAGCACCACGCCGCGCTCCTGCAGATCGCTTAAGCGATGCACCAGCTGATCGTAAGAGATCTTCAGGTACACAACCGTGCCGATTTCCGCCAAATGCTTCATGGCCTCATCGGAGTACACAGCCGAGCCGCCCGTTGCGATGATGCTGTTATCAGCCTGCAAATCACCCAAAATCTGGTTTTCCACCTGGATGAAACCCTCTGGGCCAAGCGCGTCGATAATCTTCTGCAGCGTTTTGTCGCACTGGTTCTGAATAACGATGTCAGCGTCGATAAAATCCTTCGTCATGATTTTCGCCAACACAATGCCCAACGTCGACTTACCGGAGCCGGGCATACCGATAAGAACAACGTTGTTCTTCTCAGCCATGGTGAATCCTCCTTGATCGGTCGCATGTGTTCGCATTGTATCACGCCCGTATGCAACCGCCGCGCTTGGTAACAAGGTGTTCTTATACAGCGGTGTCAGCGGAATCGATGCCCCTTCTTTTTCTTCAGCGGAAGCGTTTCGCTGAAGACAATCGCAATGAAAATCAACGCAAAGCCTAGCAGCAGACGCCCCGTAAGCTGCTCCCCGTACAAAAGCACGCTAAACAGCACGCCAAACACCGATTCCAAGCTAAGGAACAAGGATGCTTGCGCAGGTGGAATATGAGCCAACGCCACGTTTTGAATGCCGAACGCCACAATAGAGGCGAACACCGCAAGAAACGCCAGCTGGGCGATAATATCGGGCGTGAACGCCGCAAAACCCGGGAACGTTTCAAACGCTGCACCCGAAAGCAGGCCCATGCATCCTTCCGCTACAAACTGCACCGCGGTAAGCGCCAGCACGTCATGCAAACGAGAGAGCTTCGACACCAACACCATGTGCACGGCGAACAGCAGCGCACACAGCAGCGTCATAGCTTCGCCGAAGCCCATGGTAAGCCCACCGCTTTGCACCGACACCAACCAAATGCCCACTAACGCCAGCACCGCAGCACCTACATTGAACACGGTAGGACGGCGGCGAGCCACAATCCACCACAGGAAGGGGACGATAACGCAATACGTTGCCGTCAGAAACGCGTTAATGCCCGGCGTTGTGTGCTCCAGGCCCACCGTCTGCGACCAAAACGCAAGAAAATCCGCCAACCCCAGCACCACACCTGCTAGCACCATCTTGCCGGAAAACGCCGCCTTCACACGCTTCCACAAAATTGCGCTCAACAGCACGCCGGCCGACAGAAAGCGCACACCCAACAACCAAGCCGGCGGAATAACCGACACCACGTCCTTCATGGCAACAAAGCTGTAGCCCCAAATAATGGTGGCAACAACAATAGCAGCCTTGTACACCCACGCAGGCAGCTCTTTTCCCAACATCCGCTTCCCTTCGTTCCTTCTTGCGCAAGCAAGGTCATGCACAACAAAGAAACGCCAGTCCGTCAACGCACAAAGCGAAGACAGATTGACGTTTCACGTGAAACATTTCCATTCAATGCAATCACCGAAGGGCGTCAGCCCTGATGACGCTTGGTAAACCCAGCAAGCGCACTATACCACGAAGGGTGGCAACGCGGCACGCAATTAACGAGCGCCACCGCCGCCGGAGCCAAAACCGCCACCGCCGCCACTTGAGAACCCGCCGCCAAAACCACCGGCAGACGACGAGCCCCCACTTGCAGCCTGCAAAGCCTCGTGAGCCGTTTTAACCGCCTGGTCAAATGAATCCGACAGGAAACTGCCCACATCAGGCATCTGCGCGCCAGATCCGGCCTCAGGAGCGCTATACCAAGCCCACCACGGCACATACGAGCAGCCATAGCTGTCATCAACCGCGAACAGCTCAGGCTGCGTTTGACGCAGCTGCTCGATGGCCTTTTTAGCCACGCCGAACAGATACGCGTACACCATGAACTCGCCCCATACCTTCACATCGGCCGGGCCGCGCTCGTCAAGCGAGCTGAAATCGCGCAGCCAGTTACGCAGCGCCTTACAGTGCGCAACCAACTCGTTGCCTTCAACGCTACGTCGCGGCATGTTATTGCCAATAAACACCAGCGCCACTACCGTTGGAATAAAGAAGAACAACGTAAGCATATTGCTGTCGTCTAGCCATTTCAGCACGCCGAACACGGCCAACACCGCCGCCAAAGCCCACATAACGGTGCGCAGGTGCTTCCCTTTATCCTCGAAGAAGTTATGGGCATCCGTTTCGGTCGTCACAACCTTTTGCCACGCTTCCATCGCCTTCACCATGGCATTGGGGTGATCCTCACCGTACTTCTTGATGGAGCCGAACCACAGCGCGCTCTGCCCGGCGCCAATTTTGTTGAACAGCAGCTTGAATGTTGCCTGGTCAATAGGGTCTTTCACATCCTGCGCATCCACCAAGCGCGTGATGTAGAAGTCATTCACCGGCTTCATGCCGCCCAATTTTGCCGGCGCATCATACGAGCCCGCGTCAATGCGCACAGCCCCCGTTTGCGCAAGGTGCATGATGGTTGCCGTTAAATCGTCGGTGCTTTCACGATTCCAGCGCCACAAGCGCCCGATAACCGCAGGGTGCATACCCTTGCTTGGCACATCGCGCCAGTATTTGTCCGTGAATGTGGGCGTGTACTCCTTGCCATGGCGGAAAAACGCCCACAGCGCCCACGCAAGCACCAGCAGGCAAACAAGCGCACAGCCCGCAACATACCCGAACGACATCATACGTTGCGTGTTCGCTTTATCGGCCCAGCTTTTCTCTTCCTTCAGCACGGTATCTAGGCGCTGCTCGCCCGCATGCAGGCGCAACGTTTTCAACGACACGTTCGAAAGCCACGCGGTGGGGGTCAGCACGCGCATTTCAGCGTATGCGCCCGATTCTATGCGCGGGACCGTGCAGGTAACCGACCCGTCGGCATTTACCGAAACCGTGCCATCAAGCGGGCCGTGGCCCCAGGCGCGCACATTGTCGCCCGGCGTTACCGTTGTTCCTTGCGGCAGCGGCAGCTGTAGCGTTGCCGTCACGTTCTCGGAAGGGGCAGACCACTGCGAACCAACATAGCGCCAGTACACTTCGGCAACGTCGTCGTACATTTGCGCCATGTTCGTGATGGTGTAGTCAAGCTCCACCACAATGCGCTTGGGAGTGTTGCCGAAAAACACATACACAGTGTTCTTCGGAGAGTCAACCGAATATGCATCCTTACCCGGGCCACCCTCTTCGCGCCATTTCAGGTCGAACGGCACCTCTTCCACTTGCGTCATGGAATATTCGGTAGCACCTTCGCCCGTTACCGGCATCACACGCACGCCGTTTACGCTGAATTCCGCATTTGAAGGCAGCAAGTTCATAGTCCACCACACGGCAGAATACGACCCATCGAAATCAAACGTGCGCTGCTCTACCACATGCAACGTGCCATCGGTTTCCATTTGCGCTTGGATGTCAACCTGCGGCATTTCATACGATTTTGCGTGAGCTGTTGCAGGAAACACCAGCATGAACAAGATGCATGCCGTCAGCAACGCAAACGCGGCAAGAAGCTGCTGCGCACCAGAATATGCGCGCTGCTGCAGGTTGTGGCGAATTTGAGGTGGCCTTGTGTATTGCACTGAGAAAGCTCCTTGCAAGTTTGGGACAGTCACGGTATCATAGCAAACCGCACCTATTATAGCGTGGAGAAGTGACCGAGAGGCCGAAGGTGCTCGCCTGCTAAGTGAGTATGCCCCACAAGGGCATCTAGGGTTCGAATCCCTACTTCTCCGCCACGTAATCTACAGCCCTC
>DJEE01000067.1:0-4976 GCA_002431805.1 Eggerthellaceae bacterium UBA5906
TGATAATCGCCGAACGGCACCACGTACACGCGCGCGATACAACCTGTTTTTTCCAGCACGTGAGCAATGTCGTCGACTAAGTACTCGCTGGTATCGGAGGTTTGCGGGCGACCGGAGAAATGCACGCCGATGCATACAGCGCCGCGGCGCGCCATGCGCCACGTGGCCACGGGCGAGTCGATGCCGCTTGAAAGCAGGCAGGCAACTTTGCCCGAGCTTCCCACCGGCAAACCGCCAACGCCGCGCACGCTGCGTGCGTACACATAGGCGGCGTTTTGCACCACCTCGACGCCTACCACCACGTCAGGGTTTTTCATCTGCACTTTCTTTTCGGGATGAGCCTCGCACAGCGCCGCACCGATGATGCGGTTCATGTCCATGGAACCCACCTCGAAATCGGTGTGGTTGCGGCGCGCCTGCACCTTGAAGCTGGTGAAATCATCCACATCGTCCATGGCGGCAAGTGCCGCTTGCTCCATTTGCTTCAGATCGCGCTCGCACTTGTAGCCAGACGACACGCGCGCCACGCCCGGCACCCTGCGAATGAAGTCAGCACAGCGCTTTTCGGTTTCCCAGTCGGTGCCTTCGCGCAAAAACACGCACAGGCGCCCAGAAATTCGATGGATGGTAACAATATCGAAGTCGGTGAGCAGCGCCTCAAGGTTTTTCAGCAGGCGCATCTCAAACGTAGAGCGATTATGCCCTTTCAGTCCAATCTCGTGATAATGCACCAAACAAATGCGCTGGAATTCATTCATAGCAGCCCTTCTTACAACATCAGGGATATGGCAAAGTCAGCGAGAAGCCCCCTGGTGCCTTGAATTGCCCCGCCGCACGGTCAAGCGTACTTCGGTACGCGCCGCGCCGTGCACAAGGGGTAAGGCAAGGTGCCAGGGGGCTTCACAGCGTCAAGTGAATTCGCCGTTCGTCAGAACGACAAAACATTAGTGATTCTGTGCGTCGATGGTTTCCGGGTCGTAAGATACGTCGCCACGTGCGATTTCGTCAAACGCAATGGACAGCGGCTTTTTATCGGAAGCCTTCGCAATATCCACCGCCGTTTGCAGCTGGATGGCACGGTCGCGCTGACCACGCATCATATCGTTGATGTCATGAGCGCGCTTCGATGCCAAAGCGCACAGCAGGAAGCGGTCATTATCCGTTTGGTCCAGCAGGTCGGTGATTCTCGGTTCAATAATGCTCATACGGTTTCTAACCTCGCGTTTTCTCGGCTTGTTCGTTAACGTAAGACACAAGCTGCTCAGTTGCTTGATCTAAATCATCGTTCACAAGCTGTATATCATACTCCATTTTTCGAGAAAGCTCCACTTTTGCAGCATCCAAACGCTGCTGGATAACTTCCTCGGTTTCGGTGCCGCGCCCGCGCAGGCGCGCCTCGAGCACTTCCATGGAAGGCGGCTCGATGAACACCAGATGAGCCTGCGGCACTTTCTTGCGGATTTGAAACGCACCTTGCACATCGATTTCCAGGATAACCTGCTGGCCAGCCGCCATATGCTCTTCTACACTGGCACGAGGCGTGCCGTAATGGTTGGAGCCGTACACCGCCCATTCAAGCAAGCCGTCGGAATCGATGAGCTGCTGAAACTCATCAGGGGTTTTGAACTGGTAATGAACGCCGTCAACCTCGCCTGGCCGGGGGCTGCGCGTGGTGGCAGAAACCGAAACCCACGCATCGGGAACCGCCTGCACAAGTCGGGCCACCAAGGTGCCTTTGCCAGCACCTGATGGCCCTGAGATGACGAACAGATTGCCGCGGCGCACGATACCCTAGCTCAGACGCTCAAGCAGCGCCGTTTGCTGACGCTCGCCTAAACCGCGCAGACGGCGGCTCTCGGCGATTTGCAGCTCTTTCATAACCTTTTCGGCCTTGGCCTTGCCATAGCCGGGCAGCGTTTCGATGAGCGTGGAAACCTTCATGCGACCGACGACCGGGTCTTCCTTCATATCGATAACCTGGGCAAGCGTCAGCTTACCAGCCTTGAGGTCATCACGAACCTGCGCGCGCTTGATGCGAGCAGCTTTGGCCTTTTCAAGGGCCGCCTGACGATCTTCAGGGCTGAGTTGAGGAATAGCCATCAGTAATCTCCTTCGTTTTCTTCAAGCGTTGCCGTGATACTAGCACGTCAAAGGGCAACGACAACCAGCAGTTACGCAAATCACAAAAAAGTTTTCACCAAAACACGGCCTGCACCTCGTATTTCGTTGAAATTCGGTGCAAACCGTGCCCTGTTTGAAGCTTGTGCAACGCGTGTGAACGCACGGCGCAAGCGCGCGAAAGCATGCAGCGAACGCTTTACAGACCCGCCTGGTCGAGCTCGGCCACGATAGCGTCGAACGCCGCGGCGGGGTCAGCCGCCTGCGTGATAGGACGGCCGATAACGATGTGCGAAGCGCCGTTGGCAAACGCCTGGGCCGGGGTGGCAACGCGGCTTTGATCGCCAAGCGCCGCACCGGCAGGACGCACGCCTGGCGTGACGATGTAGCCCTCGGGGCCAAGCACCTCGCGCAGGGCCGCAGCTTCCTGCGGGGATGCAACCACGCCGGAGATACCGGCGCGTTTTGCCTGCTCGGCAAGGACGTTTACCTGTTCGGCCATGGGACGCGTGACGCCGGTATCGGCCAAAGCGGCTTGGCTCATGGACGTGAGCACGGTGATGCCGAGCGTTACGGGCACGTCGAAGTGGTATTCCGCCGCCGCACGTTCGGCACCCTTCTGAGCTGCGCTCATCATGGCAACACCGCCCACCGTGTGCATGGTCATCATGTCCGCGCCGCTTGCCGCAGCCGAATACGCCGCACCTTCCACCTGGTGCGGAATGTCGTGGAACTTCAGGTCCAAAAATACCTTGAAGCCGCGCTCTTTGAGCGCGTACACAACCGCCGGGCCGTTGGCATAGAACAGTGTCATGCCGACTTTCATCCATTTGGCCTTGCCCTGCAGCTTGTCGGCCAAATCAAACGTCTCTTCAATGTCGCAGTCCACGGCCACGATGACGCGGTCGCGCGCCGGGATATCGGAAAACGGGGTTAGCATGCAACAGCTCCAATCAGTTCGTTAACATCTTTCACGCCATGGCGTTCGCAGTAATCGGCAATGCCGTCGATAACGTCGATGGTTGCCTGGGGGTTCACGAAGTTCGCCGTGCCAACGGCCAACGCCGTAGCACCGGCAAGCATGAACTCCACCGCGTCGGTGCCGTTTGAGATGCCGCCCATGCCCAGCAGCGGCACCTTCACTGCGTTGTGGCACTGCCATACGCAGCGCAGGGCAACAGGCTTGATGGCCGGGCCGGAGAACCCGGCAATGGGACGAGCGGTTACCGTGCGGCGGCGCTCGGCATCGATGGCCATGCCCATAAGCGTGTTGATAAGCGAGATGGCGTCAGCGCCGGCGGCTTCAGCGGCGCGGGCAATCTCGGTGATGTCGGTGACGTTAGGCGTGAGCTTCACGATAAGCGGGCGCTTGGTGGCAGCGCGGCACATGCCCACCACGCGCTCAACGCTTTCGGCGTGCGTGCCGATGGTCATACCGCCAGCGTCAACGTTAGGGCACGAGATGTTCACCTCGTACGCATCAACGGGCGCTTCCTCAAGCGCTTCGATGACCTGCACGTATTCGTCGAAGCTATGGCCTGACACGTTCACGATGGTGGTTGCCCCCACCTGCTTTAGCCACGGAAGCTCGTGGGCTTTTAAGTGCGCCACCCCGGGGTTTTGCAGGCCGATGGAGTTGAGCATGCCCGAGGCAACCTCGGCAATGCGCGGGGAGTCGTTGCCCGCCCAGCCGTTAAGCGACACGCCTTTGGTAGTAACGGCGCCAAGGGCCGACACGTCGACGAAATCAGCGTATTCGCGCCCAGCGGCAAACGTGCCCGATGCCGTGGTAACCGGGTTTTTCATGGCAAGACCGCCCAGGTTCACGGCCATGTTCACCTGCGTGGGAGACGTGGTTTCGGGGAGGATTTCAGCAGCTGTCATTTACCACACCACCTTTTCGGCATCGAACACCGGGCCGTCCACGCACGAGCGTTTTTTGCCGTCAACCGTGTCGACGACGCACGACAGGCACGCGCCCACGCCGCATGCCATGCGCTTTTCCAGGGAAACCTGGCACGGAACATTCGCCGCAGCCGCTTGACCAGCAACGATTTTCATCAACGGCTCAGGGCCGCAGCATGCAACGTACTGGTAAGGCTGGCCGTCCACGCCCGCTTCAAGCGCTTCTTGCGACAACAACGTGCAGAAACCCGCGCGCCCAAGCGTGCCATCATCGGTGGCCACGCGCACTTCAGTGGGAAGAAGCTGCTGGTAGCGATTCAGGCACACAAGCGCGTCGGCAGTTTGCGCACCAAGCACCACGTCAACGTGCACGCCGGTGCCAACCAGCTCTTGGCACAGCATGAACAGCGGGGCCGCACCCACGCCGCCTGCAACCAGCAGCGCACGCTTGCAGCCGCCCGGCGCGCTCCAGCGGCGTCCAACCGGGCCGATAAGCTCGGCACCGCTTACCCCAGCTTCAAGCGTGGCCAGGTGCTTTGTGCCGAAACCAACCGTCTGGTACAGCACGTCGAGCTCGCCGGCCTGCGCATCGGCCGCATAAATGGAGAACGGACGGCGCAACACATGGCCTTCCATGCCGGGGATTTTCATATGCACGAACTGACCGGGTTCAATCGCCGAGGCAATGGCCGGCGAGGAAAGCGTCATGAGATACAGGTTCGGGCCAACGCATTCGTTCTTCAGAATGCGCACCCGCTCGTTCACAAGCGCCACAGGGCTCCTTCCCTAGTAGTTGGCCGCACCGCGGCCGTAACTCAGCTGCAGGGGATTGTATCATTTCAGCAGCTAAACGGCGAAAAAGCGATAGGACATACGCAAACGGAAGGCGTGCGGCATCAAAAGGCCGCGCGGGATATGCAAAAAAACGGGCGCATGTGCGTGAACACATGCGC
>DJEE01000067.1:5015-5648 GCA_002431805.1 Eggerthellaceae bacterium UBA5906
CCCCCATAAGCGAAACATCGAAAAGCTACTGAGCCAAAACAGCCCGACTTGATTGGCTCATCGGCCCGCAAGCGCGGGGTCGACGGGCAAATCATGTTGCGGCAGATCCTGCAGCGCGATTACCGTAAGCCCATTGGCACGCGAGGCTTCCATGCCTGCCACCATGGCTTGTGCACCGGCAAGGTTGGTCACCTGCGTAATACCGTGCTTGACGGCCTCGGTACGCAGCTCGTAGCCGTCGTTGCGCGTTTCGTGGCCGAACGGCGTGTTGATCATAAGCGCGATTTCGCCGTTGACCAGCATGTCGCGCACGTTCGGAGCGCCTTCGTGAATCTTCTTCACCGGTTTACAGTTTACACCGGCTGCACGAAGCGCACGCGCCGTGCCGTCAGTTGCCACGATGTGGAACCCTAGGCGCACAATATCGCGGGCGATGGACACGATGGCGCGCTTGTCGCGGTCGCACACGCTGATGAACACCGTGCCGCCTTCAGGCAGCTTGTAGCTGATGGCCAGCTGCGTTTTAGCGAACGCGCACGGGAAGTTGTACGCGATGCCCATTACCTCGCCGGTAGACTTCATTTCCGGGCCGAGCACCGTATCGGCACCTGGGAAGCGGCCGAACGGCATGAC
>DJEE01000067.1:5692-7500 GCA_002431805.1 Eggerthellaceae bacterium UBA5906
CGGCATGACGGCTTCCTTCACGCTGAAGTGATCAAGGCGACGCTCGTCGCTGGGAAGCTTCAGGCTTGCGATGCTCTCGCCCGCCATGATGCGCGCGGCGGCCTTCGCCAGCTGCACGCCCGTTGCCTTCGACGCGAACGGCACGGTGCGACTTGCGCGCGGGTTGGCCTCGATCATGTAGATGACCTGGTCTTTAATGGCGAACTGAATGTTAAGCAGCCCCACCACGCCTAAGCGCAGCGCCAAGCGACGCGCGATGGCGCGCAGCTGCGCCTGGATGGCATCGGACAGCGCAAACGGCGGCGTGCAGCACGCGGAGTCGCCCGAGTGGATGCCCGCCATCTCGATGTGCTCCATGATAGCGCCCACGTACACTTCCTTGCCGTCGCACAGCGCGTCAAGATCAAGCTCCACAGCGCCTTCCAAGAAGCGGTCAAGGTACACCGGATGGTCGGGCGTGATCTTAGCGGCCTCGGCCATGTACTTCTCAAGCTGGCTGCCGTCGTACACGATGCCCATGCCGCGCCCACCAAGCACATAGCTAGGACGCACGAGCAGCGGGAAGCCGATTTGGTCGGCCACCACGCACGCCTCTTCGAACGTGGAAGCCTGGCCTGCAGCCGGGTACGTGATGTTCAGCTCATCGCAAATGGCGCGGAACCGGTCGCGATCTTCGGCCAGGTCGATGGCCTCGGGCTTCGTGCCCATGATGTGCACGCCCGCATCCTGCAGCGCCGCGGCCAGCTTCAGCGGGGTTTGTCCGCCAAGGGTAACCACCACGCCATCGGGCTGTTCCACGTCCACGATGTCCATAACATCTTCGAACGTGAGCGGCTCGAAGTACAGCTTGTCGGACGTGTCGTAGTCGGTGGACACGGTTTCGGGGTTGCAGTTCACCATGATGGTCTCAAAGCCGGCGTCGTGCAGCGCGTAGCTTGCGTGCACGCAGCAGTAGTCAAACTCTATGCCCTGACCGATGCGGTTCGGGCCCGCGCCTAAGATCATGGCGCGCTTGCGCTTGCGCGTACCCGGTGTTTCAGTTTCCACCGCGTCGTAGGTTTTGTAGTGATACGCCGTTTTGCTGGGGAATTCCGCTGCACAGGTGTCCACGGTCTTAAACGCAGGAACCACACCTAAAAGCTTGCGACACGTGCGCACCGTCATCTCATCGGAACCGGTAAGATGGGCAATCTGCCTGTCGGACAAGCCCATGCGTTTGAGCAGGCGGAACGCATCAGCATCAAGCTGGTCAAGGCGCATACCACGCAGGTTTTCCTCCACCTGCACGATGTCGTTCATGCGGCTGATAAACCACGGGTCGATTCCCGTTGCCTTATGCACCTGCTCTACCGTCCAACCGCGGCGCAGCGCCTCGGCCATGTAGAAAATGCGGTCCTGCGTGGGGCGTCCCACCAGGTCGTCGAACTCGTCCTCGTCAAGGATTTCCTTGCACTTGCCGTCGGCATTAAGCCCCGCGCGGCCGTTTTCCAGCGAGCGCATGGCCTTGCCAAGCGCCTCTTCGAACGTACGACCGATGGCCATGATCTCGCCCACGGCCTTCATGCGCGTAGACAGCGTGTCGTCGGTGCCCTGGAACTTCTCGAACGCGAAACGAGGCACCTTCACCACGCAGTAGTCGATGGAAGGCTCGAAGCACGCCGGCGTGGCCTTCGTGATGTCGTTAACGATCTCGTCAAGCGTGTAGCCCACAGCCAAGCGTGCGGCAGCTTTCGCAATAGGAAAGCCCGTTGCCTTCGAAGCCAACGCTGAAGAACGCGACACACGCGGGTTCATCTCGATGACGATGA
>DJEE01000009.1:0-187 GCA_002431805.1 Eggerthellaceae bacterium UBA5906
ATTCGCGGTCGCGCAGCACGTACACAAAGCTGGGATCATTGCCGGCGTTAGGCAGGTGGTGTACCTCGGTTTGTTTATCGTAAGGTTGGCCTAGCTCGCCGAACGTGATGCGGTTGCCTTCAAACAGCTGGTCGTAGCCGAAGTCGTTATGTTCGCGGTCGGCTTTGTAAGCGTTGCGCGGCGCCTC
>DJEE01000009.1:327-10983 GCA_002431805.1 Eggerthellaceae bacterium UBA5906
AGCGTGCATTTCTCCACCACGCGCTCTTCCTCGTTCAGATAGCGTACGTTATACGGGCAGCTCATGGCGCAGAACTGGCAGCCGATGCACTTTGCCTTGTCAATTTGAACCGTGCCGTCTTCCATCTTATGACTGGCGCCGGTGGGGCACACCTCAACGCATTTCGGGTTCTTGCAATGCTGGCACTGCACCGACAGGTAGTACATGTCAACATCGTTCGACTCCTGATAACCCTTGGGGTTCTTGCGCTTGTAGGGGCCGATGCGTAGCATCTTGTTCCAGTACGATCCAATGGGCACGCCGTTGATGACCTTGCAAGACACCATGCACGCCATGCAGCCAACGCAACGGTTCAGGTCGGTGAGAATGGCATATT
Source organism: Eggerthellaceae bacterium UBA5906 (assembly GCA_002431805.1). Taxonomy (GTDB): domain Bacteria; phylum Actinomycetota; class Coriobacteriia; order Coriobacteriales; family Eggerthellaceae; genus Senegalimassilia. The sequence goes on from DJEE01000009.1 coordinate 704, forward strand.
GCGTCATGGCTTATGCCTCCTTCCTGATTTCGTAGTCGGGCAACCATTCCTTCAAACGCGCGTCCGAGGAGTCGTAGATAATCTCGGTGCCGTCCTCGGTGGCGCAGGGGATAACCTTGCCATCGGGGCAGTTTTCAGGCGTTGCTTTGTAAATCTTGCAGCGCACACCGCGCATATGCGTGGAGCTGATGAACTTGTCGGCGGCCATGGGGTCCCATAGGCATTCTGCATTGGACAGCTTGAAGCCGTGCGTGGGGGCGGGTAGCTCGGGGAACCACCACGCATGCTCGGCGTTCGCCCAGCCTTCGGCAATGCCTTCGTACAAGTCGACGCACTGGCGAATTTTCGTGCAGTACTGTTTGCCCAGGTCGGAATGGGGCTCGACTTCAATCCAAGCCCAGTCACCCTGTTTGAGGCCAAGCTTTTCGGCGTCGGCGGGGTTCAGCTCCAGGCGTGGCACGGGCCACAGTTCGCGGCACCAGGGCAGCTGACGGTGCTCGGAGTGGAAGTACACCGGGATGCGGCGGCCGGTGGTCAGGATGATGGGATAATCCTGCTTGGACTGTTCAGTCTCCCATTCGCCGCCCGGGGCGCTTACGCACGGCTCGTAGTTTGGCATGATTTCCTTCATAACGTCGAACTTGCCAGGCGTGAACTCGTTTGCCTTGTCAAGGCAGTACGTCTCGAACATGATGGACCAAATCTCCACCAAGCCTGACGGCGTGGGGCAACCGAAGTTCTTATCGGTAGGTGTGCCGTCCTCATTTTTGCTCCACGGCGAGGCGGTGCAGGCGTCTTTGCCCATGCGCATCCAACCGGTTTCGAAGCGGCGATACGTGCCCCAGCGGTTCGGCTCGAGCACCTTGGCGTTGAACCAGCCGTGCTCCTGGAAGTCATCCACGTAATCCTGCATGTGCTGCCACTTGCAGCCTGGATACTTGTCGCCGAAGCCGTCGATTTCGTTATGCGCGCGGAACCAATCTTCCATGCGGTCATCGGAATCGTATGCGCCGGGAGCATCGCCCTTGATGTTCGTCCACGTGCCGTTGGGGTTGCCCTGCTTTTCGAACGACTCGAAGATCAGGCGGTTCACGTCGTAGTCGAACTTCACGTCTGCGGGCGGGTCGACGGCGCGGCAGGTCATGCCGATGCCGCCGGACGCGCCCTGCGACACGCGGATGTTGTTGATTTCCAGCCAATGGGCCACGGGCAGCACGATGTCGGCCATCTCAGTGGAGGGGTGGTGGAACATGTTCAGGTCAACCCACATGTCAAGCGACTGCAAAGCATCCCATGCCAAGTTTGCGTTGCCCTCGTTCATGAATGAGCCGGCCTCGTTGATGCCCGCGCGGATGGGATAGGGGTCGCCGGTAAGGATGGCCTCATACATGCTGGTAACGTCGCACCATTCGTTGTACAGCGCCGTCACCGGGTATTTGTCTGCGCCGACCATGTTGGAATATACGTCGTACTGATCGGGCAGGTTTGTTATCTCGTATTTCGGCACCGTGCCTTCGTACATGGGAGGCAGCGAACCTAAACCGGACAGTATATGCTTGACCGCTTGCGGCATGTTCGTGCCCGGGGCGGCGGTGGACTGCTCGTCAACGGGCGTGCGGGAAAGGCCGCGGTTACCGGCGGGACCGTCGAAGTTGCCCGTGGTGTAACTGAGGTTCAATACGGCGCGCACGGTTTGCGTGCAGGAACCTTCCTGGTCGGGCGACAGATTCAGGTGTATGCCGCCGTTGCCGTATTTCTGACCCGCGGGGCGCGTTGCCCATGCCAGGCAGGCCTCTTCGATGAGCTTCGGGTCAAGCTTCGTGATTTTCGAACACCAGTCGGCGGTGCAGTCCTTCACGGATTCAACCAGGTACGACCACACGGGACGCACGGTGTGCACGCTGCCGTCGGCCAGCGTTACCTGATGGCTTCCCGTCATGTCGAAGTCGATGCCGGCGTCAACAAGCTCGTTGTAAGACAGCGGAGGCAGATAACCTTCCTGCGATGTACCTTCGTACACAACATCCATCTGGTCGCGCGTCGGCGCGGTGTGGTGGCAGCCTTCCCACTGGGTTTCGTCGGTGTCCCAGTACACAAGTCCGCCCTGACCGTCATTGGCGTTTTTGTTCCAGGCCATGAACCTGCGGCAGCTGCCGCCTTCTTTCAGGTCTGATTCTTTCAGCAGGCGCGTCTTCAGTTTTTCGCCGGTAAGGTCTGGTGCTACCTGGATGTTTGTGGACAACGTGTAATAGCGTCCGCCCGTAGGCTCCATGTCATCGACAACCAAGATGGGGCTGTTCGTCCAGCGCTTGATGAATTCCCAGTCTACCAGGTCGTGCTCGATGATGATGTGCTGCCAGCACAGCGCCAGCGCGCAGTCGGTGCCGGGCTCAAGGTTTAACCAGTAGTCGGCTTCTTTGCCTGAACCGGACAGGCGTGGGTCGATGCAAATGTGTACGTCGGCTTCGGTCATCTTGTCCACAATGTTGCGGCAGCTGTCGTCGTAGTTCGAGTTCTCCGGCGAGGTGCCCCACTGCACGTACACGCGTGGCCCGTCGCGCAGGGCAAACCACGGTGCGCCGTCAACGGAGCTCAGCCAGCCCATAAGGCGGCGCGGGCCTTTGCAAATGGACGATGCCACGCGGCTGTTGGGGCTGTCGAACAGCCACTTGTAGAAAGCATACGGGCCGTACACCCATTGACGCGACGTGCCGCACATGCCAAAGCATGCCTGGCCGCCGTACTTTTTGATAACCTCGTTGAAACCTTTGCCGATGTCTTGCATGGCTTCGTCCCAGCTGATGCGCACCCAACCCGGATCTTCGCCTTTGGGGTTCGTGCGCTTAAGCGGGTGATAGATGCGCTGTGGGTGATAGCACGCCTGCAGCGATGCTTGCCCCTTCGAACAATGGTTGCCCGAGGATTGCGAAGACGACTGGTCGCCTTCCGTTTTGATGACGCGCCCGTTTTGCACGGTCACCCACACGCCGCATTCCATTTTGCCGCAGCCGCGGCAGCAGGAACGGATGCGTTTGATTTCGCTTGCCTCGGATTGCGAAACTTTGTTTTCGGCCATTGCGGTTCCGAAGCTGGCTGCGCCGACGGTCGCTGCGGCGGCGGTTGCTGCCGACAGCTTCGCGAACGCGCGACGTGTCATAGTCAGTTTCCCCATAAATCCTCCTCCTTGCTCTCGTCTTGCCCGGGAGCTGGAGCGCGGCGGCAGCGCTTGCGATGGCTTTGCGCCTTCGCACAGTGCAGGCTGGACCTTTGTGCCGCATCCCCTTGCGACGTGCTCCCACGACATCGGATTCCCTTGATCCGACACGCTCAGTATGGCTTGAACGCGCGCCGCGCACATCATGCATAAGATTGGAACTTGCGAGCCAACCACGCAAAAGTGCGGGTACTATGTTTTGCATGATATTGCGAAAATACCAGGTCACAAGCTTATATAAGAACATAAGTTCGATGAAATTCAGATACGGTTTCGATGGTACAATCTATAAGGGGATGATGCATTAAAGGGGTAGGGGATTACATGAACGGCAACGTTGCTGATATTGCTTCAAGCGTTCAAACCGATGCTGGCGAGCAGCACGACATTACAACGTTTTTCAATAGATGCGTGTGGGGCTTCGCTTTTATTCGCGCATGGGTGTACCTGATGTTTTTGGGTATGGGCGTTGGCGTTTTATCCGGTGCGCCTGATTCTGTGTGCGCGGCGGTGTATCTGTGGTCTTCCGCTGCGCTTACTATCACGTTGTTCGCCGGCGGCGTTGTCCCGCATGTGTTTGAGAAAGCGCTTTCGTTGCCGCTTGGGCAAATAGGTGCCATTGCGGTAACGCTGTTGGGCACTGCCTGTGCGGTTGCCGCTGCTGCTTTTCCAGGGCCTCCGTACGTTTTGCTTGTGCTTGGTGGGGTAGGAACAGGTGCTGGATCTGGCCTTATTCACTTAGGGTATGGGGAAATTCATCGAAACCGGCCTCCGTCCGATGTGGGTATTGAAGTGCCTATGGCCGTTTTGATTGCAGCGGTGGTGTTTTCGGTCGTGTCGTTCGTGCCTGATTTCGTGCAGATTGGCGTTGTTTTGGCGCTGCCTATTGCATCGGGCGTGATCATGATGCGCGAAAATTCCCGCTTCCGTGCATGCCCGGCGCTAACTTGGATGGATAGCAACCCGCGTTTGATTATGCCCACACCGCGTCTTATCGTGCGCGTTGGCGCTTGCGCGTGTGGCATTGGCTTAGCCGACGGCGTGGCGCGGCAGCTGTTCATGTCCCTTGCGGGTGTTTCATCGTTTGCTTTTTACCACCCGGCAATGCTTACCAGCAGCGTGGTACTAGCCGTACTGCTTATAGGGTTCGAGCTGCTTCGGCGCGATAACACGTTTCGTGGGCTATACAAGCTCATCACGTTTATCATTGCAGCGTCTATTGCGTTCGTGCCGTCGCTTTCGAATTTAGCGCAGCTGCACTGGCTTGGCCCGGTTATCACGCTTGTGGGCTACAATGCGTTTAACGCGTTCGTTTGGATTTTGCTTGCGGACTTAACGTACAACTTTCGCTTGTCGGCGGCGGCTACGTTCGGCATTGGCTGGGGCATGCTCACACTCGGCAGCACAGCAGGCCAAATGGCAGCTGCTTCGCTGGGCAACGGCGTGCCGCTTACACCTCAGCTGGCAAGCTTTTTAGCGGCATGTGGCACGCTTGTCGTGTTCGCGGTTTGCATGTTCGTGATGAAGGACGACGACTTGGTGGACATTAAGGATCGTCAAAGCATGGTTATGTCCATCGGCAGCTCCATGGATGTTTCTGCCGATGAGGCAGACGGGGCAGGCGAAGCGGACGAGACGGTTTCGGTAGGTGAAGCTTCTGACGGCAGTGCGACCATGCGGGTGCGGGAGCGTGCGTTTCGCCAAGATGCAGATGCGGCACCTTCTTCTTGTTGCGAGCGGGGCCGTGCGGGTCAAATCGTCGTGCCCGAAAGCGGCGATGACGTTTCTGGCGTTCGGTCCGAACAGGGTACCGAGCTGCAGCGTGCGCCGTTTAAGGAGCGGTGCACGAAGCTAGCGCGCGATTGCGGCCTGACGCCGCGTGAAACCGAGGTGCTCATTTTGTTTGCGAAGGGACGCTCTGCTGCGCGCATCCAAGAGGAGCTGGTGATATCGCGCGGCACGGTCACCACGCATTTGCAGCACATCTACCGAAAGGTCGATGTTCACTCAAAGCAAGAATTGCTCGACGCTATTGAGTGTGAACGGGATTGATTAACCCGTTGAGCTCACGCTACTGTGCCTGCTGCAGGGGTAAAGGCTCCAATTTGCCGTAAACTCGCTCGTGTTTGTGTTTTGTTGCGGGTGTGCTGGTATCCGTAATAGCCGCAAGCTCGTGAACAGGGAAAACGTTACAGCGCTATGTCTTGCTACTCGTCTGTGCTGGATTAAAACACAAACACGAGCGAGTTTGTGACATCTGCCGTGGCTTCAATTGCGACACACTTCTGGAATCTATGTATACCTTGGCAAACTTAAGCATTTTTTCAGGTGCGCTTTCTATAATCTCAAACGCAACATAGCTATGCTGCTCATAATTTGCAGCGTATGAAGCGAACATGAAGAGTTATACGGAAGAGTTGTTGATGGTCGAACCTCGTTATGCGTCCAAGCAAAATAAAGCCCCGAAGCATGCCGCTGGGCATTCACGCGGTGAACATGCGCGTGTTGCAAATGGCGAGGATGCCCTGTTCAACACGCCGTTAAGCGAAGTACGCTATGGCCAGGCACCGGTTTCCGATGCGTCACGCTTTTCGCGTTCCTCTCACCCTATCTCCTCGGGCGTCTCCACAGGCGAACTTTTGCGTGGGGCGGGCACCCTCACGCATGCCGTAAACCCGCAAGCATGGCGTCGGGGCGCGATGCTTGCCGTGGCCGTATTGGTTTTGGTGGTTGCCTGCACATTTGTATGGAACCGCGCTTTGCCATCCGGACAATCAAGTGACGATGCGCAAGCGCAAGCAGTGGAGCAAGCCGATGAGGAAAGCTCGGCGGTGCAAGAGGTATCGCAGGCTCAAGAACAGGCTGACGTTATGCCAGGTCAAGCGCCTGATAATCAGCAAGATTTCGCTCGATACCGCCAAGATGCGCTCGGTTTCATGGAGCAGGGTGACATGCCACATTCGCCGCGCGCGGACTTCATGCAGGAAGCTGGTTTCGCTAACCTTACCGGCATCAGTGCCAACGTGCCCGCGCTGTACCAATATCCCAGCATGCCGGCGGGTTGTGAGGTGTATTCGCTCACGGCCGTGCTCACTGCGCTGGGCGTTGACGCAGACCCTGATGACATCGTAGCAACCTACTTACCGTTCGACGCCACCGACGATGATTACGCTACGGCGTTCTGGGGCGATCCGTACTCATCGGGTGAGGGCATGCCGCCCGCTATCATGCTCACCGGCAATGCTGTGCTGCAGGACGCAGACACAACCCGGCGTTTCGAAAACGCCACGGGCGCCCGCTTTGACGATCTGGCAAACCTGGCAAATTCCGGAAGTCCTGTGCTGGTGTGGACCACGCTGAGCTTCGAGGACCCGCAGTTCGACGAGCCGCTTGAAGCAAACTCCTTCTACTATCTGGAGCATTGCGTGGTGCTGCTTGGCACGCAGGGCGACGACGTGTGCCTTATGGACCCTACGCAAGGGTACGTCACCGTAAGCTACAGCTGGTTTAAGTACCTGTACGAGCAATGCGGCTCCATGGCCCTGAAGCTGGCGTAGAGCATCGGACGCTACGCTTCAGCGGCTTTCCCTTTCTTCTCTGTGGCGGCGTATACGCCGATGATAATAACCGCCGCTACCACCAGCATCACAAACAACGCGGCGTACGACACCAGGTACGTGCCAAACGCTTCAGTTAAAAAGCCTGGTAGAAACGTGAAAATGAATCCACCAAGTGCGTAGAACACCTGGAAGTTTTTGATGGTGCGCGTTTCTTTGCCGCGCGGTGCCAGCTCAATAGACCATACGGAAATGCCCACCGTGCCCAGCGACATGCCCAAGCCGAACATGAACACGCCCACGCTTGCAAGCCCGGCGTTGCCCATGTCCGATAGACACAAAAGCCCCGTACCGGCAATGTAGAGCGCGAAAAATGCAAGCGAGCCGTTGCGCGTGCCAACGCGGTCGAACACCATGCCGCTTGCCAGCTTTGCCACCGTCAAGCACGCGCCGTTTACGGCCACAAGCGCGGCGGCGCTTTCGGTGCTGAAGCCCTCCGACGTGAACAGCACGGCCAGGTAATTGCCGCCGCCTACCGAAACGCAACCAATAATGGTCATGGCAACGAACAGAAGCGGCATGGCTTTTGGCGAAAGGTTACGGTTAACGTGGCGCTTGCGCTGACCTTCGTGTTTTTTCTTACGCGGCGGCAACAGGTTGCCTTGCGCATCGCGGCATCCTTCGTAGGGGGAAAGCCCCAGGTCGCGCGGGTCGTTTCTCAAAAGTGCGAACACGATGGCGGCTATCAGCAGCGCAAGCCCGGCTTCGAAAGCGAATGCCATTTGCAATCCGAATGCGTTAATGAGTGCCACGGCGGCATTCGGGATGATGATGGCGGCAACGCCCGAGCCCACTGCGGCGATGCCCGCCACGGTGGCTACGTTCACGCGGAACCAGCGGTTGATCAGCATGGTTGACGCAATCATGCCGCCCAGCCCGTACCCAAGGCCCGTAAACGCCGACGCTACGCACAGTCCGATGAAGTTGCTCGTGTTTAGCGCATACAGCAAAAACCCGATGCTCACGAACACCGATGCCAAGCACGCGCCGGCGCGGCAGTCAAGAAAATCGTAATAGCGGCCAACTACTAGCATGGCCAGCAACGACACGAACGTGCGCACCGACACGATAATCGACCCGCCCGAGTGCCCAACGCCGGGCAGGTCAACCAAATAGGGCTGGTACACGGAAAACGATGTGGACGGCAGCCCTACGTTCGTAAACAAAATAAGGAAGCAGCACACGGCCACAACCACTTCATATTGTTGTTTCACCTTGGCAAACGCCACGTTTATACCACCTTGTAAACACGAGAGCATGCATATCAGCTGTCCTAGCATACCAGCCAATTGTCTCTCTCGCGCAAAAGCCCCTACAAAACCAAACCTTTTAGGTAGGAGAAGGCGTCCGTGGGCGAGCTGCCGCTATCGACTCCACGCAAATCGCGTGGCAGTTCGACTTCTGCGTGGGCTACTTGTGTGCCTTGCAGTAGCCCGTTACGTGCATGAGGCCAAGCAGCTTGCCGGTTTGGTCGGTTATCTCAATTTCGTAACGGCTGGTTTTGCGTGTGGCCGACACACAATGGCAATGCGCGCGTACCGTGTCGCCCACCTTGGCCGATGCGATGAAGTCGATTTGCGAGTTCAGCGTCACAATCTCGTTTTTGATGTAATGACAGGCTGCTCCGAACGAGAAGTCGCCGAGTGTGAAGTAGCACCCGCCCATAGGAATGCCGATGCCGTTCAGAAACGATTCGTCGATGGTCATTTCCGCCGTGGCCCAGTCCTCGCCGAGCTCAGTGATAACCATGCCGTTTTTCGCCGTGAAACGGTCGGTTTTGCAATACGGGTCTTTTTCGTCTTCGAACGCCATAACGTTCCTCCTTGGGCCAAGCTCCCTTGCATTTTGCCACGCGATGCGGGCAAACCCTTACGCGCTTATGCTACCACCTGCAGCTTTGCGTGGCGTTGCGAGTGCCCCGCGCGCTATCGGATTCTCCAATCCGCAAGCGGGGTTTGACAATAGTGGGCGACGGGGAAGGGTTGAGCTGCAAGCTGCTTGCGTGCGGCATTGCGGTGACATCTGCGGCAGCGTGCCGCTAAAGGCGGGCGGTGAAGGTGGGGTGGGGGATTGTTGCCTGCACTTGATGGCGGTGGGGCGAGTGCTTAGCGTTGTGCAAAGCGCCGAGGAAAACTACTGCTGTCATATGCACACTTCGCCAGAAAAAGCAATACTCAAGGCCAAAGTCGGTACGAAAACGTGAAGATGGCGCTCAAGTTCACGGAAATGTATAGGTCAGAAAATCGATTTTCACGCTACAGTGGAGGTGCCGAAGGGAAAAGGAAAAGGGAAATTGGCTGTAACGCATGGCCGCGAGAACAGCAAAAGCCTTCGGCGCCCGAACGGGAGCGGCCGGAGCAGCAGGCGACTGCAGCGCCCAAAGCAAAAGGTCGCTCCCGGGGAGGTAAGCATGACGAATTTTGCCAACTGTTAAAATAACTGAACGACTAAAGAGCTTAACTATTAAGTAGTATCAATAAAGCAAATCGGCGCATAGAGGGGCCTTAGGGATATTGAAACAGTGGTAAAAGAGTCGCTACGTAATCGTTTTGAAATTCGAGCTGATCATATGGGGATGAGAAAGACGTGCAAAGGGTTGTTCTGCTTGCATTGTGCAATCTTGTCTTGCCTGCTTGTTTGTTCATGCTGAACTTGCCGAATCGACACAGGTATTTACTAAATGGAAAGTGGTTGACGCTAACGCGATCACGCTAAGTCCATTACTAATTATATTGCAGGTAGTTATGAAGGATATAATGATGAGATTAGACGTATCCTTTTCAGAGGATACGGTGCTGATTTTAGCTAACATAAAACTTGTATATCGTTTTTAAACAATGGCTTGTAGTATTCAGGAGCGAGAATGTGTATGATAGGCATTTTCAGCAAATTACTGAATAGTTAGGATTAATTATGCAGCAATCCCATTACGATTACCTCGTCGTCGGCGCCGGCATCTCCTCTGCCGTGTTCTGCCACGAGGCCGCCAAGCTCGGCAAGACGTGCCTGGTCATCGACCGCCGCGACCACATCGCCGGCAACATCTACACCGAGGACGTCGAGGGCATCAACGTGCACCGCTACGGCGCGCACATCTTCCACACCTCGCTGCGCCCCGTCTGGGAGTACGTCAACCAGTTCGCGGAGTTCAACAACTACATCAACAGCCCCGTGGCCGTGTACAAGGACGAGCTGTACAACCTGCCGTTCAACATGAACACGTTCTCGAAGATGTGGGGCATCCGCACGCCCGCCGAGGCCGTCGAGATCATCGAGCGCCAGAAGGCCGAGGCCGCCGAGCTCATCGGCGACGGCGAGCCGAAGAACCTCGAGGAGCAGGCGCTTTCGCTCATCGGGCGCGACGTGTACGAGAAGCTGGTGAAGGGCTACACCGAGAAGCAGTGGGGCCGCAGCTGCACCGAGCTGCCTCCCGACATCATCAAGCGCCT